>JBLFYM010000106.1:0-20776 GCA_047608975.1 Limisphaerales bacterium | reverse complement strand
TTCTTCCTCTTCTTAAAAACCCCTCGCTTCAGCGGCCAGCTGCGCAACTCCAGAAATCAAACGATCCTCCTACCACCGTTCACTCCGGCAACGCGAACACAACCAGACTTCCGCCTCGGGGGCGACCTGACTTGCCGCCGCCGGCGGAGATGACGACATATTGGCGACCGTTCACCATGTAGGTGCTCGGGGTCGCGTTGCCGCCGAAGGGGAGTTTGGTCTGCCAGAGGATCTTGCCGGTCTCCTTGTCAAATACGCGGAAGGTTTCGTCAGCGGTGGCTCCGATGAATATGAGACCGCCGGCCGTGACCACGGGACCGCCGTAGTTTTCCGTGCCGGTCGGAGGAATACCCCGCGCGGTCAGTTCCGGATACTCGCCAAGGACCACCTTCCACTTGAGTTCGCCGGTGTTCAAATCCACCGCGTTCAGGGTTCCCCAAGGCGGCTTGATGGCGGGATAACCTTCCGAATCCAACCAGCGCCGAAAACCGCCGAAGGCATAGGAAGGGGGTGATGTTGTTTTGGTTTTCGCAACGGGGATGCCAGGTTCCTTCCTGGAGGCGGACAAGTCGTTTTCATCGAGCACGTAGTTCAGAATCGCGGCGCGCTTGGCTTCGGGCATGGTCGAATATCCGGGCATGCGGCCTCCGCCCTGCCGGGTGATCTGCTCGATTTCGGCGCGGGTCTTGCGTTTGGCTACATCGATCAGCGCCGGAAATCCGGCGGGGAGGTTGCCCTTGCGATCAAGGCCATGACAGGCACCGCAGTAGATCATGTAATCCTTCTCGCCGGGCACCAGCTTGGTGCCATCCGCCCGGCGGGTTTCCACCATCTGCAGCAGCCAGGGCATCTCGTTGATGTTCACGTAGTAAATGCCCTCGGGATCAGCTGCGCCGCCGCCCCATTCCATGCCGCCATCATAGCCGGGAAACATGACCGTCTCGTTAAGACTCGGCGCCGGAAAGGGACCGAAGTTTGGCGAGGCCCGGATGCGGTCCAAAGTGAGTTGGTGACTTTCGGGTGAAATGTTGGACGCATCCGCCTCGGTGTAGCGTTGTCGCATCAGGGGAGCGGGTTTGGTGGGATAGGGCTGCGTCGGCCAGGCCTGTTCGCCCCGCAGATCCGATGGTGGGACGGGACGTTCCTCAATCGGCCAAAGAGGTTCGCCCGTCACCCGATTGAAAACGAAGAGTCGGCCGTGTTTGGATCCCTGCGCGACGGCGTCGATCTTCCGGCCGTTGTGATTCACACTGAGGAGGACTGGCGGGCAGGGCAGATCCTTGTCGAGCAGATCATGGTGAACGATCTGATAATGCCAGATTCGTTTTCCGGTGGCGGCGTCCAAGGCGAGGACGCAGTTGGCAAACAGGTTCATCCCGTGCCGCTTGCCGCCATAGAAGTCAGGTTCTGCAGTTTTGGTGGCCACGTAGACGATTCCCCGCTTCTCATCCAGCGATTGTCCGCACCAGGGCATGATGCCGGTGGCGGTCTTGTAGGCGTCCTTGGGCCAGGTCTCATACCCCACTTCGCCGGGCCGCGGGATCAGGTGAAAGATCCAGCGCCGTTCTCCGGTTCTGACGTCGAATGCCCGGACGGCTCCGACTCCGCCCACGCCGCCCACGATCAACAGATCTTTGTGAATGACACCGGGTGTGTTGAGCCCGGATCCCAGATTAATGGAACCGTTTTCCCCAAATGAACGGATTGTCTCGCCCGTTTTCGGATTCACCGCGAACAGGTAACCGCGGACGGCGGTGAACAAACGTTGCTGGCCGCCGGATTCATTTTTCCAATACACCAGTCCGCGTTGTCGGGCTCGCCCCGCTCCGGATCGCTCTTTGGCCGGATCCCACTTCCACAGCTCTTTGCCAGTCGCAGCATCCAACGCGATGAGTGTCCTGGTCTGGGAAGGGGTGTAGAGCACTCCGCCCACGATGAGATTGTTCGCCTGGTATTCCGCTTTGACGCCGGTCTCATATGTCCACGCGACCTTCAGCCGGGAAACATTTCCGCGGTGGATCTGTTTGAGAGGTGAGTAAAGGTTGCGTTGCTTGCCGCCGAGGTACTCTGGCCAATCGGCGTTCTTGGGTGGAGCACCCACGGTTTCCACCAACCCGGCACCGACCGCCAGCAGAGCAATGGCAAAAGTCACAGTTCGCTTCATACGCACAATTCTCTCCCATCTTTGCAAGGCCAATCCAGCAAAGAATCGGGGCCGATTCGCTCGCTTATGATCTTCACAGGGCCGGCAGACTTGCCGCAGCAACGGCCTGGCCATGGCGTTTGAATTTCTCATCCGGCCGACGAAACTGCACCTGCTCGGCCAGTTCCGGGAATTCATCCCGCAGGACGGTCTGTGCCTTTTCAATGAGGAGTTCGCCACCCTCCCCGCTGGTCACGCGTCCGAGTGCGAGCAGGTTTCGGAGCTCATAGAATTCGGCGTAGTGCGCGACGGTATAGCCGAGCCAGACGCCGGCAGATTCGTAGATTGAACGCGCACGAGGGTCGCCCGTTTTCATCAGCAGCTGAACCTCGACCAGACGATCGGGCAGCGAAACGTCAGCCGCGAATTCCAAACCCGCGAGGGTGGCCAGCCGGGCGATACCCTGCTGGGAGAAGTACTGCACGCCGCAACCGGCATCACCGGACCATTCATCAATGCCAACACCCGGGCGGTAATCCACCGGACAAAATGCAAGTTCGTTCAGCCAGGAGGTAATGCGTCCGGCGGGATTGATGTAACCGGCAGCTTCCGCCGTTCCCATGGCTACCCCCAGGAATGAATTTTCACCAAAGCTCATCGAGCCCGCGAGGGCCGTGACATCACCGTCGTTCACGACCACGAAGGGAACATTCCATTCCTTTTGCAGGTTCTTAAAGATCGGCCGGGCGGTGGTGGCGAACTGATCCTCCGGAATTCCACGAAACAAAGACGCCACCCGGACTTCGCTGTCGACGTACACACCGGCGGCGCTGCCACCAATCGCATCCACGCGCGGCAGATGTGCCGCCGCAGTCTTGAGGCTGTCCCGAATTCCCTGCAGATGATACGCGGCGTCCTGTTCGAAATAGGGTGACCATTCCACCTCCTCGGAATGTACCACCTTGCCATCAATCACTGCCGCGCACTTGCGGTCAGAGCCGCCGAGATCAAAGCCGATACGACAGCCGTCAAGATGCCCACCCAGGGTGGACTCGCTTTCCTTGGAGTCCGGCACCTCATCGTAGTCACACACGATCACTTCAAAGCTCTGACCATAGGCCTTCTCCCCCATGAAACGGAAATCAAAGGCGCGGTCACCGGTCGCGAAATAGACCGTTGCGAGGCGTTCACCCAGTGCGCGATCACCACCGAGATGGACGCGAAACCCGCCCTTCTGCCAGAGCAGGAATTTTAACAATCGCTCGGCGTAGGTGAAATTGAGCGCCACCGATTCCGGAGCCGCGCTCACCTGGGTGCGAAACGTGGATCGGGTACCATCGCTCCGTTCCAAGGCGATCGCGAAAGGCTTGGGGTCCGCCGCGGCCAGCGCCCGATATTCCCGGTTCCAAAGGACGGCGGGGGTGAACTGCGGGTCGAGTTCCGGAACATGCCGGGGATTGAGATTCATTTTGGAGAGAGGATTCAGTGACTGAATTGGAGAACACTATTTAAGTTCGCGGACGTACATACCCGAGATGGCGATCGGCACATAGGATCCCAACAACCCGATGCGTCCCGCGCGACCGGGATACGCCATGTTGCTTTTCACCAGCGCAAACGACTGCCCATTGACCATCAGCTCAGTGACCCCGTTCCGCACTTGGATGTGCAAACGATGGAAGCCGTGCGACATTTTCTTCAGCACCGCAGCGTGGGCCCCGTCTTTCGCAGTGAGCAGTTCAAAGGGAATGAGTTCAATTCCGGCGTCCCCGTGACCCAACACGATGCCTCCGCCTGGATGCTTCTCTTTGCGGGCATCGATCTTGCAATCGAGAATCAGTTCGAAGTTCTTCAGTTCCACGTCCGACCAGAGGATCTCCTGCGAATCGCCCTGATTCACCAAACGCCAGTCACTCGCCTGCCAGCCGTGAACGCCCTCGTCGCGCCAGCCCCGGAGATCGACGCCGTTATAGAGCGATCGATGGCCCTGGGCGATGGGGGCGGATTCCTTGGCAGTCGCGCCGGTTGACGGAAGCTCCTTGAGGCGGATGTTCCGGAACTCCACCGGTGACCCCTCCGATTCGAGAGCGATGTAACCATTGCGCCAATTGCAGTTCTCACCGCCGGAAACCTTGTGCCCATTGACGGTGAGCCAAAGCGTCCCGTCGTTGCACTCGATGCGGTATTGATTCCATTCAGGAGAACCTTTGCTGTGTTGTTCAGAAGGAAAACTGCGTTGCCCGTTGTGCTTGCCGAAAGGTTCCATCGTCGAACCATGAATCGGAAACACATCGCCATGGGTGGTATAGGACTTGTTGAGACTCGCGTGGATATATCCGTGATCCAGAACCTGGACCTCCACCGCCCGCAGAAACGGAACACCCGGCGCACCGATCGGCCCGGACCAGACAAAGACGCCGGCGTTGCCCCCGGACTTGAGATGCCGCCATTCGAGTTCGAGCACGAAGTTCTCGTATCGCCGCGTGGTGCGTAAGGCACCGGTCGGAAAGCCGGTGCAATACACCAGCCCGTTGGTCGCCCGCCAGGTTTCCGGCGCGCAATTCACGTTCACCCATCCATCGAGATTTTTCCCGTTGAACAGATTGCGAAAACCATCAGCGGCAAGGGCGTTTGAAGCGAAGGCAAGAAAGGTGAGAAGGGTGATGTGGCCGGCGTATTTCATGGGGTTTCGAGTTTCTTTTTGGCAAAGGATTTCCAGATCTTGTCGATCGCCCCGGGGGTCAAAGTCCCATCATGGACCACCATCCGATAGCGTAGCACCGTGTCCTCAGTCGTCGAGATCGCGACCGGTTGGTTACCCGGCCACTGTGGATTCTGCATGCTGCGCTTGGAGCGCAGTATCCACTTCAGCGGAAACTGCGGATGGGACGGATGGACAAGCATCGCGAACCCAACGGACTTTCCGTCCAAGGTCTGGCTGACATTCATCCAAGCCCCACCTTCGACCGCGGTCTTATGAGGTTTTACTGGTCCGGTCTGGCCGGTGAACTTCACGTCTTCCGACAGTTTGATCCGCGGCGAAAAACCGCCGTAGCCTTTGACGTCCGCCGACCCGCCAATTGAAATACCTTCGACCAACGCCCGCATCTTCAGCTCAACGT
The DNA here is from genome assembly GCA_047608975.1 of Limisphaerales bacterium. Lineage (GTDB taxonomy): Bacteria > Verrucomicrobiota > Verrucomicrobiia > Limisphaerales > JAYPXF01. The sequence continues at coordinate 15,511 of JBLFYM010000106.1, read as the reverse complement.
CGATGATGCGCCGCGAATCCGTCGGCCTTGGGACTTCCACCGAAACGGTCATCTTCACGACTGGAAGCTGTTCACTGGGGCGTTCAGGATTTGGAACCAGCCAATCCCGCGCCACCTCCAAATTCAGCGTGGTCGAACCGTCACCGCCGATCTTGGGAGCCGACCAACTGATATCCTTGCAGGCCCAAGGATCGGCCAGAGATTTTCCGTTCAACAACAACTGATGCCAGGACCAGAACACCCCGCGATGGTGGAGATGATCCGCCGGAAAATCTTCCGTGAGCACCCTTCCATGGAGGTCGTAGAGCGGATGGATGTAGTTTGCCCGGGCAAACTCACCCTGTTTCGCTTTCGGGTCCAATTGATACACCAAGATCGGTGCACCGTCTCTGCTGACACGAATCCCGCCGCCCGAGTTGGTAACCGAAAATCCATGGTTGTCCGACCAGCCAGCGGCGGTCCCGCTGAGGGACAACGAGACTAAAATGAGCAGGGCAACAGAATTTCTCATAGGGCTATGACGCTGATCCTAAAGGGCATGTTCGCCTTGGCCACCAGATTTTTTATGACACCGGCCAGGTCGACAAAATGGGTGTTCAGTTGTGATTTCTGCTACCTCGATCCGCACGTCCCCGCTACGGTCGGTTCACTTCGATCAATGAACGGTGGCTTGGCGCAAATGTGAAACCCTGGTTACAAACCGCGCAACAACCCGCAGTGGTGGTCGGGACGATTCTGATCCTGATCAACCATGGCGACGCTCTGTTACGCGGCGATATCGACCTGAATCGAATCCTGAAGATGCTGCTCACCGTGACTGTGCCCTACATGGTCTCTACCTACTCAGCCGTTGACGCAATACGCGCTGCCCAGACGAAGGAACATAGCGATAAGGCTGACTGAGACCCACTCAGCGCGTGCAGGCAGCACGCGCAAACTGGTAGTCAAAGGACGAAAGATTGCTCGAACAGGGACCCGGGGTATCCACGGTGAATGAGCGGGCGGTGATGGGATCGTAGGCGCGGCGATGCGCAACGGCCGCCTTCACTACGATCACGCTCAAGGTTTCCGGATCAATGCCCTGACTGCGCCATTGGCCCAAATCAAAAGGTGGCGTTCTGTGGGTCGTCAGCAGGATCGTGACGCCGCCGCACTTCACAACGGCGGTGGGGCCCATATTGAAATGGTCGCCGCAGAGAGATGCCAGATGACTTTGTTTGTCTTCCAGTTCGAAACGACCATCGGAAAGCGATACCAGCTCCACTTCCAATTCCAACGGACCGGCGTCAAACCGGCTTCCCCTTCCCCCGATCGGTACCTTAATCCGGTCACCCGGGTTGAGTGAGGTCAACTGCTGGACGGCCGCGGTGTCGTTGATAGCCACGGCACATCGTTCAATCGAATTTTCAACCAGCGCGCGAAGACAACCGGTGACATCGCCCGGCGCGCCACCCCCGATGTTGTCCGACGGTTCAACCAGAACCGTAAGTCCTCCGACAGGTTTCTTCAGATCGGGGATCACTTCAGCAATCGGCCGATCTTTTGGGTGACCGGCGGCACGCATGTCCGTCGCCTCGCTACAAAGTCGGTTCAGCTGTGGCGTCACATCGAGACCGGGATCGGCGATCACCTGAAAGCTCACGCCGGTATCGGGCGTGTCTGCGAAGCCGAATCCGGCCGTCACATTCACACCCCAGATCCGAGCGTCGGCGAGCTCCAGCTCGCGGGCGGTGGCCTCCAGCGATTTCATCGGGTCGCTGGCAGTGGCGACACCCGTGGGTGGCCAGATCAATCCGGGAGAGGCAAAGGTCATCACCGGTCGGGTGGCGGTTTCAAAATATCTTTGGAGCAGCTCGGCCGCGCGCACGGCCGCGGCCCGGGCATCCGTATGGGGATTCTCCCGATACGCGAGGAGTGCGTCCGCATGTTCCGCCATCGCCGGTGAAAAATTTGCGTGCAGATCATAGACTCCGATGACTGGCAGCTCAGCACCACCCGGCAATTTGCGAATCCGGGTGAGCAGCTCTCCTTCCACATCCACAATCGATCTCGTGCACATGGCTCCGTGGAGCACGAGGAACAGCGCATCTACATCAGGATTCCACGCCGCTTCGAATTCGTTCCAAAACGAGTCGAACACTTCATCCTCCACCGTCCCGCCGGGAACCGCGCGGTAATCGATCATCGGTGTCACCGACCAGCCCTGCTCGAATGCGAATTCCAGTGCGCCGCCCATCGGTGAGCTGTCCCCCTTGCAAACGGTCAGTTCCTCGCCGCGCGAGATTTCGAAATCCTTGAACCCGGTGGTCTCATCGAGAAACGTGTGCGTTTCGTGAAACAGACCCGCAAAAAGAACTCTGGGCGCGCTCATCGCTCAAAGAATCCCATGTTTCCGGAACACCTCGCTGACCGGTACTCCAGCCGCGAGCTCATCGCGAACGGTGTTTTCGCCGGATACCTTCGCCTGCGAAAGACGCAGCGTTTCCTCAAGTTTCTCGGCCGGGATGATCACCACGCCGTCGACGTCGCCGAGGATATAGTCCCCGTTCCTGGTCTTCACCCCGTCGATCGTGATCGGCTGGGCGATCTCCACGACATCTGTTCGGCCTTTGCTGTCCGCCGGGGTTGCGCCGATTCCGAACACTGGAAAATCGAGGTCGTTCAGGCTCCAAAGATCCCGGGCGCAGGCGGTCATCACCGTGCCGCGAACTCCTTTGGCCAGACAGGCCGTGGTCAGGAGTTCGCCCCAGAAGGCGCTCTTGCGATTGTGCCCACAATCGACGACCAGAACATCACCGGACACCAGGCTGTCAATCGCCTCCATCTCCAGCTTGTACGGTTCGGCGGGTTCGCTATCGACCTCGACCGCGCGGGCCGTAAAGACCCGACCAGCGAGGCGATTGGCGGGAGTGAGAGCGCGGACGTCCGAGCTCAGTATCTGATTTCGACAGCCCAGCGAATCAAGGACGTCGGCAACCACCGCGGAATAGAGCGTTTCGAGAATCGCCAGAGGATTTTCCGATGACATAGGAGTAGATACTTTCGCAGCACGCCGCCGAACACCAGTTCCGAGTCACTGCTTTCTACCCGCGAAATTCCACGGGAAAGTCGCGAAGATTGATCTCTCAATTCGATTCCCGGACACTCCACGGATGAGCAACTTTTCAGACCTGACCGGGAAGATCGTTCTGATCACGGGCGGCGCCAACGGAATCGGCGCCGCGATGGTCAAGGCCTTCACTGAGCAGGACGCGCAGGTGTGTTTCTGCGATATTGACGCCGTAGCAGGCAAGGCGGTTTGTGCGAAGAACGACGGAAAACCCATTTTTCGAAAAGTCGATCTGTTGAGGGAAAAGCAGGTGAACGCGTGGATTGCCGGCGTCGTGAAGAAGTTTGGGCGGGTCGATGTGTTGATCAACAATGCGGCCTGCGATCCACGGATCGCCCTGAACGATATGTCGGTGCAAGACTGGGACACCCTGCTCGCACGCAATCTGCGTTCCTGCTTCCTCACCAGCCGCGCCGCAAATGAAGCCATGCCCATCGGCGCCTCGATCATCAATTTCAGCAGCATCACGTTCCACATCGCGCCGCCGGAGATGACAGCCTATGTCGCCAGCAAGGGCGGCATCATCTCCTTCACCCGTTCCCTCGCCCGTGAGCTCGGTCCCCGCGGTATCCGGGTGAACACAATCTCACCCGGGTGGATCATGACGGATCGCCAGCTCAAACAGTTCGTCACGCCGAAGGTGAAACGCATGCTACGCGAAAGGCAGTGTATGCCGGAACTGATCAAGCCCGCGGAGATCGCCAACGTCGCGCTCTTTCTCGCGAGCCACCTGAGCAGCGCAGTGACCGGCCAGGAAATCTTGGCCGATCGCGGCTGGCAACATTCCTAGGGCACAGATGAATTCTGCCAGAATCAATATCGCCGGACTCCTGAGCTGCGCACTACTGAGTGGGGCAACTGTCTCCCGCGCACAGAACGCCGACGTCAAGCCCGGCGTCAAAGGCGGCCCCGTCACCACCGGTCCGGTGCCAATCATCAAGCAGTTGACGAACAGCGCGCCGATGAGAGTGCTCTTCGTGGGCAACAGCTATCTCTACTACAACGACAGCCTTCACAACCACGTCCGGCGGATGGCGATCGGGTTTCACCCGGAGCGCGAGCAAGAGTTGGCATACAAGTCAGCGACCATCGGCGGTTCAGCGCTTTCGCATCACAACCTCGACAGCCATCTCGAACCGGGAAAACTGGGAATCGATGAGCCGTTCGAGCTGGTGATTCTGCAGGGCGGCAGTTCCGCCGCCCTGTCCCCGGCCCGCCGAGCCGCGTTCACCGCCAAAGCGATCGAGTTCGATAAGAAGATTCGGACCACCGGTGCGGAGACCGCGCTTTACATGATTCATGCCTATGTCCGTCCCCATCCACGCTTTGAGCCTGACATGCTCCGCAAAGTTGAAGACATGTATGTCACCACCGCCAATCAGATCGGCGCGCTGGTGATTCCCGTCGGGCTGGCATTCGAGGAGGCCTACCGACAGAAGCCTGAACTCGCGCTCCACAAGACTTTCGACGGGACGCACCCCGATATGCTTGGAACCTACCTGGCTGCCTGCGTCGTCTATGCCAGCATCTATGGCGCATCCCCAGTGGGCAGCACCTACGACTACTTTGGACAGGTGAGCAAGGAAGACGCGCTGTTTCTACAGACGGTCGCCCGGGATACGGTTCAACGATTTCAAGCTCGCACGGCGACCGGCGCGACAAACTGAGGGATTGGCCTCACTTCTTTGAAATTTTCGAAATTGCTCATTTCGGGATTCGGATTTTCTGACCGCGCTGGCAGAATCCGCAGCCGATGCGGGAAGCCTTCCGGGTATGGACAGAAAACCTCGAGACCTTTGCTCTCGAGGTTATTTTTGAGCAACGTCGTGGCAAACGCGCCGCGGCGCTTCGCTCGTTGCTCTACCTGCTGTCCCGCGTGTTCGGAATGATCGTCCGGCTCCGGCTCTTCCTCTACAACTCGCGTATCATTCGTGACTCGACGCTTGGCGTGCAGGTGATCGCGGTGGGAAACATCACGGTCGGCGGCACGGGCAAGACGCCGGTGGTGGAAAAATTCGCCCGGGCACTGCAGGACGAGGGGCGCAAGGTCGCAATTCTTTCGCGCGGGTATCGCTCGAATCCCGGCCCGCTCCCGCGCCGTTTTTTGAACAAGCTCCTTCTTCGGGAGGACACCACACCGCCCCGAATCGTTTCCGACGGGAAATCGCTTTTGCTTAATTCCGAGACAGCGGGGGATGAACCTTACATGCTGGCGACCAATCTGAAGGACGTCGTCGTGCTCGTGGACAAGGACCGAGTGAAGGCCGGCCGGTATGCGATCCAGAAATTCGGCTGCGATATCCTGCTGCTCGATGACGGGTTTCAGTATTGGCGTCTGCGGGGCCGCCGCCGGGACGTGGTGCTGATCGATTGTCAGCAGCCTTTCGGGAACGAATACCTGCTTCCGCGCGGAACTTTGCGCGAGCCGCCCCGCCATTTGCGGCGGGCAAACTACATCTTTATCACCAAGAGCGATGGCGATACGGCCCGGTTGCGGGCCCGCATTCACAAGCACAATTCCAAGGCCAAGATTATTGAGTGCGTTCATCATCCGCTCTACTACGAGGATGTGTTCACCGGTGAACGGCACGGACTTGATTTCATCGAGGGCAAGAAAATCGCAACCCTCAGTGGGATTGCGCAGCCGGAGAGTTTTGAGCAGAGCTTGGTCAAGATGGGGGCCGATCTTGTGTACGCGAAGCGCTTTGCGGATCATCACCGCTTCACCCAGCAGGAAATGTTGAACGCGATCAATCGCGCCAAGAAACGCCAGGCCGACATTATTCTCACAACCCAGAAGGATGCGGTGCGCTTTCCGAAACTCGATCGGCGCGATCTGCCGATCTACTTCATGCGCGTGGAAATCAAGATCCTGACCGGTGCCAAAGATTTCCAGGACTGCGTACACCAGATCTGTTTTCGCTGAAGCATGGACACGCTGCTCTATCTGGTCGCCCGGACGCTGATCTTCTGCATCTCCCTGTTGCCGCTGCGACTGGTGGTGGTCTTGGGGCGGGGAGCCGGAACCTTGGCTTGGTGGTTGGACAAGCGCCATCGCAAGGTCGCCCTGGCAAACCTGGAGGAGTGCTTCCGGGCGGAGAAGAGTCCGGCCGAAATCCGGGCGCTCGCGAAGGAGAATTTCAAACGCATTGGCGAATGCTACGTCGGCGCGCTCAAGACCTCCCAGATGAGTGATGCCGCGATTCGAAAGATACTCACGTTGAAGGGCGTGGAGAATATTGATCCGGAAGTATTGAAGAAGCACGGCAATGTCGTGTTCGCCAGTGGACACTTTGGAAATTTTGAGCTGCAGGCTCGGGCACGGGCGTATCTGGACGGATACCGGTTGTTGGCCACGTATCGCGGACTTAAGCAGGCGTCGCTGACCAAGATCATGGTCCAGCTGCGAGCGAAGTCCGGCGCGCTCATGTTCGAACGCCGCTCCGAGGGTGAAGCCTTGAAGGAGGCCGTTCGGGAAGGGGGCAAGATGCTCGGCCTGTTGGCGGACCAACATGCGGGGGACCGCGCACCCCGGCTGCCATTTCTGGGGCGCGAATGCTCCACCAGCACGGCACCCGCCATCTTCGCGCGTCGCTACGATTGTGCACTTCACATGGCGATCTGTTTCCGAACGGGACTGGGGCGCTGGTGCATCGAGATCGGTCCGGCGATTCCGCTGCAGCTGGATGGCGTGGATCGATCGGTCGATGATGTGAGTCTGGATGTCAACCGAGCCCTGGAGACTGCCATTCTCCGTGATCCGGCGAACTGGTTCTGGGTGCACCGAAAGTGGAAACCCGCTTCAAAGATTCAGAAAAATCGCGCGCCAGAATCCGAGAGTCGGACCGATCCGTAGTTTTACTGAATATGCTGGAATCGGCTTACCCGATCCACAGAATCAGCATCGAAGAGATTGCCAAACGGGGCAGATTTGGGCCAGCATCTGACTCCCGACACTTGAAAACCTCAGGCGAACAACCCGATCGCATCCTCATCCGCGGCGTCAATTGGTTGGGCGACGCGATCATGACGACGCCCGCCCTGATGGCGATCCGGGAGCTTTATCCAGACTCGCAGATCACCCTGTTGACCCGTGACTCTCTGGCCGACCTCTGGATTGGACATCCGGCGGTGGATCGGGTTCTTACATTTTCGACCGAAGATCACCTGTTCCAGCTTGGCAAACGCCTGCGGGGTGAGCGCTTCGATCTGGGAATCATATTTCCAAATTCCATCCGGGCGGCGATGGAGATGGTGCTTGCCCGGATCCCCATCCGGGTGGGTTACAAATCGCGCGGACGATCCTGGTTGTTGACTCACCGCATTCCCCGGCGGCGCAATGTATTCAATATGAAGGTGCTTTCTGAGCGCCGGGTGAGCCAAGCGATCAAGAACCCACCGCCCCCTCCCGTGATTGCCCCGGAATCACATCATGTGTCGCACTACCTCCATCTCGTGGCGCAGCTGGGCGCTTCCGAGAAACCGACTGCACCGTCCTTGGCGGTGAGTGAATCCGAATTGGCAGTGACGGCTGAGCGATTTGGGATACCGATGAAGTTGGATCGTCCGATCATTGGTATCAATCCCGGTGCGCAATACGGTCCGGCGAAACGGTGGCCAGTGGAAAAATTCATCCGGGCCGCCGGGCAGATTCATTCCGAGCACGACTGCCATTTCATTGTTTTTGGGGGACATGATGATTTCGCGCTGACGGATCAGGTGGCGAACGCACTGATTCTCGCCGAACGAAACACCCCCAATTCAAAACCTCTTTCCCTGTTCAATGTCTCCGGCAAAACCTCCCTGCGCGAGCTGGCCGCCCTGTTGAAGCATTGCAGTGTCCTGATTTCCAACGATACCGGCCCCACGCATCTGGCGGCGGCCGTGGGAACACCGGTCGTCGTTCCGTTTGGCAGCACGTCGCCGGAACTGACCGGTCCCGGTTGTCCCGGGGAGAATCATCATTCCTTCCTGCAATCGACCGCGGCGTGTGCTCCCTGTTTCCGGCGTGACTGCCCGATAGATTTTCGATGCATGGACGAAATCACCGTCGAGGCGGTCGCGGCTGCGGCTGGATCGAAGCTGGAAAAAGTCGGGCCCGCCGGTAGCTGAGCGGGATGGCTCGGTGAAACCAACTTGCCCCGGTGGCGAATGGACCGGTGGAACCGGACCGGCAGGAATGCCCTTCCTACGGCAGCCGGGCTATCCCATTTGCAAGGCTGCGGCGCGACCTTTGGGCAGCCGATCGATGTGGTAGATCAAGAATCCGTGGAGGAATTTTTGGATCGCACGAACCTGGGGGAGAGTTGGCTTCAACTCGGTGATTTTGCCCCAAGATTCGTGGAGCAGGTTTTCGATCAACGTCCGCACGGCGGGGTCTTTCGCCGAGTCGCTCAGGTCTGGTTTCAATCCGAGATCCGCCAGGTGTTTCAACTCGAAGGCAAAGGCGAGACGGGGTTGGGCTTCGTGTTCCAGCAGATGATTGAGCAGCGAAGCAAAGCGTCCGTAGGTTTCCCCCAGTGGAGTGTCGGCCTCGGTGGTCTGTTCAATGAGGTTCGTGGCGTATGCGAGGAGCCGGATCTTTTTCAAATCACGGCGCAGCGTCGGGTGCGTATCCAGCAGCTTGAGTTCACGGAGATTGTGAAGTTCCGAACGACGTGATCGCACGAAGGTGAATTCGGCGCGGAAGTAGAGATCGAGTTTGCCGTGTAAGACGGACTTGGGTTTTCGAGCCCCCTTGGCGACGGTGCTGATCCGACCGCTCTCCTCCGTCAGCCAATGGACGATCAGACTGCTCTCGGTAAGCGGTCGCAGCCGCAGAATGATGCCTTGGGCCGGCTCATCCATGAGCGCCCGAATCAGGCAGGTTTGTTGGCCGTGCCTTCTTCATCTTCGTCCTCGAATTCTTCGTCATCCTTGGACTCCTCATGCACGATGTCTGGATCGTCATTTGTTTCAGTCCCCTCGCGAAGCGGCGGATAGATTGGAGCCACCGCACCGAGGCTCATGATGTATTTGACACCGTCGGCGACGGACATCTCCAGCTTGACGATCTCATCGTCGCCGACCATGCAGAGGAAGCCGCTGGTCGGGTTCGGAGTCGTGGGAACAAAAATGCTGTTGAGCTTCTTGCCGATTCGTTCGCGGGCCTCGGGATGGTTGTCCCCGGTCAGGAAGCCGACGGACCACGCACCCTTGCGGGGAAACTCGATCATCACCACCTGTTCAAAAGCAGATGCCTTGTCCGAGGCGAAGGCCTCGTTGATCTGCTTCACCGCGCCGTAGATCGTGTTCAGAATCGGAATCGCCAGCAACACCCGCTCGGCCGTGCGGATAAACTTCTGGCCCACATAATACCGGGCCAGACGTCCAACGATGCCGAGCAACGCGGCGGCCCACGCAAAGGCCACACAACTCCACCACCAATGCACATTGCCGCTGGCAGCACGGGTCATTTCCTTCGGTACAAAAAACAGCAGCGTGTCGGTAAACCTGGCGACTGTGCCGAACAGCCACAGAAACACCCCGACGGAGATTCCGATGGGCAGGACGATTGCGAGTCCGGCGAAAAAGTTGGAACGCCAGCGGGAAACAAATGTATGCCGGCGTTTGATCAGTCGTTTGGCCATGAGAGCTGCGCGAGATTGAATTCGGTCGACAGCTTGCGCAAGCCTCGGTTCTCCTCGCGCTTCATCACCTTCCTCAGATCGTCGCTGAGATCATCATGTCCCTGCAGGTGAAGGATCCCATGCACCGCATAGCGCGTCAGCTCGGACTGCCAGGTCGTCTTGAAACTGCGCGCCTGCGAGACGGCGTCGGCGAGGCAGATGAAGATTTCGCCGTAGAGATTTTCGGCGTCCGGCGCATCCGAATGATCAAAGGTGATCACATCCGTCGAACCTTCGTGCTCCAAGAACTTCCAGTTCACCTCGGCCATCTCCGGAGCATCCACGAGATGGAAACAAAGTTCATAGGATGAAACCGCCACCACCTTTCGCAGGTAGTGAGTGAGAATTCGTCGGAGCAGCCGTTTGTCCACGCGGCAGACCTTTTGACGATCGCGCAAAGACAGGGAACGCGGAGGCTTTTCGGGCGGCATGGAATCCATCAGCGATGGCTCACTGCTGACCGCGGTGATCCTCGTAGGCCGAGATGATGCGTTGCACGAGGGGGTGACGCACGATGTCCTTCCGCTGGAATTCGATGATGGCAATGCCGGCAATCTTTCGGAGCGCCTGCGCGGCCTCATGCAATCCGGACTTTTTGCTCGCGGGCAGATCGACCTGCGTGGGATCACCGGTGACGACCGCCTGCGAGTTGAACCCCAGGCGGGTAAGGAACATGAGCATCTGCTCGGCCGTGGAATTCTGCGCCTCGTCCAGAATGATGAAGGCGTTGTTCAGCGTCCGTCCCCGCATATAGGCGAGCGGCGCGATTTCGATCGTTCCCCGTTCGCGGTGCTTCTGGATCTCGTCCACTGGCAGCATGTCCTGCAACGCGTCGTGCAGCGGACGGAGATAGGGATCGAGCTTTTCGTAAAGGTCCCCCGGGAGGAAGCCCAGTGCCTCACCGGCTTCCACGGCCGGTCGGGTCAGGATGATTCGCGAAACTTTTCCAGCGTTGAGTGCCTGCACCGCCATCGCCATGGCGAGGTAGGTTTTCCCGGTTCCAGCGGGCCCCAATCCGAGCGTCACGTCATGCTTGCGAATTGCTTCCACGTAAGTCTTCTGCCCGACCGTCTTTGGAACAATGGAACTCTTCTTGGCCGAGGTCTGGATGCGCTCGGTCGAGAGGCTTTGCAACGCGTCCGCGCCATCGTCGTTCACCACGTTGACGGCATTCACAAAGGTGTGTCGGTCAATGCGATCACCCGCCTGCGCGCTCTGCTCCAGCGAACGAAACAGCTGAACCGCCCGTTTGACGTGCGCCTCTTCACCTTCCAACTGGATCCAACCGTCCCGCGAAACGGCCTTCACCCCCAATATCTCTTCAAGCGAATGTAGATTCTTCGGGTCGTTGGCGAAAAGTTGCTGCGCGAAGCGCGCGTTGTCGAAATGAAGTGTCTCCTTCGTCATTGCTCAAACCGTCTGTTCCAGGGCGCCGCGCAAACGGGTGGCCACGTCCGCCAGCGCTTCGGGCAGCACATCGGTGCCACCGATCACCGGCATAAAATTTGTGTCTCCATTCCACCGCGGCACGATGTGCCAGTGAAGATGCTCGGTAATTCCCGCCCCGGCGACACGTCCCAGATTCAGCCCGACGTTGAAGCCTTCCGGTTTCATCGAGGAACGGATGGCCCGCTCGATTCGCTGCAGCAGCTGCATGGATTCCAGGAGTTCCTCGTCAGTGAGATCCGAAAGGTCCGCCACCTGCCGGTAGGGGATCACCATTACGTGCCCACAGTTGTAAGGATAGGCGTTGAGCACTGCGTAGCAGGTCTTCACCCGTGCGATCACAAGATTTTTTTCGTCATCGGAGGACTGCCCGATCCGCGAGAACACAGATTGCCCATCCGGCGCCGGTTCTTTCGGGGCCAGGATGTACTCGATGCGCCAAGGTGCCGTCAGCCGTTCCATGGGCGGGGACACTACGCCATGATGTCGGGTGGGTCAAAGATCACGCGGGGGTTTGTGCGAATTCGGGCGGGCGGGTTCATTTCCGCCGATGTTTACATTTGCCTCAACCGTCATAACATCCCCCGATGCACCTTCGAACCACGGCCATCGCCACCCGCTGGCATTTTCTTGTTCTCCTCTTCCTCACCCCACTCCTGGCTATCGGCGAGGATGCCCCCACCTGGCGGGCCGGCACTGCCGCCACGCTCATCACTCCGGAGAAGCCGATGTGGATGGCGGGCTATGGCGGGCGGAACAAACCCGCGGAAGGGATCGTGCACCCGCTCTGGATCAAGGTGCTCGCGCTCGAGGATGCCCGCGGCGAACGCGGGATCGTTCTTACGAGCGACACCTTGGGGATGCCGCGCACCATCTACGACAAAACCTGCGCCGCCTTGAAGAAGCGCTTCGGCTTGGAACGTCGCCAGATCATGTTGCACAGCTCGCACACCCATTGCGGCCCCGTCCTGCGCGGTGCGCTCTACGACATCTATCCGCTGGATGACGAGCAGCGCGGTCGGATCGAACGCTACTCGGATCAACTGGAGACCAACATCGTGGCCACCGTCGCCAAAGCGCTTGCGGAACTGGAACCGGCCCGGCTCTTCTCCGGGCAGGGGATCAGTCGGTTTGGCGTAAACCGCCGCAACAACGTGGAAGGGAGTGTTCCCGCCTTGCGCGCGGCCGGGAAGCTTCGCGGCCCGGTGGATCATTCCGTGCCCGTATTGGCAGTCCGCTCGATGACCGGTGAATTGAAAACCCTCCTCTTCGGCTATGCCTGCCATAACACCACGCTGAGCTTCTACAACTGGTGCGGTGACTACGCCGGCTTCGCGCAGGTGGCATTGGAGAAACATCATCCCGGAACGGTGGCGATGTTCTTTGCCGGCTGCGGTGCCGACATCAATCCAATTCCACGCAAGACCATTGAACGTGCCCAGCGTTACGGATCGATGCTGGCCGCCGCGGTTGAAGAAGTCCTGCTCGACCAACCGAAGGAACTCAAACCCCGGCTCGGAACCTCCATGGAAATGATATCACTCAAGCTCGGCACCGCACCGACGCGTGCGGAGTTGGAGAAGGAATCAAAATCCAAAAACTACCGCGGTCGGTGGGCCCGCCGCCTATTGGCCCAGATGGACGAGGGCAAACCCTTCATCACCGAATACCCCTACCCCCTGCAAGGTTGGCGAATCGGCAGCCAGCTCTGGTTTACCATGGGCGGTGAAGTGGTCGTCGACTATTCGCTGCGCTTCAAGAACGAGTATGGACCGCAGACCTGGGTCGCCGGATATTGCAATGACGTCATGGCCTATATCCCCTCTCATCGCGTCCTCACCGAAGACATCCCACCCCGCGAAAGCGGACGCTGGGGATACGAAGGCAACACCTCCATGGCCGTCTACGGAATGCCCGCCCATCGCTGGGCTGCCGACATCGAAGACCGCATCGGCTTCGCCGCCCGCCGCCTCTATCAGCAGCTGGAGACTCTGAAGTAATTCTTTGACTGCCGCATGGAAACGGCGGCAATCAAACTGAACACGAAGAGTCAATTCAGCAACACGCCAAAGAGACTTGAGTAGTCGTCTGTCCAAAGCGGCACTTTTCGTTTGCTGGGCCGAATTGCGTTGTTCTGATTCTGCGCATCCAGAGCCAGCACGAATGCCTCGTCTTCGCTGAGAATCACCCAGCGAGAGACAAAGGTCCAGCGGCTGGCGCCTCCCGTATCCACCACGGTTGCGGCGTAGCCCAGATGAGCCGCGGCGTTGCGAATGACCGGGCGGAGGTCGAGGTAGCGGTTGGTGACATTGACGGCAATCTTTCCGCCGGAACGCAGATGGCCCCGGTAAATCTCAAAAGCCTCGCGGGTCAGCAAATGAACAGGCACTGCATCGCTGCTGAAGGCATCCAAGATAATCAGGTCGTACTCCTGTGGCTCCTCGCGCTCAAGGCTGAGACGGCCATCACCGATGATAACATCGACCTGCGCCTTACAATCTTTCAGGTAGGTAAAATGCTCCCTGGCCATGCGGATCACCTCTGGATTGATTTCGTAGAAACGAAACACATCTCCCGTGTTGGCGTGAGCACCAATCACCCCGATTCCAAGTCCGACCACGCCAACCCGGCGTTTTTCTTTGCGCGGCAGCATTTCGAACGTTTGGCCGAGGCCGCTGTGTTCTCCAAAATACGATGTCGGGGCGCGTTGATGTTCGCCATCCATCACCTGGATTCCATGGTTGATCCTTCCGTGATACAGCAGCCGCGTTGGGCCCGGATTGGTTTCCTGTTCGTGCACGGCCAGCGTTCCGTAAAAGTTCCGCCCCGCTTCAATAAGTCCGGGTTCGGTGTGTCGGCCCAGCTGGTAAAGCCATTGACTGGCAACGAGAATCAGAACAAGCGCGGCGTACCATGCGGCGGTGTGCCATTTTTGATGGCCTACGGCTCCGGGGCGTGGTCGGCAGACAATCCAGGCAAGGAGCATGGTTGCCGCGAGCGTCCAGTGCATTTCCACCAGGCTGACGAATATGCGAGGAGCAATCACAGCAACGAAGAATCCACCCAGGGCACCTCCCAGCGAGATCATCAGATAGAAGCCGGTCAGGTGGCGATTGCCAGGCCGAAGGTGATAGAGTTCGCCATGGCAGACCATGCAGCAGGCAAACAGGCCACCACAATACGCGATGACCTGCCAGACCATGTTGAGTTCGTCGATATTCTTCATTGCGTTGCAAATGGCAAATACGCCGATGATGAGCAACGGGAGGAAAGTGCGCCGGGTGTATCCGTCCTTTTCTGCGAAGCACACCACGAAGGTCAGCAGATAGAGGCACAGAGGAAGCACCCAGAGGAAGGGAATGACCGCCACGTCCTGAGTCAGTTTGTTCGTGGTTGCCAGCAGCAATGCCGAGGCGACGGCCGGCAAAAGGAGCCAGAGGAGGATACGGCCCAATGACGGGTTGGGTTCGGCCTCGGCAGCCGCGCGCAGGGGGTCCTCCTGAGCGGGTTGGGTGCTACTCCACTGCCACAATTGCCAGGTGCACCAAGCGCAGGAACCGACAAAGACCAGCAATCCCAGTGACCAGAAATTGGCCAGCTGGGCACGGTTCAGCCCGGGCTCAAAGACGAAGGGAAACGATATGAGCGCAGCCATGGAGCCCACGTTGGAGAGCGAATAGAGGCGGTAGGGCGAGCGGCCGGCATGAATGTTGGAAAACCATTTTTGCATCAGGGGGCCGGTGGTGGAGAGCATGAAATAGGGCAGGCCAATCGTTGCCAGCAGCAGCAGCAGAATATGCGCGGTTGGCTGCGCCTCCGGTCCCGGTTTCCAAGATTCTGCCGGCAGGATTGGCAGGGTGGTCAGGGATCCGAGGAGGAGCGCGATATGCACGACCACCTGTTTTCGCGGATTCAACCATTTCGTCAGGCCGTAGGCGTAGGCGTAACCGCCCAGGAGCACCACCTGGAAAAACAACATGCAGGTGGTCCACACGGCGGGAGTGCCGCCAAACCAAGGAAGTATAAATTTACCAATCAGCGGCTGAACCTGAAAAAGGAGAAAGGCTCCGCTGAAGATGGTCAGGGCGAAGGGTAGCATGGGCTGAAGGATTTTACCGTCGTGGACCCGGCATTACGAGTCACATGTAAGGGCGCCGAGACAAAAAAAGAGGCACCTCAAACGAGGTGCCTCCGGTGAATTTTATTAACCCGTAAACTTATTTCGGGATGATGATGTGGATCTGGGATTCGCCCCAAGCATTGGTGGAAACCTGCACGGCCTGGCGAA
>JBLFYM010000105.1:0-20778 GCA_047608975.1 Limisphaerales bacterium | reverse complement strand
CACCGCAAGTTCATGGGGAAGGTGAAGACGCTGTTTCTGGGCAAACGCGAAGGCCCTAATTGGGTGGAGGTGGATTATTCGTTCTACCGCGAAGGTGGGAAACAATCGTTGGGCGAAAAATTGATGATCAGTCGCACCGGCACGGCGAAGGAGATAACGGGCGAAGCGGCCGAAGAGGCTGAAGCGGAGGGACGCAAGACACGGGATATCATGACGATCCGGACGGAGTATCCGTATCAGACCCTTAAGTTTTGGACCGCCGGCAGTGACTCTCCCGCGCTCGACCTTTGGAATCTCTACTACCCGGTAGATCGTGAACAGCGCATCAATCAGACCTACGGATTGATGTGCATCAAACGTCCTTCGATTCCCTATGTCCTGGACGTGTTCTGGCCGATCATCGTCTGGTTCACGAACAACATCTTCACCGAGGATCAGAAGATCTGCGAAATGGAGCAGGCCGCGTTCGACGCGCAGGGAGAAGACTGGAATCACGAAATCTTTCCGGCGATCCTGAGCGTTCGCCGGGTGCTCACGACTTCCGGCATTCCGATCGACGCCTCATGGCAGGGGAGCAAGTCCTCGCCCGAGCATGTGCGTGCCCGACACGGCGAATAGGCGCAAACAGAGGGGGCTAATTCTTTTTGCGTTTCTTGCCCTTGCCTTTGCTCCTCGGCTTCGGTTTTTCCGCGTTCACCGATTCGAGGTAATTCACCAGCAGCGATTGAAGTTCGTCCGCTTTCCGAGAGTTCTTTCTGGCAATATCGTTACCTTCTTCAGTGGGGATTCGATCCACAGAATAGAGTTCTCGAGTTTCCACTTCACCCTTGGTGGTCCATTTCACGAAGAGCTTGTGCTTGCCCTGGCGGACAGCGGATTCACGACGACCGGGCCGGTGAAATATCAATGCTTCTTGCGGGCGATTGATTGATTTCGCTTTTGGGTCATGCAGGACGGGTTTGAAACTCACGCCGTCCACTTCGTTGCCGAGAGCGCCTTTCCCGCCAGCAATATCGAAGAAGGTTGCGAGGTAGTCGTAGCCGGCCACCGGCACGCGGCTGCTGGATCCCTTGGAAACTCCCGGACCTCGGGCGAGAAACGGTACGCGGATGCCACCTTCGTAGAGACTGTGCTTGGCACCGGTCAGTGGATGGTTTGTGGCCGGACGTTTGGTATTGCCGCCTGGAACCGTGCCGCGACCGCCGTTGTCCGCGGTGAAGAAGACATAGGTATTGTCGGCAATGCCGAGGTCATCGAGGGTGTCGAGCAATTGTCCCACGCCCTTGTCGAGTTCTTCGAGCATGGCCGCCCATGCGTGAGGATAGCCACGGTCAGGCGTGCCTTTCGCCTGGTATTTTGCGAGACCTTCGTCGGAGCAGACAACGGACAGATGTTGAGCGTAGTAGCTCGCCTGTACGTAAAACGGTTTCCCGGCTTTGACCTGTTTGCGCATGAACGAGACGGCGCTGCCAGTCATCGAACGGGTGCGTTTGGGATCCTGGTCGTCAATGAAATGCGGTGGACCGTCGCCATGACTGCCCTTCACACCAAGCGAAGCTGGCATGCCGCCAGTCAGGTTCCCGGTCATCCCGTCGCTCGCGTCGTAACCGGCCTGTTCGGGCGTCGAGATCATCTGTTCCCCCCATTTGCCAAAATGCGCACAGCGATAGTTCGGATTCGCCTTCTTCAAAGCCTTGGGAATCGTCATGTGATCTGCGGGAACCCAGGGGCTCTTGAACTCGGTGCCGCTGCGAGCCGCCGTGGTACCGCAGAGGATGCTTCGCCGCGTCGGCGTGCAAAGCGGCGCTGGCGAATAGCCGCTCGTGAAGCGCATGCCTTCATCCATGATCCGGTTCATGTTCGGCGTTTCGAGATACTTCGACATGGACGACGGCAACATGGGATCCATCCGGGCGGACAGTTGGCTCCAACCATGGTCATCGGTAAGGATCAACAGAATGTTTGGTGGCGCGGCGTTCACCGGGGACGCGAACGTCGCGAGTGCCAGGAGGAGCAAGAGAGTCTTTTGGGGTTTCATTGTGTCTTCTGATTTTTGGCTTGCTGCAGATCGATTTTCAATCCGGGCCGCGCTGTGCGTGCTGCGTCTACCAGAAGTTTGCTTACCGGCCTCTTGCGCGCATCGATCACCAGCGTCTTAAGCGTAGGAATTTCGGCAATGGTCTGCATGTGCGCAGCGGTGAAGGCCTGAATGTTCTCCACGGTCAGTTTGACAAGTGGGAGCGCATGAAGCTTTCGGAGACCGGCGATGCTGATGTTCAGTTCAACTCCACGAGGGGTGGCAAAGTCCAGACGGAGATCGTTCAGCTTCGGAAACTCCTTCACGATGTGCGCAAGGTGGGAATCGTCCGGAGTCAGCGGCGTGTGGTAGAGACTGAGCCGGTGGAGGTTTGGCAGATCGCGCAAGGTAAGAACCGCGTTGAGATGCCGTTCCGGCCGGGCGCGATTGTTGTCCCGCAATCCCATACTCCCGCCAACGGTGAGCGATTCCACTCCCAAGCCGGAGAATCCACTGAGGGAACTGATCCCTTTCGCATGCCAGATCGAAAGTCGTTTCAGTTTCGGCAACGACTTAAGGAATTCCCATTCGGAATCTTTCAGGGTTGCGGCATTCAGTCCCAGCGATTCGATCGTCTTGAGTTCGCCGATCCGTTGATAATCCGACGCGCTGAGCGGTGTCTTCCCAGCAGACATCACCCGGTTGGGCGCGCCGGCTCGATCCTTGTGGATGGCAATGCCCTTCCGCGTCAGAAACGCGGTGGCCTCCTCAGCTGCCTCTGCGTGGATTCCAGCTCCGATCCCGAAAGCGAACAGTGTCGCCACGACCGGGTAAATGCGTTTTTTCATCAGCCGGGGAGGCAGGTCACACCATCTTGTAGAAGTCTTCCCAACCCTTGCGAGGTGTCGGTCCATCCAGTAACCCATTCGCCCGGGCCTTGTTGCCACCGGTGAAGCGTTCTTTCTTACGATCGAACTCCAACTCTTCATTCATATACTGGCAGATCACGCCCAACATCAGCGTCTTGGTAAGATCGCCGGCAATGCTGAACGGGGAACGGGTCTTGTCTTCGCCCATGCAGGCGGCAGTAAACGCCATGCCATGATTGTTCTTGGGACCGCGAGCGCCCAGGGCTTCTTTGTATCTGTCTCCGGCATCCCCGGGGATGATCGAGGACGTGCCCGAGTGCGATCCGCGCGTGAGCGCAAATTTGCCGTCCTGGCGATAGAGGACCGTTCCCGCTCCACCCATCTTTGGCGACTTGAGACTGCCGTCCTTTTGCCTGGTGTGAAACTGCTCGGGGATCACCGGATGACAGTTTCCACCGTCGCGCCAGGTGAGTTCGAGTTCCGGAAGGTTTTTGCCGCGCTTTGGAAATTTCATCACGAGCTGGGAACTCAGCGGGAAGATGACGTTGTTCGCGTCTTCCATCAGCAACGGCCTGATGCTCGTGGGCTGTCCCAGTTTCAGGAAGTCGTGCGCAAAATCGATGATATGGGCGCCCCAATCACCCAACATGCCGTTCCCGTAGAGATAGAACGCGCGCCAGTTGAAGGGATGATACTTGTCGCTGAAGGGCTTCATCTCGGCCGGCCCTGCCCACAAATCCCAATCCAAGGTCTCCGGCATCTTCTGAGCCGGCGGATATTCGGAGATACGCGAGTCCTTCTTCATGAACCAAAGCCCCGCCGTCTTCCACGCCTCGACCTTGTTGATGTTCTTGAGGGCACCGGCTTTCAGAAGTTCCTGAAACTGAACCGAGCCGTTCGACGTATGGCCCTGATTTCCCATCTGGGTGACGACGCCCCATTTCTTCTCGGCCTTCATCAGCATGTCGGCCTCGCGATAGCTGTGCGTCAGCGGTTTCTCCACATAAACGTGCTTGCCCATGGACATCGCAAGAATCGCCGCCGGAAAGTGCGTGTGATCCGGAGTGACGACCGTCACGGCATCGATGTCGTTCCCCATCTTGTCCAACATCACCCGAAAATCCTTGAACTGTCGTGTGCCCGGAAACTTCTTGAGATTCTGATCCACCCGCCGCGATTTGAAATCGACATCGCAGAACGCGACCGGTGTCGCCTTCCCGCCGGAACAGACGCTGGGAATGACACCCGTTGCCCGACCACCCACACCGACGCAGGCAAGGTTCAAGCGTTTGCTCGGCGGTAGTTTGCCATCAGCCGCCCGCCCGGTTGCGAGATAGGAAGGCAGGACGGTGAATCCGAATGCGGTGGCAGCGGACTTTTTCAGGAACTCGCGACGTGGTGTTTTCTTCATGATGATGGCGGGATGCTACCCGGATGGATCGGCATGCAAAGCAGGAATCACGCGATCAGAGAGGGGTACATAGCCCGACGCTGGAGCGGAGCTTAAGCGCGTGTCGCTGCGGCGACACCCGCGACATCAGAACTTCACCGTAATGAGTTCGTCCTGCCCGGGGATCACGAAGGCAACGGCGTCGGCCCGAATCTCTTTGCAGATCACCGTGATCGAGCCGGCATCGGTGGGGACTTCGACTTTCTTGCCGGTGACAACCTGATGCGTTCCGCCTGAGGTTTTCACCGTGGCGATCTGACGTGTGCGGGTGATGGTGACGTTCTTGATGTCGATATAGACGTCGGGGCTGGCGATCAGCTCGTCCATCGCCTGGACCGGGTCTTCGACCTTTTCGGACTTGAAAATGGAGGTGACGCGATCGGTCCAGCCGGGTTTACCGGCGGGGGCGGCGGTTTCCTTCAGCAACGACTCGATCTTCAAGTTCAGGTCCTGTGCAGCGCTGATGTAGCGGATGTTCCCCTTCCGGTCGAGAATCCACATGCTCGGAAAATGTTTGATGCCGAACTGCTTCACGGCAGCGTTGTCCTTGCCGCTGGGGTTGTAGTACTGCGGCCACTCAATGCCTTCCCTGGCGATGACGGATTGCAGTTCCTTCTTATCGAAGTCGGCACTGATGCTGACGATTTCGAGACCGGCGTGGTGGTAGCGCTTGAAGGCTGCCTTCTTCACGGGAATCAGTTCCATACAGGGCGAGGTCCAGGTGGCCCAGAAATCCAACAGCACGACGCTGCCGCGATAGCGCGCGAGGTCCACATTCTCACCGGCAAGACTGGTGAATTTGAACGCGGCCACCGGTTTGCCGACCTGTTCCCGATACGCCGCGTCCTCCTCGTAGTAGAGCGACTCTTCCGTGCTCTGGTCACAACCGGACAGCGCGAGCAACACACAGAGTGCGAGCGTGGCGGACGCGATGTTCGGCTGTTTGGGCATGGGGCATGTCTCCGGTTTCGGGAACCGGGCGACTAGGGCTCAGTTCGATATCGCCACGAGGTTTTCAAAGGTGCGGATGAACATCACCCCGTTGGCAATGGCCGGCGTGCCGAAACATTTTTCGTTCAGGTCGTTGGTCGCGATCACCTCGAATTTGCCATTCGCTGGAATCACCTGCACCTCGCCGTCGCGCCCAATTCGGAAGATCTTTCCGTCGGCAGAAACGGCTGAGCTGTAGCCTTCGCCGCCCAGACGTTCGTTCCAATAGACCTCGCCGGTCTGATTGTTGGCGCAGGTTAGAATGCCCTGATCGTTCCAGAGGTAGATAAACTTTCCGACCACGATCGGGGTGGGGATGTGCGGGACGGAACGTTCAATGCGCCACACTTCCTCGGCTTTGCTCTGACCGGGTATCGGACGCAGGGCAACGACGTGTTTCAACTTGGTGACAAAGCCGCAGCTGCCGATCACCAGATCGCCCGCGATGACCGGGGAACCGATGGCGCGTTCGCTGGAGGGTTTTCCAAAGACGTCATCATTTTCCCAAAGCACGTTTCCTGTTTTGGGATCCACTGCCGTGATGCCGTGTTGCCAGTTTGTGAAGATCAGTTCGTCCTCCCCCTTCTGGTTGCGATAGAGGCAGGGAGTGGAGTAGGTGAGTCGTTTGCTGCCGCGCGGAATACTCCAGCGAACCTGGCCCGTACGACGATCCACAGCGATCAGCGTACTCTTGCCGTCCTGATCATTGTTCAGGACCAACAGTTTGCCGACCACCACGGGTGACGCGCCAAATCCATGACCGCCCTTCACCGGACCGAGGTCGGCATCCCACACCTGTTTGCCGTCATGGGTGTAGGCGAGCAGGGTGAGTTTCTCCGGCGTGCCCCAAGTGAAATAGACGTGCTCGGCGTCCACCGCCGGGGTGCTGGAAGCAAAGGTGTTCTGTCGGTGATGCCGGTGCTTCTTTGTGCCGATCGTTTTCGTCCAAAGAATCTTTCCCGATTTGGCATCAACGCAGACCGGGATGCGGTCGGCATTCTCCTCATTGCCAGCCAGCAGGAAAACCCGATCACCCCAAACCACCGGCGAACCATGTCCGACACCGGGTAGGCTGGTCCGCCACTTGAAATTCTTTTCCGACCATTTTGCCGGGATCGAGTCGCCGGACAAACCGGACCCGTTTGGCCCGCGAAAGCGCGTCCAGTTCTCTGCCGAGGCACAGAGAACGAACGCGAAAGTGAGAATGGCTGCTTGGGTCTTCATACTTGCGGCGTACCTTATACAGCCCCGCCCCTAGAAAAGAAACGCCAGAGCACGGTCGCTTTTTTGCCATTCTGTCGAAGGATGGGGTCACTTCCTCCGCGAAAACCCCTACCCTTGTCCCCTGCGCTGCGGCTGGCATACGGAGTGCTTAGGAAGGTCACGTGATTCAATTCACCAACATACAATCCGACCCCGCCTCTTCGCGGGGACGCCCTCCCTATCTGACCCCCTAAGCGAGCCGGGGATTCTTACTCCCGCCTCTCGCTTTATCGAAAACGAACCGGTGGCAAGCTTTCGCTTGCCACCGGATTTGTTTTTGGGTGGGCACATTTCTTTAACCACCAATGAACACCAATCGCAGGATCATTCGTGTGAATGGGTGCCCATGCTTGGTTTCTTCAATTCTTGAAACAGCCCAAATCCAGATCGTTCCGAGGGTGACACTGTGACCGGCGCGCACTAGAGTTTCGGGTCATCCGATGACACCGATCCGCCTTTTCATAGCGATCATCCCCCTGAGCTGGACTCTGGCCGCCGCGCCCGCGCTGAAGAACGCGGGTCACTGGTCCTATCAGCCGCCCGATCTGCCGAAGGTTCCCGCGGTGACGGATTCGAACTGGGTAAGCAATCCCATCGATCACTTCATCGCCCGCAAACTTTCCGCCGCCGGCCTCAAGCCCAATCAGCCGGCGGATCGCGGCACACTCATTCGTCGGCTTACCTTCGATCTGCACGGCCTGCCCCCGACCCCGGAAGAAATCCGACGTTTCGAATATGACAATTCTGAATTCGCCACCGAGTCCGTGATCTGGCGACTGCTGCGTTCACCCCGTTACGGTGAACGTTGGGCGCGACATTGGCTGGACGTGGCGCGCTTCAGCGAGAGCCAGGGATACGAACGTGACAAGATCCGGCCCGACGCCTGGCATTATCGCGATTACGTCATCAACAGTTTCAATCAGAACAAACCATATGATCGGTTTGTGCGGGAACAGATCGCCGGTGATGTGATCGAGCCGGTCACCCGTGAAGGTATCAAGGCCACCGGCTTCCTGATCGCCGGACCGTATGACGAGGTCGGCAATGGGCAGAAGAGTCAGGTGATGCGGCAACGCGTTCGCGAGGAGGACCTGGAAGATATCATCAGTGCGGTGGGCCAGACCTTTCTCGGGCTCACGATCAATTGTGCCCGCTGTCACGACCACAAATTCGATCCCATTCCACAGACCGACTACTACCATGTGAAAGCCGTTTTCGAGGGAGTGTTTCACGGTACGCGGACCTATCTGCCACCGGCAGAAATCGCCGATCGAAAGCGCCGACAGTCGGAGTATGAAAAAGAATTCGATCGGCTGAACGAGGAACTCCAGAGCCACCTTGACCTCGCCCGGGACAAACTTCTCCAATCCCGTGGCAACACCAATGCACCGCCAACGCCGCTTTCACAATGGACCTTTGATGGCAACGCGCGTGATCGTTATCGATTGCACAATGGCGCGTTGCAGAAGGGGGCAAAGATTAAGAACGGGCGATTGATTCTGGATGGCAAGAAAGCGTACGTGCAGACCTTTCCGCTGAAGCAGGACATTGGTGAAAAGACCCTCGAGGCCTGGGTGTATCTCCCCGATCTCTCTACCCGTGGCGGCGGCGCCATCACCCTCGAAGCCACGGATGCCTACGCGTTTGATTCCATCACCTTTGGTGAACGAAAAGAGCAGCAATGGATCGCTGGCAGCGAGTATTTCAAACGTACCCACGATCTGCCGATCGCGGCAGAAAGCGATTCGAAGGGGCTCATTCACATGGCGATTGTCTACGCCAAGGACAATCACATCTCTGTGTATCGGAACGGAGAACTGGCTCTTCGATATCGTGGCGGGAAGCCGCTGCAAAAATACCACGCGCAGAAGGCGTTTCTCTACTTCGGACGTCGTCATCTTCGCGCCGGTGGCTATCTCAAGGGCGAGATCGAGGAGGTGCGACTCTATGATCGGGCACTCTCCGGCGCCGAGGTGAAACATTCCCAGGAGACCGGGCCGGATCTCCACACCCGCGAGGAACTCCTTGCGGCCTTGCCCCCGAAAAGTGCCCTGGCAGTTCGCAATTTGAGCGGAAAAATTGCCCGGCTTGAGAAAGACATTTACGACGCGTCGCAACGCCCCCTCACCTACGCGGCCAACTCGCGCAAGCCACAGCCAACCCACTTCCTCGCTCGCGGCGAAGTCACCGCCAAAAAAGAAGTCATGAAACCCCAGGGACTGCGCGCCATCGGGGTGCTGAATCCCGACTTCGGACTCAGCGCAACCGCTCCGGATCCGGAACGTCGGTTTCACTTCGCCAATTGGCTCACACACGAAGACAATCCACTCCTCGCACGGGTCATGGTTAATCGCGTCTGGCATTATCATTTCGGACGCGGGCTCGTGGATTCGCCGAGTGATTTTGGGGTAAGCGGCAGTCGACCGAGCCATCCGGAACTGTTGGATTGGCTCGCGCTTCGTTTCACCCGCGATGGTTGGAGCCTGAAACACTTACATGCCCTGATCCTCAGCTCGGCCACCTACCGCCAGGATTCCGCCTTTAGCGCGCAGGGCGCAGCGGCAGATGCCGACAATCGCCTGCTCTGGCGATTCACTCCCAAACGACTCGAAGCCGAAGCCGTCCGGGATTCGATACTGGCGCTCAGCGGGCAGCTCAATCTGAAAGGAGGAGGCCCGGGATATCGTCCCTTTGATCTCCGCATCGACAACACCCACTTCTACACCGCCCGCGACAAGACCGGGCCGGAGTTCAACCGTCGGACCGTCTACCGCCTGGGCGTGCAGTCGCTTCGCGAGCCCTTGCTCGACACGCTCGATTGCCCCGACCTTTCGACGAAAACACCGGTTCGCGGCGTGACCACCACCCCGCTTCAGGCACTGGCGCTGATGAATGATTCCTTCGTGCAACGCCAGGCAGCCCACATGGCCGAACGCCTCACCGCCGACTTTCCCACCGCTCCAGGCCAGGCTGTCATCCGCGCCTATCACCTCGTCTTCGGACGTTCTCCGAACCTCGGTGAAATCAGACGTGCCAAACGGCACATCCAAGACCACGGCCTGAATCAGCTCTGCTGGGTGCTCTTCAATGCCAATGAATTCATCTATGTCCGCTGAACCCACAGATCTTTCGCGACGGCATTTTCTCTGGCGCTCCGCCAACGGCTTTGGGGCTGCCGCGCTGAGTTGGATGATGGAGCACGACGCCCGGGCGACGGAATCTCCCTACTCCTCCAAATCTACCCACTTCGCCGGCCGGGCAAAACGCGTGATCCACATCTGCTGCACGGGTGGCGTGTCGCATGTGGATACCTTCGATCCGAAACCGGAACTCACCCGTCGGCACGGCGAGGAATACAAGGACGCCAAGTATGATCCGTTCTTTGGCCAGCCCGGGCGCATTCTGAAAAGCCCGTGGGAATTTCAGCAGCGGGGCCAGAGCGGTGTACCGATTTCAAACCTGCTCCCGCATCTCGCCACCTGCGCCGACGAAATCGCCTTCGTGAACTCCATGCACAGCAAGAGTTCCAACCACACACCCGCGACCTTTCTGGAAAACACCGGGTTCACCATGAACGGATTTCCGAGCTTGGGCGCGTGGATCTCTTACGGCCTGGGCTCCACCAACTCCAACCTCCCCGCCTTCGTGGTGGTTCCGGATTCACGCGGTATTCCGGCCGGCGGATCCATCAACTGGACCCAGGGATTTCTCCCGGCTGTTCATCAGGGCATGGCTTTCAATACGGCGAAGATGAGTGAACCGATCGATGATCTCAACACGCCCGCATCGATCGCTCCCCAGACCCGCCGAGCCGGCATGGATCTGCTGGCCGGAATGAACACCCGACATGCGAAGCGACATCCGCACGATGACGAACTGCGCGCCCGCATCCGCGCGTATGAACTCGCCGCCCAGATGCAGCTCAGCGTGCCGGACATCGTGGACTTCAAAGGGGAAAGCCAAGCGACCCGCGAGCTCTACGGCGTGGATGACAAATCAACGCTCGGCTTCGGCCGCAACTGTCTGCTCGCGCGGCGTCTGAGCGAACGTGGCGTCCGCTTCGTACAGGTATTTAACGGCGGCGCGTTTGGCGGACGTCCTCGCATCAACTGGGATGCCCACGAGGATCTGGTGGACAACCACGAGCGCCAGGCACTCACGATGGACAAGCCCGTCGCCGGATTGATCAAGGATCTGAAATCGCGTGGTCTGCTGGCCGAAACGCTCATTCTCTGGACCAGTGAATTCGGCCGCACGCCCGTGACCCAAGGTTTAAAGGGCACGGGCCGCGATCACCATCCAACCGCCTTCACCGTTTGGATGGCCGGTGGCGGAATCAAAGGTGGCACCCGCTACGGAACCTCCGACGAACTCGGCTTCTACGCCGAGGAAAAGCCCACCCGTTTCTACGACATCCACGCCACCATGCTTCACCAGATGGGCATGGATCACACCGACCTCACCTTCTATCACAACGGCATCCAACGCCGCCTCACCGACGTACACGGCCACGTCATCCCCGAGCTGATCGCGTAAGCTCGCCAAATCGTGAAGGGGCGAGCTTGCGAGTCTGCACAGCGATGCCGTCAGTTCCGAATGCGTCCTTAGGCATCCCACGCACTTGCGTGGCTTTCGTTGAAATGGAAGTATCCGCGCCTACGTCAAAAATCATCCCTATGAATTCCAAATTGAATCGTCGTGACCTGTTCAAAACCGGTGGAATTGCCCTCGGTGCCGCTGCCGTCAGTGCAGCTTCGAATGCCGCTGTCCCCGCGGATGACGGATCGAAGTTCCGTTATTGCCTGAACATGAGCACCATCGCCGGGCCGAGGAACGCCCCGAAGAAGCTGACGATCGTCGAGGAGGTGGAGGTCGCCGGCAAAGCAGGGTATCAGGCGATCGAACCATGGTTGCGGAAGATCAAGCCGTACGTCGAAGCCGGCGGATCCCTCAAGGATCTTGGCAAACGCATTGCCGATTATGGCATGACGGTGGAGAGTGCAATCGGTTTTGCCTCGTGGATCGTTGATGACGAAGCCAAGCGGGCCACGGGTCTGGAAGAGATGAAGCGCGACATGGATTGGCTCGCGCAGATCGGCGGCAAACGCATCGCGGCGCCTCCGGCCGGGGCCTATCGGGGCGACCCGGTAGAGCTGGATGCCGCTGCTGAACGGTATCGCAAAGTGCTCGAACTCGGTGACGAATCCGGCGTGACTCCGCAGATCGAAATGTGGGGTGGCAATCCCTCGATCGGCACGGTGGAGAAGGCGGTCTACATCGCGATCAAAGCCGGTCATCCGAAGGCCTGTTTCCTGGGCGATGTCTTTCACACCTATCGCGGCAAATGTGATTTCAACGGCCTTAAGCTGTTGGGTCCCCAGGCGTTGCAGTGTTTCCACATGAACGATTATCCCGCCGATCCCCCGCAGGACACGATTCGCGACAGCCATCGGGTCTACACTGGGGACGGCATCGCCCCGATGAATGACATCCTGCGTGGCTTTGCCTCGGTGGGTGCGTATCCGGTGCTCTCGCTGGAACTCTTCAATCCGGAGTATTGGAAGATGCCGGCACTGGAAAACGCCAAGCTGGGCCTGAAGAAGTTGAAGGCATCCGTCGCGGAAGCCTTTGGCTGAAATACTCCGACCTCTTCCGATGAGTCTCCGGACCAATAAAGCTACGTATTCCTGGCTGCTGCTCACTCTGCTGATGGCAGTCGGCGGGATCCTGCACGCCGCCGAGCGGCCCAACATCATTCTGGTGCTCACCGACGATCAGGGGATTGGCGATGTGGGGATTCACGGGAACGATGTCATCCGCACGCCGCGGACCGATCTGTTTGCGGCCAATGGAGTTCGCATGGACCGGTTCTACGTCGAACCGGTCTGCGCCCCGACCCGGGCCTCGCTCATGACCGGGCGCAGCTACTACCGAACCGGGGTCATTCACACCTCCCGTGGTGGGGCCAAGATGGCCGGCGAAGAATCCACCGTGGCCGAGTATCTAAGGGACGGAGGCTACCGCACGGGAATCTTCGGCAAATGGCATCTGGGTGACAACTATCCGATGCGCCCCCAGGATCAGGGCTTTCAGGAAACGTTGATTCACAAGTCCGGCGGAATCGGTCAGACACCGGACAAACCGAACAGCTACTTCAACCCGCACCTCTGGCACAACGGTCGGCCGATCCAGGCGGCCGGTTATTGCACGGACGTATTTTTCGACGCGGCAATGGAGTTCATCGAACGTGAGAAGCAAAACAACTTCTTCGTCTACCTCTCTCTCAACGCGCCGCACACCCCGCTCGAAATCGAACGGCGTTACACGGAAAACTACACCGCCCAAGGCGTAAGCGAAACCACCGCCAAGGTCTACGGCATGGTCGAGAACATCGACGACAACTTCGGGCGACTGCTCGACAAGTTGGATGAGCTGGATCTGCGGGAAAACACCTTGTTGATCTTCATGACTGACAATGGCGCGCAACAGGCCCGGTACAACGCCGGCTTCCGCGGCCGCAAATCCTGGGTTTATGAAGGCGGCATACGCGTTCCGTTCTTCGTCCAATGGCCGTCCGGCATCGGACGCAAACAGCGGATTGATCGGATCGCCGCCCACATCGACATTGCGCCCACTTTGCTCGGCGCAGCCGGTCTGAAACCCACGGGCACCGCCTTTGACGGTACCAATCTTTTGCCTATGTGGCAGGGGACCGGCAGCACTCCGGATCGCACGCTGTTCTTCCAATGTCATCGCGGCCTGCAACCGCAGCGCTATCAAAATTTCGCGGCGGTCTCACAGCGTTACAAACTGGTCGGGCATCCCGGAACCTTTGGCAAAGTAGATCTCAAAATCGGCCCCCAGCCATTGCTGGAACTCTACAATCTCGTGAGTGATCCGGCCGAAAAGACGGATCTGTCATCGAAGCAACCGGCGGAACTTAAGCGGTTACGCAGCCAATACGAAAACTGGTTCGCCGGGGTAAAGAAGGCGCGTGAATTTCGTCCGGGCATCATTCACCTCGGCAACCCGCGTGCAAACCCGGTTCTGCTCTGTCGTTATCAGGACTCCACTTACGTTGACGGCAAGCCGACGGGATGGCCCGTGAAGATCGAACGCCCGGCGCGCTATCGGCTTTCCATCGAACGCACCGATCGGAGCGCCGGCGGAAGCATTCACCTTCGCTGGCAGGGTAAGGAACAATCACGCCCGGTTCTGCCGGCCACGAACAGTGCGACGTTTTTTCTTAAAGACGGCGAAGGTTTGCTCGAAGTCTGGTTTCAGGAAGACGATCAACCCAAGGTCATCATCAGTGACAACGGCACCGAGGGAAATGTCACGGTTGAGATGTTTCGGTTCTGACCGTTGCCCCCTCTGATGTCCGCACTGTTTCTTTCACCACCGAGTTTTGACGGCTTCGATGGCGGTGCCGGATCGCGCTACCAGGCGCGACGGGAGGTGACCAGCTTTTGGTATCCGACCTGGCTGGCGCAGCCGGCGGCGCTCGTGGAGGATTCAAAACTTCTGGACTGCCCTCCGCATGACATTGGCGTCGAAGCATGCCTCAAAGTCGCGAAAGACCATGATCAGGTGATCATCCACACCTCGACCCCATCGCTCCCCAACGACTGCAAAGTCGCTGAAGCGATCCGGGATCAGCGACCGAACACGACCATCGGTTTTGTCGGTGCCCACGCGGCGGTGTTGCCGGCGGAGACGTTGAAAGCTTCGCGCGCGATCGATTGGGTGGGGCGCAAGGAGTTTGATTTCACCTGCAAGGAAGTCGCTGAAGGCCGGTCCCTCGCCGAAGTGAAGGGCCTTTCCTGGCGCGCGCCGGATGGCGGGATCCGCCACAATCCTGAGCGGGAGTTGATCCATGACATGGATTCACTTCCCTGGGTGTCGAACGTCTATCAGCGGGATCTCGATATCGAAAAGTACTTCATCGGGTATCTGCTGCATCCCTACGTGAGCCTGTACACCGGCCGCGGTTGCCCGGCGCAATGCACCTTCTGTCTTTGGCCGCAGACGATCGGCGGACATCAGTATCGCGTTCGATCCCCGCAGAACGTCGCGGATGAGATGGCCTACATGAAGGAGCAGTTTCCGCAGGTGAAAGAGTTCTTCTTCGATGATGACACCTTTACCGCAAATCTGCCCCGCGCCCGGGAGATCGCCACGAAACTTGGAAAGCTCGGCATCACCTGGTCCTGCAACAGCCGCGCGAATCTGGACTACGACACGATCCGCTTCTTTCGCGACAACGGACTCCGGCTGTTTCTCGTCGGCTACGAAAGCGGCAACGACCAGATCCTGAAAAATATCAAGAAGGGGGTGAACACCGAGCAGATGCGCAAGTTCACCAAGGCCTGTCACAAGGCGGGTGTGACCGTGCACGGCACCTTCATTCTGGGCCTGCCGGTCGAGACACGGGAAACCATTGAGCAAACGATCCGTTTCGCGCAGGAACTGGATGTATTCAGCATTCAGGTCTCACTTGCCGCGCCCTATCCCGGAACGGAACTTTTCGAGATGGCGCGCCAGAACGGTTGGTTTTCGAAGAAGAACAACAAGACGGATATCCTGCACGCGGACGGCTTCCAACAGTCGGCCCTGGAGTATCCGGACCTTTCGAACGAAGAGATCTTCGAAGCGGTGGAGAAGTTCTACAACCGCTACTTCCTGCGCCCGAAACCCATCCTCCGAATCGTGGCCAGCATGTTGAAGGATCGCAACGTCTTCAAACGACGCTGCCGCGAGGGTTACGAGTTCTTCTCCAGCATGGCCCAGCGCCGCAGCGATCTCGCCAACGCCCGTTCCTCCAGCGCCGCGTCCAAATAGAGTTTGGAATTCGCGGACGCTCCCACGCACAATCCGCCCATGGTTTCCGTTGTTATTGTGGCCGCCGGGAAGGGCAAGCGCATGGGTCCGGATGTGGACAAGCTCTTCCTCGAAGTGGCCGGTCAACCCATCATTGCCCACACTTGGGCGAGGTTCGACCAGTCGCCCAGCGTGGGTGAGATCGTATTGGTGGTGCGTGAAGGAATGCAGGACGCCTTTGAAGAGATCGCCAACGATCGCGGGTTCACCAAACCCTTCCGCCTCGTGCCCGGCGGCAAGGAACGCCAGGACTCCGTCTGGAACGGGGTCACGGCCGTAAACGAAGCGAGTGAAATCATCGCCATTCACGACGGCGCGCGTCCCTGCGTCACGGAAGCCATCATCCGAGATTGCATCGCCGCCGCGCGCGAAGTGGGAGCCGCCGTCGCCGCCTGCGAGGTGACCGACACGATCAAGGAAACCGAAGCCGACGAACTGATCTCCAAACACATCGACCGCTCACGCCTCCGGGCCGTGCAAACGCCCCAAGTGTTCCAGGCGGCAGTCATTCGTCGCGCACTGGGTAACGTCCAGGAACAAGGATTGGCCGTGACCGATGATACCGCCGCGTGTGAAACCATCGGACAGGCCGTGAAGCTGGTCTCCAGCAGGACCCCAAATCCGAAAGCGACTTCCCCCGCTGATGTTCCGTACTTGGAACTGCTCCTCCGCAGGTTTCAGTCTGAGGAAACAGAATGATTCTGTTCACGTTCCAACGCCCGGCCGCTCAAGTTCCTCAGATCGCCTCGATCGTGATCAGGGCGTCACCGAGTTCGTTCTCGTCGTCGGTTTCGCGCGGAAGCACGGGGCCAAGTTTTTCGCCCGCCGAAATGATCGTGGCACAGAGAGCTTCAGTGACAGTTTTGCCATCGTGAAGTTCGCTGGTCACCTGCTGGCATAACTCTTCCATGGCAACCCGACCAACCCGGGCTTCGACCTGCTGATCGGCGAGGACCACGGCGCGATGCTCCAGCAGCGAGAGATAGATCATGATCCCCGTGCCAGATTTGGTGTGGTGAATCCGGTTGTCGAAGAACACCCGGGAAGCACTGCGCCACACTTCCCCTGCCATCTCTTCTCGGGCGGTGAACAATCGACGCAGCCAGGCCGAGCGGCCGGCAATCATGGCTCCAAAGAGAAAACCAAATAGAACCGCCCCGATCAGCAAGCCCAGTTTCAGGTGCCGCGCCGAATCTCCCCATTCGCTGACTGCAGGAAAATCATCGGGAACCAGGAACCACACGGCGATCATCGCGCTGATCCCAACCCAAAGTCCGAACACATCCTCGCCGCGATCGTACCGGCCGGATGCCATGGCAACCACGGGCGCGATTTCTGCCGAGGTCTCCGACTCGGCTGCCTTGACTGCGTCGGCTATCTGTTTCCGATCGGCGCTGCTGAAAAGCTGGTCTGTTGTTTGCATATTTATCCTTTCACCACGAACCAGTTGCGCCGCCTCCGCCTGAAAAACCTCCACCAAAAGAGCCGCCGCCAAATCCTCCACCACCGCCGCGACTCGTCATCATGTGATAGAGGAGCGATCCGATCAGGCCAACCACAACCCCCCAGAACAGCCACGCCCACCCACTCGCGCCC
Source organism: Limisphaerales bacterium (assembly GCA_047608975.1). Taxonomy (GTDB): domain Bacteria; phylum Verrucomicrobiota; class Verrucomicrobiia; order Limisphaerales; family JAYPXF01. The sequence continues at coordinate 3,713 of JBLFYM010000105.1, read as the reverse complement.
CGGCGATACAGGGAGAAGCAGGTAAAGATCAGCAGTCCGATGAAAACCACGATGATGAGAATCTCCTTACCCGACCGATGGCGGGCCGGAAGCTTCAGTTCGCGGGCCATCCGGTCGAGCGCCGTGACGCCGGCACCGATGCCGCCGGAAAAATCCCCTTCCTTAAATCGCGGAATGATCTGCTCATCCATGATGCGGGTAGACAACGCGTCCTTCTCCCGCTTCCAACCCGCGCCGAGTTCGATCCGTGCCTTCCGATCATCACGGGACACGAGCAGCAGGATTCCGGTGTTCCAGGCCTGCCCGTTCAGTTCTTCGTGGCCGATACCCCACTGATCAAAGAGCAGCGTGGCAAAAGTTTCGATCCGGAGACTCCCGCCACCGTGCTTTGCCATCGAATCGATCGTCACGACAATGATCGGCGTCGCTTTCTCGGTCAGGAGTTTGTCGCAGAGTTCGACAATGTTGGTCTCTGCGGCCGCATCGATGAGTCCGGCCAGGTCGCGCACGAATTCCCGCTCGGCGGGCCGCTCCAGATCGAGCTTCGCCGCCGTGCAGATCGGTGAAAAGAGAGCGAATAAGATCAGCAGTATCGGAATGCCCGCGCGCAGTTTGTGAGAATCCCAAGTGCTCATTGATTCGCCCATTCAAGTTGCGGAACGTCTCACTGTCAATCGTGCGATTGGCCTGAGCGCAGCGGCAACCGGGTGAAAGGTGCACACATTTTTCCAATTTCCACTTGCGTGGCCTACACGTCGAACTAAGCTGCCCCGCCTTTTTCAGACAGCATGGAATACAAAATATCAGACCGCGCGAAATCACTCACCCCTTCGGTAACCTTGGCTATCGATTCCAAGGCCAAGGAACTCAAAGCCGCGGGTGTGGACGTGGTTGGCTTCGGTACGGGCCAACCTGATTTTGATACCCCCGATTTTATCAAGGACGCCGCCAAGAAGGCCCTGGACGATGGCTTCACCAAATACACCGCTGCGGCCGGCATGCCCGAACTGCGCCAGGCCATCGCCGACAAGTTCAAGCGCGAGAACGGCCTGGACTATTCGCCCAGTCAGATTGTGGTTTCCTGCGGCGGCAAACATTCCTGCTACAACATCATGATGGCGCTCTGCCAGGAAGGTGACGAAGTGGTCATTCCCGCGCCTTATTGGCTGAGCTATCCGGAGATGGTCAAACTGGCCGGCGCGACGCCCGTGATCGTGGAAACGACGGACGCGACAGAATTCAAGATGACGCCCGAACAGCTTCGTATTGCCATCACACCGAATACCCGCGTGCTGATCTTCAACTCCCCCAGCAATCCGACCGGAACGGTCTATACGCCCGAAGAGGTGAAGGCAATCGGGGATGTCTGCGTGGAGCACGGGATCCTCATTCTCAGCGACGAGATCTACGAACACCTGCTTTACGACGGGGCGGTGCACCAGAGCGTCGCCAGTTTTTCGCCTGAGCATCAGGCGCACACCATCGTCACCCACGGGTTCGCGAAGGCCTGGAGCATGACCGGCTGGCGGCTGGGTTTCCTGGCCGCGCCGGAGCCGATTGCGAAAAAGATCAGCGCCATTCAGAGTCACAGCACGAGCAATCCTACCTCCTTTGCGCAAGTCGGTGGCGTGGCTGCGATGAACGGCCCGATGGACCACCTGAAAGTCTGGCTGGCGGAATTCGCCAAACGTCGTGCCTATGCCTTTGAAAAGCTGAACGCGATTCCGGGCATCAGCTGTTGCAATGCCACGGGTGCGTTTTACCTGTTCCCGAAGGTCTCGGGCACGGGCTTGAAATCCGACGAATTCTGCAAACGCCTGCTGGAGCAGGAGAACGTGGCAGCGGTTCCAGGATCGGCCTTCGGAGCAGATGACTATCTCCGCCTGAGCTACGCCACCAGCATGGAGCAGATCGAGAAAGGCATCGCCCGCATTGAGAACTTCTGCAAATCGCTGTAGAAAGGATTTTTTTCGACTGGGGCTCTGAATCCGATCCAGCCACGCCACGCTCGCCAGCGTGGTGTCTGACCACAGGGGGGGTGGCGACTGAGGTGTTACGGCAGAGCCGGCGGATTTGCAAAATCTCCAAGACTCAATCGGAGATGGCCGGTGAAATGAATGCGCTTCGGACTGGGAATTGCAGCTTGGAGTTCCTTTGGCGCTTGGAGTCTGCAGCTTTCTCTTGTCGCCGGTATTCGCTTGCCACCATCGACGAATCCGCTTCTATCTGCGCGCACAAATTATGGCGCAAACTGCAGAATCGATTCCTGAATGGCTGGCGGTAGTTCTTCTCGGAATCATCGAGGGCATCACGGAATTCCTTCCGGTTTCATCCACCGGCCACCTGCTCCTCGCACAACAGTGGCTCGACGCGCGATCCGACGTCTTCAACGTGGTCATTCAAAGTGGCGCGGTTTTGGCCGTGCTGTTCGTCTTCAAGGAACGCTCCCTGCAGATTGCGCAGCGCTGGCGCGAAAGAGAGACCCAGGACTACATCTTCAAAATGGGCACTGCCTTCGCGATCACCTGCGCCGGCGGCCTGATCCTGAAAATCACGAACTTCGAACTCCCGGACGAAGCAAAGCCCGTCGCGATCTCGCTCATCGTGGGTGGCGTAATTTTCGTCGTCCTCGAAATGTGGATCAAAGGAAAGGCGCTCTCTGAAACCATTACCTGGCCGATTGCCGTCGCGATTGGTTTCGGTCAATTGGTTGCCGCTGTTTTCCCCGGCGCCTCCCGCTCGGGCACCACCATCGTCATTGCCATGGCCATGGGACTGAATCGCCGCATGGCCGTTGAGTTTACCTTCCTGCTCGGCGTCCCGACCCTGCTCGCCGCCGGTGCGGTAAAGATGTTGTCCGCCTTCAAAGACGGCGTCTTTTCTGAAGACATCGGCATGTTGGTCCTCGGCACCGTGATCTCAGCGATCGTCGCCTTCATCTCCGTCAAATGGCTGCTTACCTTCCTGCAGAAATACACCTTCATCGCCTTCGGCTGGTACCGCATCATCCTCGGCGCACTGGTTCTGATGTTCGTGAAGTAGAGCCAACCCTGCAAATGGTGAAATGGTAGGCCACCCGGGAATCGAACCCAGATCTAAGGTTTAGGAAACCCTTGTTCTATCCGTTGAACTAGTGGCCCTGCTTCTGCGAGTGTGCAAAAGCGCCGCCCGGCTCAGCAAGTCTTTCCTCAAATCTCCCCGTTATCCGAATGATCCATGTGTCGGTGATCCGGACAGCTACTGCGACTTCAATCGGTAGTAGCCAAGGGGACTGGTGATCTCATCGATGAAGAAGTTGGTGATAAAGAAGTTGGTCGCCAGTCCGATGCCAGTGATGTCGCGCCAGATCATTTGCGGATCCAGATTGTTGGTACTTTTCTGCAGCACCAATGGGGCGCCCGAAAAGGACCATTCAACGATCACCTGGGTGGCGTTCGTTCGCTTGATGAGCAGTGTGCGCGCCCTCGTGTCTACCACCGTGGTCACGTAGTTCGTGAAATTGTCACCGCTGTTCACTTCGCTCTCCAGGTGAGTCAGATTGATCGTTCCGAAGTAGGATGCGGGGAGGCTCGGATTCATGATGACCGTTGCGTTCACGGAGGTGCCGTTGGTAAGCGACAGCCAGGTGCAGGTGACCACGTTGTTGGCGAACGAGCAGTTCGCCTGTGGGCCGGAGGCACTGACGAAGCTCAGCTGATTGCCAACATTGAACG
>JBLFYM010000104.1:0-20918 GCA_047608975.1 Limisphaerales bacterium | reverse complement strand
GACATCGTGCTCGGTGCCTACAACAGAACAGCCAACGCCGATGCTCAGTTAAAGCAACGTTGGAAAGAGGTGAAAACGACGCTGCTGATCTTGCGCAACACCCTCCGCTGAAAGCGGATACCGCAGGAGGAAAGATAACAGACCTTTCTGCAATGGCAGAGCGAGCACCGGGGAATCCTCCTCAAGGTGGCGCTGTCGTTCGCGATTGCCCGGGGAGATCAGGACGATCTTGTGCCGGAGATTCTCCTTCAGCTGTGGCAGTCACTGGATCGTTTTGCCGGTCAGTCAAAACCATCGAGTGACTCGGTCAGTGAGCGTCCGTTGGTCCGTCCAAAGTGAATGACGAGATGGAATGAATCGGAGGCTGAACTATTTCGCGTTCTTCCTGCGCTGGTCGGCGGCAGTGATCTTGCCGTCTCCGTTTACATCCACGTTGGGAAACTGGCTGCGGAAGATGTTGAGCTGTTCTTCGCGGGAGAGTTTACCGTCTTTGTTTTTGTCACCGCCCTTGAAGGCTCCGGGATGCGGAAACTCTCTGGCGTCAAGGAACCCGTTCCTGTCTTTGTCGGCGGGGTCGAACTGCCGGGCGCGGTAGGCGACGAATTCTTCGGGCGTGATGATCCGGTCTTTGTTTTTGTCCATAGCCATCACCATCCCGACTGGGAGGATGGTGATGGGTTGGCGTTCCGGTTTGGGCTCGGGCTTCACCTTGGCAAGCACGGCCGGGGTGGCGGCAAAGCTCTTACGGAAAGTGGGGAGCGAGCGGTCGTAGTCGACGTCGGGGACGATCCAGAGGTTACGGAAGGAAACCTCGGTGCCCTTGTGATCCTGGAGCATCAGCGGGAGTTTGCCGTGTCGTTTATATGGTTTACCGACTTCGCCGTAGACCCAGACGTCGTCATGGATGATTACACCGTTGTGGAAGATGGTGGCGCGCAGGGGTTCCTCCACGGAGCCGTCCTTGGCGAACCTGGGAGCCTTCATGAGAATGTCGTAGGACTGCCATTCGCCGGGTTTACGACTCGCATTCACGCGGGGTGGATGCTGTCCGTAGATGGATCCGCAGGTGCCGTCGGCGAAGGTGGGATTCCGATGGCTGTTCACAACCTGGAGTTCGTAGCCGGACATCAGGAAGACGCCGGAGTTGCCGTAGAGCTGGCCGGTCCAGGCGGGATCGTCGGAGGGTTCGAAGCGGAATTCCACATGGATGCGGGAGTTGCCGTAGGCGGTCTTGGTGGAGTTTTTCCCTTTGCCACGGGACAGCACTCCTTGCCGGTCGAATTTCCAGTTCGGGTTGGTCCATTGAGCGGGGTCGAGAACGGTGGCTTTGGAGGGAGCGGGCACGACGCATTCTTTGGCTGGCAAAGGCTTCACGACCGGCGGGACGGGACGGCGCTTGTCGTTCCGGGTCCAGCCGGATCCGACAAGATCCCAGCCCACGTTGCGTCCCGGGCGAGGTTCCCTCGCGGGACGGAGCTTATTGGCGGTGTAGTAGAGAGTATCGAAATCGAGCTGCACGGCTTCGGCGCTCTTCTGCTGAGGAAACTGAAGCGCGTAGATCTTGCCGACGGTCAGAGGGATGTCGAATGAGACCGTTTTGCGATCCTTGGAAAGCGAGTAGTTGGCGACCTTCAGTTCCTTTTCATCGACCGGCGGTGAGCCGTAGGTGCTGTAGTAGTGATAATGCCAAGACTTGACCGAGGGAGCGATCTCACTGCCGATGGGTTGGGTGAATGTAACCTTGAAGCCGGTCTTCGTGAGCGTGGCGGAATGAATCGCGAAGGGAATCGTTTTGCCATCCCACTCGGCGTATTGGAGGGCGGTGCGCTTACCGCCGATGCTGAACCATCCGCGTCCGACCTGCGCCGACCACAACCGGCCCTTGGCATCGAAGGACATCTTCACCGGGCCTGACGCTGTTCCCCGGAGAAAATCAACACACCAGCCCTGGTAGTCGCCGTCGACTTTTTCCACGCCGTTGCGGAAATAATTCGATTGCCGCTGATCGCCGATGAAGATCTGGTCCTGGAACGGACCGAACTTTCCACCCGTCGTATCCCAGATCGGGCTGCCGGGTGTGTTCGCGATCACTTCGCGCGGAAACCAGATGGCGGGCAACGTGCGAATCTTCGCGAAGTCGGCCGCCGTCATGGAGCTGACCTTTTCCTTCGTGAAGTCGGGACGGCCCGGAAGCGAGGCGGGGTGTCCGTAGAAGTTCCCTTCGCGAATGTAATACAGGCAGCAGTCGGCGACCCAGTCACCCTGGTTGTCGGTGATGAATAACTCGTCCTGCGGACTCATGCCGATGCCGCAGGGCGAACGAAAGCCCGAGGCGAGCGGTTGAAAGTGCCCTGACCGATCTGAGCGATAGACCCAACCGCGCCACGGCGCATTGTACGACATATTGCCGCCGCCTTTGCCGGTCGGTTTGCCATCGGGAACGGTGAAGTCGCCGCGGGCCGCGAGGTTGAGCGAGGCATATTTGCGACCGAGGGAATCCACGACGGGACCGAAGTGATATTCGTGGTATCGCCCCGACGAGCCAAAGGCGTCGGTGACGCATTCGTAGCGATCACATTTCCCGTCCTGATTGGTGTCGACGAGTCGGGTCAATTCCGGCTTCTGCGCGACGAAGTACGCTTTCTCCTTCACGTCGTAATGGATGCCATTGGGTTCCATCAGGTTTTCCGCGAAGCGGTTCCATTCCTTGTTCTGGTATTCCCAGACCTCGCCTTCCCAAGTGACGATGGCGAGCGTTCCGTCTGGTTTGTGACAAAGGCCAAGAACGGTGACCGCGCCTCGCGGCAGCGGGACGTCCACCAGACGATAGCCCGCCGGTATCTGGGCCGATACGGCCGCGACGAAACAAAAAGAGATGAGAGCAGAGAGAAGTGTTTTCAGGAACGGCATTGGGAAAATCATTGAACGGAAAGTATGAAGGACTGCTTTCCTTCCGGAGCAATCGTCACGGTCTTTTCCTCACCGTCCACCAGGGAGACAAGGTGCACGGTGTCGAGGTGCATTTCGTAACGAAGGAAGCGGAGGGTTTCCCCTTCAAATACCTTGGAGCCGATGTCGGGAATGGGAACGCCCTTGATCGCCGCCGGTTTGGCGCTGCGATCCGGAAGCGATGGAGTTTGGTCGATCGCGGCGGAATGCCAGGCTTTTAGCACGCTGCCGTCAACGGGATTGTAGGCGACCAACGCCTGATTGGGGAGCAGGCAGAGCAAGGTGCGAGGCGGGAGTCCGTCGATCCATTTGCGGACGACTTTCGCCTCCGGCGTGGCCTTGATGATCTTCGGTATGTTCCCTTGGAGGCTGCGCCCGTTCAGCGCGAACTGCTTGCCGCCATCAGCACGCTTGAGAACGCCATGAAATCTGTAGCCGTGGGTGGTCTTTTCCTCGTGCAGAATCTCCAGATCATGGATGCCCGACTGGAGATCGAAGGTGCGATTCACGTGGGTGTTTTTGGCGGTCTTCTGATCCGAGTAGTGAACCTCTTTCCCATTCAGATAAATGGACGTGCGCCCATGCGGGCGAATCGCGAACTGATACTGGCCTGCCTCCTTGATGTACAGCCTGGATGTGCCGCGGAGGATACCGTCCCCGTTCCGCTCGAAGTAATAGACATTCTCGGGCAGGCGCGTGGAGGCGAGCGGTTTGACGGAATCGAATAGCGCCGGCGTGAGTCGTTTGCCTTTGAATGGCGCCCGCGGATAAACCGAGCGCACCACTCCACGCAGACCTTCGTGCTGGGCGACAATGAGGTCGCGCAGGGCGAGTCGGTCGCGCTCTGGAAAAACCGTTTCAAACGCAATCATCTCCGCTTCGGGGATACCTTTGTTGATGACCTCGAGGATGGCATCCGGCGAATCGCCATGCCGCCAGTAGTTGTCCTTCAACGAAGGCCCGATACCGCCGTCGAAATGCAACCCGTGGCAGTTGAAGCAGACTTGGTTGTAGAGTTCCCTGGCGCGGGCTTCGTCCGCCGACGCGGCGGCGTCTCCGATGGCAAAGGCGAGGCCGGCAATGAGTGTAGTGGTGGCAATCAGTCGGTTCATGAAATGTTTTCTGGAGCTTTCGGGAATAGTGGGTCGGGTTTCAATCAAAGGGTTTTGTCTGTGCGCCTTCTCGTTCTCAACGAAAAGACGCAAATGATGATCCTGATTGCGCGGCCCACAAGATGCATGCGAAAAGAACACTCCAGCAAAACTCGCGAGTTGCCGTAAAAAGTTCAATAGCATTGGTTCGTTCCCTGGCGGGCGACCTGGCAAACGAGTAAAGGATGAAGCCAACGTTCATCGCGGATCGACAAGGCGGATCAATCGTAGAGCTTTGCGCCTTTCGGCAGAGGTGAGATCGAGTTTGGTGTTGGTCGCTTCGTCCACGAGGGTGACATCAAACGTCGCGATCTTGGACCATTCAAGCGTCTTGCCGCCGGCGCCTTTGAATTCGTTCCGGTTGATCCGAAGCACCTGGGCGGAATCGCGGTTCGTGAGGGAAAAGCTTCCGGCGACGAATCGGTCTGTCGGATCGTCAGCGAGATCCGCAGATTCTTCCGCCCCACTTCCTTGAACGTATCCTTCAGTTCCTGAGCAGCGAATGCCAACTGCGGGATCTTTGCATCGAATTCGATTTGAGCCGGGGCTGCCGGAGAGACCAACGAAACGCCAGCCAGAGCGATAACAAGTATGGCTTTTGAAAGCAGGTGCTTGTTCAAGAGACACAGGGATACGCACCTCCCTATCAAAATTTTTGTGGCGCAGTCCGCGTGTTCTGAGGCTTCGTAGATTGCCAATCGACGCTACCTTCGGTGCTTTTCCAACCAAGAGAGTTGGTCCGACCGAAGAACTCAATCTTCAGAGCCACTCAGATATACGCCGTCCAACCATTCAGAGATGCCGTAGCGAAAGCCGATCTTCATCTGACCGCTAAACGCTGAACGAAACATATGACAGGGTGAGAGCCAGTGGTTGTTCTCGTCCACCACCGTGGGATCGGTGGAGAGGCATTGATTCTCGCTCAGAGTGGTCTCGAAAAACACCAACATCCCGTTGAACGAGCCGTCTTCCAGTTCAAAGACAAACTGCTTGTCAAACACCGCCTTCGAGCATTGCGTCAGGTCCAGCGAGGTCAGTTTCTGCCGGGGAGCCCCGAACTTCCACTTCTTCGTCTCCTGTGGCAGAACGAGTTCCATTGTGTGGGCCGGATTCGTCCCCAGCAGGGATCGGAACTGCAAACCGTATTTCTTCTCCCAAGACGAAATGTCCTGCTCACAAAAAAACTCTACCTCGTGCTTTCCGTCCGGCAGGCGCACGGGTTGCGCATATATGTCCAGTCGATCGGGAATCAGGCGGGCTCCGGGTTTCAGGTGGCGGTCGATGGCATCGGCAGTCATCGACAGAATGTCTTCGTCGAGCGGATCATCGCCGATCATCTCCGACACGAGCATGTCGCACCGTTCGGGCAGTTGAACCTCGGTTGACCAGCCATTGATGAGTTCAATTCGGTCACCATATGGACTGCTGGCAATAAGCGCTTTGGCATAGCGGGCCGTTTCAGAATTCGCCTCGATGGCGTAAACCTTGCGGGCACCCGCTTCCGCCGCCGCCACCGCCAGGACCCCGGTCCCGGTGCCGATGTCCAGCACCACATCGTCCGGCTTTATGGTCTCGCGAAGAGCGTTGATATACCCCGACGTGCGGGCCTCATCCCGGAGCATCACCACATGAATTCGCGGAGCGGCATACCCTCTGGTGATCTGCGTCGTCCGGTCCGTTTCTGCCGGGACGGGAATGATAATGCCATGCTGCAACATCTGGCTGACCGTATCGTAGAGCCAAGCCCGGTCCCCTTCATGATCCAATCGCGTCTCAAGTAATTCGTGCCCCTTATCAATGGTCAGGGCCGTGCCAAACACGTCCAAAATGGAAAGCGCAATGCCGGGCAGTTTGTGGAAGTGGTCTCCGTATGAGATCTCGACCCGGCGGTCTGACAGGGTCTGGATGGTCAGGTCCGTTCGCGCGACGAAGGACACTTCTTCGGTGGTTGTTGTTGGTTCAGACAAAATCGGAATGGGACAGGTTGATCGCCCCGATGGGATGACTCTATCGCATCGGGCGGCAGAAGTGTTCAACTTATCTCAATAACCTGCCTCAAAGGAGCGGTTATCAACATTTTACCGTTACCTTTCCCCCTCTTATGCCGTTTCCTTGGGAAGTAAAGTCTCGCGATCATGAAAGAAACAACCCCGGAATTCATCACGCTGCTGACCGGCAACCAAAGCCGGCTCTTTGCGTATGTGCTGTCGCTGGTTGGCAATCGGCAGCAGGCGCAGGACATCATGCAGGAGACAAACATCGTGCTGTGGCGCAAGGCGGCGCAGTTCCGGCTGGGGACAAACTTCGGGGCGTGGATGTTGAAGGTGGCCTATTATCAGGTGATGGAACATCGCCGGAAGCTCAACAAGCAGTTGATGTTCGTGGCCGACGACGAATTTCTCACCACCCTGGCCGAGGAAGCAGAGGAGAGTTGCGAGCTGTTGGAACACCAACAGGCCGCGCTCTCCAACTGCCTCGAAAAACTCCCCGCCCGCCAACGCGACATTGTCCGGCGGCGCTACACCGAGGGCGCGTCCATCAAGGCTGTGGCCGAACAGTTTGGTCTCGCCGCCAGCGCCATCAAACAAACCCTTTTCCGCGCCCGCACCAGTTTGATCGAATGCGTGCGCTTCCGCATGAAAGAAAATAGCCCATGAGTGCCCCAGCCAACAATGAGGCGGAACTGAACGAACTGCTGACCACGTTCATCGACGACGAATTGTCGACTGATCAAAAGCGGAGACTGGCCGATCTCATCAAGGACGACCCCGCCGCTCGCGCCCGTTACCTCGAGCATTGCCGTATGCATGCTGCGTTGTCGTGGGAACACGGCGTGTTGGATTCCATGAGTTTTCCGGCGCCGGAGAATGTGATCGAAGTCCGGTCATTCTCCCGCTTCGCCAAACCCCTGGCCATCGCGGCAGCCATCGTCGTCGTTCTGAGCCTGATCTGGCAGAGTGCCGTGCCTTCGATGCAACGCCACGCCTGGATGGCTGGCCCGACGATTGGCTCGGTCGAACGCAGCTCCGGCGGTGAACTCGCCGTCAGGAATCTGGAGATCAAACTCTCCTCAGGCGAAGCCCTGCGAACTGGCGAATATGAGCTCAACAGCGGTCTGGTAAACCTCCGCTTCACCAACGGAGTCGAGGTGGTCGTTGAATCTCCGGCCCGTTTCAGTCTGGAGTCATCGCAACTCCTCATCCTGCATGCCGGCCGCCTTTCGGCCAACGTGTCGCCCGCGGGGAAGGGATTCACCGTGCAGACCCCCAGTGCTGATGTGATTGATCACGGCACCGAATTCGGCGTCGAAGTGACTGCCGGACTTGGCAGCGAAATTCATGTCTTCCGGGGTGAAGTCGAGGTCAAGTCACGGACCGCGGACGAGGATACCCTGCGCCTTTTTACCGACCAGGCCACCCGCGTCGATGAAGTCGCCGGATCGCCCGCCGGCATCGCGGTGGATCCCGACCGCTTCCTGCGTTCGTTTGACGAACCTTCTGCCAATTACGCGGCACGCGTGCGCCAGTTGAATCCCGTGCTCTATTTCCGTATGCCACCCAGCAGTGACGGTCGCACGCTCACCGACCAGTCCGGCAACGGGCTGCACGCCCGAATTGAGGCCGGAACATCAGAGCGTCCGCTCTTCGCCTCCGGTCGCGTGGGCTCCGCATTCCAATTGGGAGGGCCGCGCGTCAGCACCCATGCCGTAGTGCCCGATTATCCGAAAACCACGAACAACCAGCTCTCCGCTGTCGCCTGGGTTTTCGCGGATTCCCGCCCACGTTGGGCCAGCATCATCAAGAACTGGGGCCAAGGCGAAATCGGCCAATTTCACTTCGGCCTGGTCGATCATACCGGCGAATTGGAGATCCTGGTCAAGAGCCCCAAAGGTGCCGGTGCCCGTGCCCGTGTCCGCGACACCGAGCCCTTCCCGGTCGGCACCTGGCAACACGTCGCTTTCGTCGCCGATGGCAGCACCCTACGCCTCTATCGCAATGGCCAGGAAATCGGCAGCGCCCCTCATAAACCCATCGCCACCCCGACCATCCAGTCGCTCGGCATCGGAGCCAAGCTCGTCGGCAATCACCCGAAGCGTCCCGGCTCACCCGCCGACTTCTGGCACGGCCGCATCGACGAACTTGCCCTGTTCAATCATGCCCTCGATGGCGAAGCCGTTCGTGATCTCTTCGCAACTGGGAACGGTCCTGAAAGATTTGCGGCCTCGGGTCGTTGAAGTTCGTGTTCGCTTACTGAGAACCCTCACCGTCAGCACTTTCTCGCTACGCGACTACTTGGACGCCGACAACTTGATCATTTCTTTGGCCGATAGCGCGCGATTGTAGACAGCGACTTCGTCGAGGCGTCCTTCCCAGTTGTCGACGCGATCGGAGCGACCGCCGATGAAGAGGTCATGATATTCCTGAGGGAAACCGGCCGGGGCTTTCCATTCAATGTCGAGGCGGCCATTGACGTAGACTTTCATGGCATCACCGGAGCGGGTGAAGGCAACGTGGGCCCAGGTCCAGCGATCGACCTTGGCCTGGCCGGTCCTGGTTTTGCCGTTGCCCCGGAGAACCACGAGTCGGCCGTTTCCGTTCAGACCGAGGTGGTCGCCGTTCGGGCCCAGGGCGTGATCGCGATCGCGGGAGAAGAGCCAGCCGGCGATCTCGCGGGCGCCATCCGGCATCCCGTTCCAGATCCACATGGAAACGGTGTAGTCGTTTTCCAGATTGCCGATCCGGGTGCGCAGACGTCCGCCACAAAAATGAGCGGCGCGGTTGATTTCATTCCCGCCGTTGAAAGCCTTGGAGGCAGCGCCCTCAAGGTGAAAGACAACGCCGTCTTCAAACTGACCGTCACGGTTGTTGCCGGTGGCATCGACGGCGCGGGGGCCGGCGAACTCATCCAAGCGCCAGTAGGCCGAGGGTTTTGCAGCGAGGATCGTTTTGGCTGCCGGGCCGACGGCTGGGCGATGACGGCGACGCGGCTGCATCGCGATTTTCTCCAGCAACTGCAGACTCGCCTCAACGATCTTCGGTTCCGCCTGTTCTTCGAGACCGGCGGAACGGGCGTTCCAGGTATTGTACCCGCCAAGGACGTGTTGTTCCGGCGGGGGAATATAGCCATCACCGCCGTTGGCGAGTTCGATGACCATCGTCTTGGCAAAGGGGCTCAGGGCTTTGAGTCTCAGCCCGGTGAGGGCGTAGGTTTCGTTCGGGGTGGAGGCGATGACGATGTCGCCGATGCGCAGACCTTGCAGGCAGATCTCGGTCGCCTGCCATTCCTGGAGAAAGACCTGTTCGCGGGCGTAGATGTCGGTCCCGTTCGTCGGCAGTTCGCCAGCCAGATTTTCAACCCGCTTCTGTGACCATTCGAGGAGTTGCGCATCGGGCGTTCGGTATTTGAGCGGCAGCCGGGTTTCGGCCATGGCGAGATCGAGATTCGGGCGATGCCTGATCTGGCGATAACCTTCGAGGGCGCGGTCGCTCAACTGATCGGCGTAGGTGTCGACAGTAAACTGTTCCTCTTTCGAAGGCGGATCTTTGGCCCAGTTGCGGACGGCATAGTCACGCCGCCAGATGTCGCCGCTACAACCGTGGGACATGATACCGACGAAATCGTCATCGGCTCCGAGTTTGGTCTTGAGATGATCGCAAAAGCGGCCGTAGTAGTCGGCGCTCAGCGCCTTTACGCCCGAGAAGTAGTGCATCGAGAAATTCGCGAGCATGGCAAGCGGCTTGCCGTCCAGCGATTGGAATGAGATGAGACTCAGGTCCGGATCTTCTGGGCCTGATTCCCCGGTGACATCATCCCAGTTGCGGCCGGAGTGCATGTGGGCGCGGCCGGTGGGATTGCCGAAGGGATCCACCGCCAAGCGATCCGGCCGCCGGATCCAGCGGCGGAGAGCCGTGAACTTGGCGGCGTTACGAACGTTCCACCCCACCTTGGCAGGCTGAAGTCGCGTTTGCGCCCTGGCAATCGCCTCGGCGATCTTCTGAATCAGATACGCCGGGTAACGCGGATCAACCGGCGTGCCGAGGCCACCCATCGAGGACGGTGCCGTGTGGGTGTGCGTGGCGGAAACGAGAATACGGTTCGTGGCAATCCCGGTGCGTTTGAAGGCGAGCAGTTTTGCCTGATCGAGCGTCCGCCGTGGCACCATGCAACTGTCCACCACCACGATGGCGATTTCCGTTTTGCCATCCGCCAGGACAATGGCGCGGGCGTTCAACGGATCGTTGACCCGGTCCCCGCGACCTGGAGTCATGTTGCCGTTGACGATCACCGGGAATGTCAACGGCGCGATATCGACAGCGACCGCACCGACCCGAAGTTCAGCCTGCGCACTGGGATAGAGGAGCATCGAGGCAAGGCCGGCCAGCAGCGGAATTCGAAGGAGTTTCATGGTCTGGATTTGTGGCGGAAGGACCGGGGGATGGCAAGCCGTGACCGGCAGAAACTGGCGTCCCGAATTACGATGGGGATCAGTATTGCTTGAGAAGCGGGTCCCCGTTCCGACAGGCAATCCTGGGAGTGTCGCGATCCGGACGCGACAAACCAGTTCCTCGGCCCATCCGATCAGAGATGCGCATGAATCGCGTCTGCTCTACCATTGCTGTCTCGGTGTTCCTCTCTTCATTTTCCGGCACGGCTGAGAGTCACGGGCGGAGGAACACCTCGCCAGGAAGCCAGTAAACAAGGGGAATCCGGCTAGCGCTTTGCCGAGATGGCGCGCTGTTCGGCTCGTTCCAGTTTTTCCCGCATCGTCTTCAGGGTTTCGGCGTGGCCCGCTGACTTGATAAGGTTCCGGTTTTCAGACGGATCGTTGTGCAGGTCGTAGAGTTCTTCGCCGTTCGGCCATTTGGCGTAACGCCAACGATCGGTCCGGATCGCTTTGCCAAGCGCAGTTCCGCGCGTGACGACGGTGTAGGCGACTTCTTTGCCCGGGGCCTTCGGATCGCGCAACATGGGAACAAGGCTTTTTCCCTGCAGATCAGCAGGTGCCTGGACGCCGCAGAGTTCGGCCAAGGTAGGATAGAGATCAACGAGCTCGACCAGTCCTTCACTGCTGGAACCGGAGCGGGTCTGGCCGGGGACGCGGATCACGAGCGGCACTCGGTCACAGGTTTCGAAGAGCATCACCTTGCCCCACATGAATTTTTCCCCGAGCAGATAGCCGTGATCGGAGGTGAGTACGACGATGGTGTCGTCCCAATGACCGCTGCGTTTGAGGGCGTCGAAGACGAGGCCGATCTGGGCGTCGATGAAGGAGATGCAGGCGTGATAGGCCTGCATGTATTCGCGGCGAAGCGCATCATTCTCCACGCCGAATTCGAAACCAAACCCCTCGTAGCGCTTGGTCTGGGCAATCTTGGGTGCCTGTTTCCAGAACTCCAGTGATGCCGGAGTGAACTTTAGCTCTGCCGGCGGATACATCTCGAAGTATTTGTCCGGTGCGAGAAACGGGATATGGGGTTTCTGTATGCCACAGGCCATGAAGAAGGGCTGGTCACCGTGTGCCCCCTTCTCCAGCCAGGCCGCGATCTGGCGGGCGTTTTTTCCGTCGTTGTGTTGCTCGTCTCTCAGGCCGGTCGGACCCCAACCGGGTTTTTGCCCCTTCGTCTGCTTGGCGATCGTCGGATAGAACTCCCGCCATTTGCGCCGGGATTTCCCTTCGGTCACCGGACCGTGTTCGGCTTCGAAGTTCTTCCGGATCGGCGTTACCATCGGCATTTCATCGTTTTCAAAACGCAGCATCTGATGCCAGGCGACGTCCCCGGGATCGACCTTGGGATTGTGGAAGACCTTACCAACTGCGCCGGTCCAGTAGCCGGACTCCTTGAAGCGTTGCGGCAATGAAACCGTTCCCGGCCGGACTTTGCGGATGTCAGTCTTGTTGCTGAGGATGCCGGTCGATTGCGGATATAGGCCGTGTAAGAGGGAGGCGCGCGAAGGTCCGCACACCGGGTATTGGCAATAGGCGCGCTTGAACGTCATGCCCTCGGCGGCCAAATGATCGAAGGCCGGCGTGCTGATATGAGGATAGCCGGAGGTCGAAACGTGCGTATTCAAATCGTCGCAGACAATGAAAAGGACGTTCTTCGGTTTTGGTGCGTAGGACTTGGTTTGTTTCTTGGGTCTGCGGCTAGGGGTCTTCGGCTTCTTCAGCTTGGCATTGGCGGCCTCAACGTAGGCCTTGGTATCTCGGGAGGCGGTTTTCTTGCCATTGCGTTTGGCGTTCATCTCCCAGTAGTAGGATTCGCCCGCCACCACCAGATCCCGCTGAACGATCATCTTCGGTTGCGGTTTCGCAAAGGTCTTCGGTGCCGTTTGCTGCAACTGCTTTTTCACCGGCGCGTATTCCCCGATCGCAGCGAGGTTGGTCCATTCGTTCGGATCGTTCTTCAGGTCGTAGAGTTCCTCGCCGTCTTTGCCGTAGCGGATATATCGCCAGTCGCGATTGATGACTGCGTATTCGCCGGGAGACATGTAGGGCAGATAGACGTTCCTGTCTTTGGCAGTGGCAGGATTCGCGAGAGTCGTGGCGAGTGACTTTCCTTCGAGTTGCTGATGCGGTTTGGGGAGATCGCACATCTCGACGAAGGTCGGATACATGTCGATCAGGCTGACGGTCGCGTCGGTCTTCGCGCCTTTGGCAACTCCCGGCCCGGCCCAGATGAAGGGAACATTGGAGGTGCGCTCCCACAGCGTGTGTTTGCCCCAGTGACCCTTCTCGCCGTGGTGGTAGCCATGATCGCTCCACAGCACGACGATGGTGTTATCCGCATGAGGGCTCGCCGCCAAGGTGTCCAGCACGCGACCCATCATGGCGTCGGCATAACTGATGCAGGCGAGGTAGCCATGGATCGCGTCATCCACGGCGTCCAGATCCTCAAGTCGCTGGTGAATCTTAAGGCGTGTAGTTCTCTGCTTCTTGATCTTTGCCGGCAGATCATTGATGTCGTCCGATTTCATCGGCGGCAGCTTGATTTTCTCCGGGTCGTAGAGATCGAAGTATTTCTGCGGGCAGTAATTTGGGAAGTGCGGGGCGTAAATGCCGACGCCGAGGAAGAAAGGTTGGTCATGCATTTTCTTCAGCTGTTCGACTGCCCAATTGATCCGAATCGTGTCGGCCATTTCCTCTTCCTTCTCATTCGGTATGGGCGCCCAATCGAGATAGAGCCCGCCGGTGACTTGCTGCCCTTGGTTGTAGCTGCTGGCCGGAATTTCTTTCGGCAACGGCATTTCCTCGCTCCAGGAATCCAGCGGCCAACCGTTCAGTCGTTGCGACTGCTTACGAACGAAGAACTCGGTCCAACCCCGCTGATCAATCGCTCCTCCCGGATGATGGAAGAGTTTACCGGCTCCGAGCGTCGTGTAACCCGCCTTGGAAAAACTCATCTGCAGAGCCTCGATCTCCGGTTGATCCACAAAGTAATTCGCCGAGGAGTAACAACCGGTCGTCGAAGCATGTTGCCCGGAGAAGATGGCCGCCCGAGAGGGCGCACAGAACACCCCGGCCGTATGCGCATTCATGAAATTCACCCCGCGCGCTGCGAGCCGGTCCAGGTTCGGCGTGATGGCTCGAGGCGTGGTTTGATGCGAGCCGATCCAGTCGTTCATGTCGTCCACCGCGAGGAAGAGCACATTGGGGCGTTGGGCCGCTGCCGACAAGCAGGTCGAAGAGCCGATCAGCGCGGCGACAATGACGGATTTCAGAAGCGGGTGTTTGGCCATATGATGCAGGGATACGATCTTACGCCCCAAAAGGTAACGGTGAAGTTTTCAGACGCCGAATTCACCCGCGCGTCCATCCGCTTGCCGTCCTCCCCCCTTACCTCATCAATCAACTGATGTGTAATGGGAATAATGGACACGGGATTCTCCCCGAGAAGGCCCCGGGCTGGCGACAGCGTTCGGTCTATCCCTGTGGCGGCGAGCGTAAGCGAGTGGATTCGTGGTATCGACCGGACCACTCGCTCACGCTCACCGCCACATCGGTGCCTCACACCAACTCTTAATCCCGTGCCATTCTTGACTGACCTCGGAAACTACTCTCCCGGGTTCCAATAGAAGTTCTCACCCTTGATGACGAGGTGCTTCTTCCTGTTATACTGTGGTGCTGGCGGGGCGAAAGTTTGGGGGCTTGGGACCGCAAGCTGTTTTTTATGCCTCTATGACGATCGAAGTGGGTCGAAGGGCACGGGTGAGGGCAAATGATTGAAGTTCAGCTTGGAGCCGATGAGGTAAATCATGGCCCGAAAGCAATCAAATGAACGGAAGCCACGGGACTTTCGTTTGGCCGTTTGGATCAGCCCGTTGACGGCCTCGGCAGGCGCGTTGGTCACGCGCGTTTCCAAATAGGCGACGATGCCTTCCCAATGATTACGGATGCTCTTGACCACCTTTTTCATCTCCGGCAGGCGTGAGCGCATCACCCAGGTAAACCACCATTTCAACCCGGCGATAGCATCCTGCGAATCCCGCGCCTTCAGGAGATCCTGGAAGGCCGCCAATTGGCCGTGGGCTTTGGCGGTCTTGAGCTTGCTGCCCAGCAGTTTTTGGCGTTCGTCGAAACCGCCAGAGAAAGAGCGGCCAGGAAAGGAGCAAGACAGGAAAAGCGCATCGCAATTGTAAATTGCATTCGGACTACTTCAGAGTTCTTTGAAAAAATGCGCCGGCGGTTTCAAGCATCTCATCGAACCAGACCTGTTGGACGGTGAACGGATGCGGCGCGCCTTTGATGACCGTGAGATTGGATTCGATCCCCAACTCCCTCATCCGCTTGCGAAATTCATCGGCGTGCGTGCTGGGATCATCCTTTTCACCGCTGATGAACCAACAGGGCGGATCCTTCTTATCGAGGTGTGCCAGCGGCGAGGCAAGGCGATAGGTCTCCGGCTGCTGCTCCTGCGACCCGCTGAGGAACTGCTGCCAGATCTCCCTCGTGCCGGACACTTCCCGATTGCGTGGCGACATCAAGTGCGTCTGAGCGCCCATGGGCACCGCCGCCTGAATCGCGCTGCTGAACCCGGCGTTACCGCCTTCGCCTTCGAGCTCTTTGGCCTCGCCTGAGGTCGCCAGCAACGCCACCAAATGCCCGCCCGCCGAATGACCGATGGCGCCTATCCTGTTCGGATCGAGGCCATACTTTTTGGCGTTGGCACGCAGAAATCGGACGGCTGCTTTGCAGTCCTGGATCTGGGCTGGAAAGGGCTCTTCACCACTCAGGCGATAGGAGATCGTCGCCGTGACAAACCCGAGCGCCGCCAGCGCCTGGGCAGGTTTTGCATGATTGATCTTACTGCCTTTTCTCCAACCTCCGCCGTGAACGCAGACGATGGCGGGCAGTTCGCCCCAGCTGCCCTTGGGCCGATAGATATCCATCTCCAGCGTGCGATCACCATAGCGCGCGTACGTCACATCGAGTTGGGAATCGAGAATGGCCAGCGTCGCCGCCGGAATTTCCGTCCGACCGTCAGCGCGAGGGGCCGATGGCACTTCACCGGCAGGGCGCGCGTCGCGTCGCATTTCCTCCTGAAACAGGATCGCCATGCCGCGCAGCTTGCGCAGCATTTCCCGATTGCGCACGAGCTTCAATTCTCCCGGGTCCTTCTCCAAGTCATACAACTCGAGGCTGGGATTCAAATACAGCTTCCAATTTTTTGAACGAACCGCCGCCAGCGCTCCCTGACTGCCATGATAGAAGAAGGCGTTGTTGTATTCGTTGCGCTGGATGATGGACGCCCACTCACCATCCGGATTCCACGGACGCCGCATCTGAACCGCCGAGTTGATCGAAAGTTTCATGCCCGCATGCGGTACGACTTTGGTTTCCCCTTTCAGCAAGGGGCTGATGTCCCGCCCGTCGATGACGCGGCCGTTCGGAACCCTGATGCCTGCGAACGAGGCGAGTGTCGGATACCAATCCATTGCGTGTACCAGCGCCGCCGATTCTGTGTCCGCCTGCAATCCCAGTCCCGGTCCCCACGCAATCGCGGGAACGCGAATGCCGCCCTCATAGGTGGAAAGCTTACGCCCACGAATCTTCTGCTCCGGCGTGCGACCCGGTCCGCGGCCATTGTCCGAGGTGTAGACGACGATGGTGTTGTCGTCGATGCCCAGCCGTTTTAAGGTATCGAAGATCCGGCCGACGTTGTGATCCAATTCCTGAATTGCGTCACCATATTCGCCCCAGTCTGAGCTGCCCTTGAATTCCTCGCTCACGCCGAGCGGGTTGTGGAGCATGGTGTGAGGCAGGTAGACGAAGAACGGACCTTCCTTGTTCTGCTCGATAAACTGGATGGCCTCGTCGGTATAAATCTTGGTGAGTTCCGCGGGATCGGCGGGGCGCTTGACCACCTTGCCGTTGCGCATCAAAGGGACGCCACCCTTGTCCTCGAAGTAGACGATTTCTACGGGATCGAGATTGTGCAGCAGTCCGAAGTAGTGATCAAAGCCCTGGTTGTGCGGCAGGAACGGCTCATGGAATCCAAGATGCCATTTGCCAATGCACGCCGTCGCGTATCCGTTGTCCTTCAGCAGTTCGGCGATCGTCAGCTCGTCCGGATGAATGCCCGTGCGCGAATCAGCGCGATGCACCCAGACGTGATTGCCAACCCGACGCGGATAGCTCCCCGTCACCAAACCCGCGCGTGACGGGCTGCAGATCGGAGCCGCCGCGTAATAGTCCGTGAAGCGCGTCCCCGCCTTTGCCATCGCATCGATCTGCGGCGTCTTGATCTCGGTGGCACCGTAGCAACCCAGATCGTAATAGCCTTGGTCATCAACCAAGATAAAGATGATATTGGGAGCTGGTTCGGCGGACGATGCCCGATGCCCGAAACCAAATGCGAGGCAGAAAAGCGAGAGGATAGTGGTGAGGTTCATAGATTTGAACATGTGCAAAAGTTTTATCGTCGGCGCATCTAGTTCTCGCCCACCCATGATCGATGGCCGCCCGACTTTGTGGCAAATAACCTACTTTGTCCGCGTGCCCGTGTCTTGCAACGGGAGAGCAAAGCTGTGTAAATAAACCGCATGCGGCATTCCAAGGAAAAATTGCATCTTTTCGTCAGCTTGTCCCAGTCGAAAAGTTACTGATCATTTGTGACCTCATTCTGGAGGTGTCCTTTTTGTAAGAGACCGGCAGAGACACAGCTCCATCTATCCCCTCTTCGATGGCTTTGAGCTCGGTCTCTTCCTGTGACCGCGAGCGTGAGCGAGTGGATTCGTGGTATCAAGCGGACCATTCGCTCACGCTTGCCGCCACATCGGTTCATCACGCCACCTCTTAATCCCGCGCCATTCCGGACCGACCCACAGTTGACCCCGAACTGTCGGGGTAGCCGCGGTGTTACACTTTAGAAGGCCGAAATTGGGGAGCTACAGATTGTTTTTTGTGGGCCACGGGCAGACATGCCGCAACCCCTTCCGCCTTCCGCCGTTCGGCTACGTCGCGACGCATCGGGTTGGCAGGTTCTATTGCCGTGTTCCCAAGGTAGCAGCTGCGCCGTAACCTTGGGCTGGAGGGCGGAGCCCCTTGGGGGCATCAGTTGACTGCAAACAGTCGCCGCTATCGCAGTTTCCAGCATAGTTTTGACTGGCATTCCTTGCGTAGACGGTAGTGGTGAATGAAGCCGCCAAGGGAGGCACCGCGTTGCAACGTATTTCGGTGCCCAGCCAAAGACCGACCATGGAGTTCCATGATCCAAAACCTACGCAAATTCCGCGTTTGAATAGACCGAGTTCACGTCGTCGTGATCCTCGATCTTTTCCATCAGATTCGTCACCGAGATTGACGTCTTTTCGTCAATCGGCACGGTGAGTTCCGGGATGTATGAAATTTCGGCGACCTCCGGTTTGATGCCCTTGTCTTCCACGGCCTTGTTCACCGTCTCAAACTGGTCGGGCTCGGTGATGATCGTGAAACCCTCGGGCTCGGTCTTGATGTCCTCGGCCCCGGCATCCAAGGCGATCTCCATCAGCGTATCTTCATCCGTATTTTCCCGGGCGATGACGATCTGGCCCTTCTTGTGGAACAGCCGGGTGACCGCTCCAGAAGTAGCGAGGTTGCCACCAGCCTTGGTGACAAAACTCCGGATATCAGACGCGGTACGGTTCCGATTGTCGGTGCTGATCTCAGCCAGGATGGCCACCCCGTTCGGCGCATAGATCTCGTAAATCAGATCTTCAAACTGCGTGCCATCGCTACCGCCGACTCCCTTGGCCACCGCGCGCTCGATGTTGTCCTTCGGCATGTTCGCCGCGCGACATTTCAGGAGCACCATGCGCAGGCGCGGATTCATGTCCCGATCCGGGCCGCCCAATTGCGCGGCGATGGTCACCTCACGGCTGAGTTTCGCGAAGGCCTTGCCACGCTTGGCGTCAGTTGCGCCCTTGGCGTGTTTGATGTTTGCCCACTTGCTGTGTCCTGCCATGTCGTTTTAATTCACTTGGGGCGCGGGTGCCGCGCCGGTTTCGTTGCGAACCGGTTCTACAAAAACTGCGGTTCCGTAGCAAAGCACTTCTGTAATGCTGGGTCCGATTTCGTTCGCGTCGTAACGGACACCGACCACCGCATTGGCCCCCAACTCGGCCGCATGCGCCAGCATCTGATTGAAGGCATCGTCCCGAGCCTTCTCGCAAAGATCCGTGTAGAGCGTGATGTTGCCGCCGAAGAACGCCTGGATGCTCGCCCCAAAGTTCCCGATCACCGAACGCGACCGGACGATCAGCCCACGGACAACGCCCAACGATCTGGCGACGCGATAGTTCGCGATCTCAAACGTGGTGCTGGTCAACGGGTGGGTTGCACTCATAGGGCTGCACATTGAACCCGAAACCCATTTCTGGCGGAAGAGGAATCTTGGGAGAACCGAAGGAAGCGGGATAGCCGTCCCATTTTTGGGACGGATGAATCCCGGTTCCGAACTCGGTGAAGCCTCGCCTCCTCAGGAAACGGCTACATTAACGTTAACAACTGCCGTTTCCAATTGGCACGGCATCTGCGTATAGTGGGTTCCGATGGACGTTGCTCGCCCAGATATTGCCAGGAAGAAGAAGCGGAATCGCTTCGTTCTCTTTTTCGTTTTCGCGGTCGCCATTGCCGGTATCACCATGGCACTGGCCAAACTCGAACCCGCCCTCCCCAAGGTGGATTCCGCCGTGATCTGGACCGACGAGGTTCAGCGCGGCGAAATGCTGCGGCAGGTCCGAGGGAACGGCACCCTTGTTCCCGAGGACATCCAGTTTGTGCAAGCCGAGGTCGCCGGGACGATTGAGAAGATCCACGTGCTGGCAGGGGCGCTGGTGGAACCAGATACGATCATCCTGGAGATGAGCAACAAGGATCTGGAACAGGATATCTTCGACCGCGAATGGGCGCTCAAATCGGGCGAAGCCACCAAGGTGCAGATGGAGATCCGCCTCGAATCCGAACGACTTGACAAACGGATCACCCTCGACAAGCTGAAGGCTGATTTCGAATACGCCGACCTCGAAGCCGACGCGTATCAGAAACTCGAAAAGGACGGTCTGGTCGCCGCGCTTGAGTCTCGCCGTTACCAACTGCGGGCCGACGACTTCCGGGCCCGCTACACCAACGGCGTCGCCGGGATCTCGATGGACAAGCGATCCGCCGAAGCCCAGATGGCGGTGAAGGACGCCGACCTGCTGAAGCTGCGGGCGGCTTTGGGGATCAAGAAGGAGCAACTCACGAACATGGTCGTACGCGCCGGTATCAAAGGCGTGCTCCAAGAAGTCGGCGACGGTCGCAAGCTTGAGATCGGTCAACGCATCGGCGCGAACACGACGCTCGCCAAGATCGTGATTCCCGGAAATCTGAAAGCCGAGATCGAGATCGCAGAAACGCAGGTGAAGGATGTGGTCATCGGACAGAAGGCCGAGATCGACACGCGGAACGGAATCATTCCCGGAACCGTGGTCCGCGTGGATCCCGCGGTGAACAATGGCACTGTCACGGTCGATGTCCGCTTGGATGGCGAGTTGCCGGACGGGGCCCGCCCGGATCTGAGTGTCGATGGCACGATCGAAATCGAACGACTTGAGAATGTGCTTTATGTCGGCCGTCCCGTCCGCGCCGTTCCCAATACCGAGGCAAAAGTCTTTAAGATGATTGAAAAAGGCAGCCAGGCAATTCTCGTTCCCGTGAAGTGGGGCCGCAGTTCCGTCAGCGTCATCGAGATCGCAACCGGTCTGGAGGTGGGCGACAAAGTCATTCTCTCCGACGTTTCTGATTTCGAGGAATACGACCGAATCCGCGTTGAGTGACAACACACACACCAACTCCACGATGAAATCAGTGACTCAAATTCTTAGACCCAAAACACCCAGCGCCACTGCCTGAACAACTGACCCGGTTAACAAGTTACCAATCATGAGCGAAGAAACCCGAAAACCTCTCATCGAACTCCAGGGCATCACCAAGGTCTTCTACACCGACGAAGTCGAGACCCACGCCCTCTCCGGAATTCATCTCACCATCATGGAAGGCGAATACGTCTCCATCGGCGGTCCTTCCGGCTGCGGAAAATCTACGCTGCTCTCCATCCTGGGCCTGCTGGACACGCCGAGTGATGGCACCTACACCCTGAATGGTAAACCGGTCGCCGGCATCAACTTCTCCGATCGCGCCCGCATCCGGAATCGCGAAGTCGGCTTCATCTTTCAAAGTTTCAATCTCATCGGCGATCTCACTGTCTACGAAAATCTGGAACTGCCGCTCACCTACCGCGGCTTGCCCAAGGCCGAACGCATGGAGCGGGTCCAGGCAGCCCTTGAGCGCGTGGGCATGTC
>JBLFYM010000103.1:0-20970 GCA_047608975.1 Limisphaerales bacterium | reverse complement strand
GTTTTGACATTAATGCAAGGTCTTGTAACGTCCCCCACAGTCCCATGTCCAAGCGTGTCCAAAACAACTTGCCCGAGCAGATTCAGGAGCCACCGAATCGCCGGATTCTGATCGTCGACGACAACCCACAGATCCACGAGGATTTCAGAAAGATTCTCTCTCCCGACCTCCCGCACGTGGGAGAGATTGAACAGAAAGAAACTGCCCTGTTCGGTCGCACCAACTTTGAAAAGTCTCCCCTTGCCTACGAGTTGGACTTCGCGTTCAGCGGCGAAGAGGCGATTGAGAAGTCCAACTCGGCTATGGATGCCGGGAAGGAATACGCGCTGGCCTTTGTGGATGTCCGGATGGCACCCGGCATCGACGGCGTGCAAACCACCCAGCAACTCCTGCAAAAAGCCTGCGACCTGCAGATTGTGATCTGCACCGCCTACTCCGATTATTCCTGGGATGATATGATGCGCCACATCGGCGAATCCGATCAGCTCCTCGTTCTCAAGAAACCCTTCGACAACATCGAAGTCCTCCAATGCGCCTCCACCCTCTGTGAGAAATGGCGCCTGCAGAAGGAAACCCAGAAGCGCCTCAAAAAATTCACCGGCATCATCGACGAGCGCCTGACCAAGGACGTCCTTGGCAAGCTCAAGTCCTGATCGGCTCCAATATAGGAAAATCGTTGAATGACCGCTTGACGCGGTTCCCGCGACTCTCTTAAGGTCCACGCCCCTTACCGGTTGGTGGGATACTCAAGCGGTCAACGAGGGCAGACTGTAAATCTGCTGGCTTAGCCTTCGCGTGTTCGAATCACGCTCCCACCACCACTTCCTTTGTGGCCTGAGAATACGGGCGATTTCGCCGGTGTTTGACTTCACAAATACCAATCTGGAACCAAGGGGCCACGCTGCTTCTGTGCGAGGTTTGGTGATGGGTCAAAACACTTTCAGCAAGGCCAAGACTTCGTCTGAGTTTGGGTTCTTGGAGAGCGGTATCCCGGCCGAGTCAAAGTCGCTCCGGACTCTGTCTTTGGCTGACGAGATCTCCGCGTGGAGGATATACCCGGTCGCACCTGACTCTTTCATTGGTAGGCATGGTGCCATACGGCCACAGCACATCGGCCATATGACCGCCAATCGCGCCAGCAGCGAACTTTCTCGGGCTCTTCGCTGACACGCGGCCAACCACGTCCTTGGATGACGTGATATTCCTTTCGGTTCCCATCCTGCCTGACGCCGAAGGCTCCGGCCCCATGCATGCCCCGCATGGCTTCATGAACACGGCCGGTGAATTCAGATCGGGCGACTGTGACATGCCGCGCAGTTGGAGTGGCGACCGAAGCCAGCCGTGGGTGCTGAATCTGGAATCGGGCTCAGAGGGCGATGCGGCGAGGGGGCGACCACTGCGCAAAAACAACGGTGTGGCCGAGAGTGTCGTCGGGATGAATCTCTTGGCGATCGATCTCCATTTGGTCGAGCTGTCGTGCTCGGTCTACAGTGCCGCCACAGCGCCGACCACACTCGGGTCGCACAGCCGATCCTTGCGCAGCAGCGACGTCAACCGGGTCACGTTGATCCACTCGCCGTTTTTGTCAGCCAGTCCAGCACCTCGTCAAAGCGTCCGCTCAGTCGATCACCAGCCACGAGTTGGCTTTCGGTTTCGCCGCCTCCAACCAACCCGCCCAATATATCGCCATCATTTGTTGAGCGGACGACCCACCCCATGATGTTCCGCGAAGCGCGGCCGCAAATCACCAATGAGAGCGGTTCGAAATCAGCGTAGATCAATCGTTCGTTGAGACGCTTTAACACCTCTTCGATCGCCTTTTTTCCGGAAAAGCCACGGCCTATCCGACTGTCCATATCGCCATTACTATTCTTTCATAGGAATAATAAAAATCCCTATAATGGAATAATGTTGCGGCAGAATGGGCGTTTCGGGACTTCGCTGTCCGAGAATTGACATGTCTTACATTTTGGCGTTGCCAGACGAAGGTGGGGATCTGCAGCCCTGACTGCTATTTGAAAAGTTCTTTTAGGGTGGGCTTGGTGACTTTGCCCATGGCGTTGCGGGGCAGGGCGTCGAGGACCTGAAGCTGTTTGGGGATCTTGTAGACGGAGAGTCGATCACGGCACCAATCGCGTAGCGTTTCCAATTCCAGCGTTTCTCCGTCGGAGAGGACGACTGCGGCTGCGACGGCTTCGCCCCAGGTGTCGTCGGGTACTCCGATGATGGCGCATTCCTGGATGGTTGGGTGTTCCAGGATCGCGGCTTCAATCTCCAGTGCTGAAAGTTTGTAGCCGCCCGATTTGATGATATCGACTGAAAGACGGCCCATGATGCGGTAGTAGCCGGTTTCGAGGACGGCCATGTCACCGGTGCGAAACCAGCCTGCGTCGAAGGAAGTCTCAGTCACGTCCGGTCGTTCCCAATATTCGTCGAACACAGCCGGGCCGCGTACCTGAATTTCGCCGGGCTCGCCTGCGGTGGTGACCAGCTCTCCGGATTCCGCGCGGAGGCGAATTTCGACGCCGGGCAGGGGTTGGCCGACGGATCCCGGGCGACGCTCACCATGAAACGGATTCGAGAGGGCCATGCCGATTTCCGTCATGCCGTAGCGTTCCAGAAGTTTCTGTCCCGTAAGCGCGGTCCAGGTTTTGTGAATACTGGCGGGCAAAGCGGCCGAACCGGAGATCATGAGGCGCATCCGGGCGAAGGCTTCCACGATGGGCGTTCGGTTGGCATCGGTCATGGAGTCCAAGGCCTGAATGAGTTTCACGTAGATCGTCGGGACGGCCATGAAGACCGTGTAGGCATCCTCTGCGACGCGCCGAAGAATGGTTTTCATATCGAAACGCGGGAACGTTTCTACGGTGGCACCAGACCAGAGTGCGCAGGACAACACATTGATGATCCCGTGGATGTGATGCAGGGGCAGGAAGAGCGGGATGCGATCGTCTGCCTGCCATTCCCAGGCGGTGACCAAGGTTTCGATCTGGGCCTGGATGTTCGCGTGGGTGGAGACGACCCCCTTTGGTTTACTGGTCGTTCCGCTGGTGTACAGGATCATGGCGCGACGATCGGCAGTGATCGGAGGCAGGGTCACGTCCGCAACCTCTCCCAACTCGTCAAGGACGATCAGTTTCAGATCCAACCGTTCACAGAGCCCGCCGATCTGGTCGGCATATTCGCGGGTGGCCAACACGAGCGAGGTTCCGGAGTTCGTAAGCGTGTATTCGTATTCCGGTTCCGTAGCGGAAAGACACAAGGGCACCACGACGCCGCCCGCCCGCCAGATCGCCCATTGGGTGGTGACATAGTCGAATCCTGCGGGCGCGAGCAACGCGATGCGTGCCTCTTTCAAATCCTCGGTGGATCCGAGCAGGGTAGCGGCAACGGTTCCTGAGCGCGCGAGCAGATTCGCGTAGGTGTGGCTGCGGGCTTCCGTTTGCAGCGCGGTGGCTTGGCCGTGACTGCGCGCGCGGGCGATCAGTTCGATTTCGTTCATCCTTTGATTCTTGATTCGTTTGCGAGGGGTCAGACCAGCGCTCGAATAATCATGAAGATGACCGAGGGGCCGAGCAGACATCCGATTCCGGTGTAGAAGGTCGCGGTCATTGCCCCATACGGGACCAGTTTCGGATCAGTCGCGGCGAGCCCACCGGCGACTCCGCTGGTGGTTCCCATGAGACCGCCAAAGATCAGGGCGGAGCGGGGATTGTCCAAGCCGATGTATTTCGCGATGAACGGAGTCATGGTCATGACCAAAATAGATTTCACCAGACCCGCCGCCACACTGAGCGCCATCACTTCGGAGCTCGCCCCAATGGCGCCGCCGGTGACGGGGCCAACGATGTAGGTGGCCGCGCCGCCCCCGATGGTGGTGAGACTCACGGCATCCCGATATCCAAATGCATAGGCGACCCCGGCACCGATGGTGAACGAAACGAACACGCCGGCGAAAAGGGATACGATGCCACTGATCCCGGTCTTGCGGAACTCCTCCATTCGCACGCCAAATGCCGTGGCTACAATGGCCAGATCCCGAAGCATGGCACCACCCATGATTCCGATTCCGGAAAACATCTGGAGGTCGGCGATACCCTTCTTTCCGCCGGTCTCGAGGCCGCCGAAATACGCCATGACGAGGCCCAGAAAAATCGCGATGGCGGATCCGTGCAGCCGACCGCGGGTCAGGTGTTCCGAGGCGAGATAGGAAATCCAGACGGTGGCACCGATCACCGCGAAGGCAGTGACAAGTGAGTATTTGGTGAGGATCGCCTCGATGGTTTCAAACATGGCAGCGGCGGTGATCAGACCTTGTCCCCGGCATCTGATTGCTCAGCTTGTCCGATGCGGCTGATCACGGGCACGAGCGCGAAGCAGGCGGCGACGGACAACACCCCGGCAAGCACTGCGAGGGGGCCACCCTTCAGCGCGGCCAGCACGTTCTGGCTCGCCGCCATGGCGACCACGATCGGGATGTAGATCGAACTCCAGAATGCCACACCACTGGCGGTGGGCGGTTTCATGCGGCCGGATTTCTGCAGCCGATCACTCACGAGGATCAACAGCAGCATGGCAATTCCCACGCCGCCGATGTTCTTGTTCACCCCGGTCAACTGGCCGAGAAAACTGCCGACAAACAGACCGACCAGCAGGCAGGCGGAGAGCAGCGCGGTTCCGTAGATTGCCATCGCCAGAATCAGTTTTTGACGGGCGTCTGCTGTTTGACTGCGGGTGCCGCCGGTTTCACCGGGTTGAAATGGCGGTCAGCGAAATTGAGATATTGTTCCCAGTCGTAATCGGTCACGTCATGACCGCCGGTGCGGTAGTGATAGGCAATCGTATCGCCCACCGGTTGGTTCAGTCCGGGTTGGGTATCCACGCCGAGGCCCTGTTTGCCCAACAATTCGTAGACCGGCCCCGCATGTTTGCCGCTGAGAAACTCACCGTTCGGATCGGCCCACTGATCTTTCTCCGCGCTGGCGATGTAGACGGGGCGGGGAGCGATAAGTGAGATCAACATGTGCTGATCCACCGGACAGGCGTTCTCGTTGTCGTTGTAGCGGTTGAAACGGTCGTTGAACCAGTGGGGAAAACTTGTGTTGATGCGTTCGACTGTTTCTCCAAAGGCGCGGCGGCTGAGCGCGGCCCCGCCACAACCCGAGTTGTTGGAGATCACGAGCGCGAAGCGTTCATCACTGGCCCCGGCCCAGAGCGAGGTTTTGCCCAGTCGCGAATGTCCGATGAGCGCGACCTGCTTTTCGTTGATGCTGCGGTCGGTGCCCAAATAGTCCAACGCCCGGCTCAAGCCGGCACTCCATGCAGCGATCGCGCCCCAGTCGGTTGGGGCAGGTGCCGTTCGACCGGGCTGCAGGTGGTAGGAGCGAAGACTGCTCTGCCAACCGTCCTTGTGATCGGGTTCGACATCTCCGTAGTAGATTGTCGCGAGCGCGTATCCGCGATTGAGAATCTTTTCCAAAGCCCAGCGATTCGCGCTCTTACCACGGCCGGCTTCAGTTGCGCGGTGATCCACGGCTCCGGAGCCTTTCTTCTTGCGTACCCAACTCTTAGTGACCCTGATTGCCGGATCGGAGTGGATCGAGTGGTTGCCGTTGAAATTGTAGCCGATCACGGCCGGCACGGGTTTCGTCGCGGCGTTGGGCCGATAGATCAACAGATCGAATCGCGGTCCGTATGGTTTGTCTGTCAGTTGAATCCGGACCTGCTTACGAACGGCGAGCCCGTTGAGAGCGACTCCCTCAGACAGGACTGTGACCCGGAGTCCGCCCCGCAATTTTGGAGCGTGCCCATAGACGTGATCGCGGAAGAGTTTCAGAACCTCGGCGCGACGCCGTCCCCAATCCGCCCTGGTTTTGACGGGCTTGCCGTCATTGAAAACCAGTGGATCTGGCAGTTCATATTGCGGAACCTTCGCCTCGTCGTAGTTATAACCTTTGGGTTGAGCGGACGCGGCTCCGGCAACGATCAAAATGCCAGTTGCAAAGGCGGCTTTCAGAACAGGGAATGGAAAACGCATTGCGAGTTTCTGCCTAATTTCGCAGCGCGGCGCAAAACATTCCTTCCATGGCGGCGGTTGAATAATCGGATGCCCGGCGCAGCAGGCTGCTCCGGGCCTGATCGGTGCGAGTGCGTTTGGGTCTGCTTACGTGGGCATCGGTTGCGCGCCGATGGTGCCTTGAAGGGAGTCCAGATATTCCGGGCTCTTCACTTTGACGCGCTGGTCCTTCACGACTGCAAGGCGTCGGTTGAGGTTGAGGCTGTCGATGACTTCGGCATTGGCGGAGTTGCCCAAGAACGTTTCCAGGTAATCCTGATGCCTTTCCCAGAGCTTGACGTCGCGTTCCTGACGGGTGGTGAGCCGCTCCCGATACCAGTCACTCGCAAGCAGGGTCTCCCGCTTGAACAGATCGCGAACGGCGTCGTCGTCCAGGGTCTTTCCCTCGAAATTGCCATGCACCATGATGTGGAGCAGGGCCTTCAACGGTGGGCAGGCCATCGCGATGGAACCATCTTCGAAGTAATGCCGCGCGGCTGATTCGTGGGTGGTCACGATGTTGTCCATGGCGTCGGCGAATACGGCCTCATCCTGGAGCTCCGGCTGCAACATCTCTTCAGAGAAAACCGATTGCGGATAGTTGAACACGCGGGCGAAGAAAATGCGCACAAAGCGATAGGTGATTCGATACCCCAATCGGCTGCTCAACACGGGCTTGCCGTCAAACTCGCGGTCGGCCATGCGTTCCAGACAACCATTGTCGATCAATCGCTGAGGATCGCGTTCTTCCGGAAGCATGCGGCACCAGATCTCCGGCATGAGCAGACTGACGTCGTGATCGACCCGATTGTGCGGCCCGATGCAGCCGGCCGAGGAAAGGAACGCTCCTTCGCCGGTGAGCACCGAGGAGACCAAGGCGTTGTTCAGATCGAAGATGGGCGGCATGGCGTTGAACGGCGCCTTCGTCAGCGCGCCTTCGGATCCGGCGCCGGTCGTGGAGGGGGACTTGCCGGTGATGCTCGCGATGTATTCCATGAACAGCTCCGGGAACTCCATGTAATGGATCGGGTTGTACACGGAGAGCGCACGAACCTGGTTCGCGAGATCAGGACCGTTGTTGCGGCGGCCCGGAAGCACGGCACCTACGGGATTGTAGATAGGGCGGTGAAGCAGTACCCGGCGCTGCAGGCGGGTTGCCATGCTGGCGAGATAGAAGTTCTGAGGATTCTCAAGCTCCTGACGGTTCTGCAGGTAGCGCGGGTTCTTGGTGATGCCACCGTCAACGCGACGGGGTTCGGAGTTGGACACGAAATACTCTGGCTGATCTTTCGCCTCAGCGGCTTCGCGAATGGCGGCCTGCATGGGTTCGGTGAATTTCCCGAATTCCTCAAAATCTTCGGTAATCGCCACAGTTTCATCGCGACTGAGAGGATGGTAGTTCGAGTAGAAGTTCAGCGACTGGCCAAAGTCCTTTTCGGTCTGTTTGTCATAGCCCGGATGAATCGCCTCGTCCGGTCGTTGGAACAGACGATACTCGCAGTTTTCGACAAACTTGATCGCCGGTTGATTGACCCATGCCGGCAGACCTTCCAATGATTTGACCGGGACAACGACGGAAGCCGAGATGTCATCCTCCAATTGCAGCTTCGTGGCGGGATGAAAATCTTTGCGGAGACTGAAAACGCGCCAGGATCCATCCTGGTCGAAGCCCACCCGAAGGAAGTTTGACACGAGATTCCGGCGACCGAGTTTCAGCTGGTTCCCGGCGACACCATTGATGATGTCCACGCTGAACTTGGAGCGCCAATCGGTTCCCCAGCCGTCCTCGAAGAAACGTTTCACCACGAACACGAGTTCGCGGACATGTTGGGGAATGCTGTCCAGCCACTCGTTGTATTCCTTGGTGTAGTCGCGGCCGGACGGGGTGAGCAGTTTGATCACGGAACCCAGCGAACGTTCGTGGCTGAGGACTGACCGGGAATCAACGCGCTTGGCCGGATCTTCGAAGCGTTGGCTGTAGTCGTGATCGATCAGCTTCTCCACTTCATCAAAGTCCTTCTCAAAATCCGCAACGAAAACGGGTCCCTGAATAATGGCATCGGAAATGGACTTGGATATCTCTGACTTGCCACCGCCGGAAACGGTACAGGGTTTGTGGCAAAAGAGTCCCTCTGCCACTGTACCGATCAGGCGCCATGCCCGCTGTCCGGGTGGTTTTTCGATGTAAACCTTGTAACCGCTTGGCCGCACGTAGACCCGATCTGCCCGGAGCGGGAGCTGCGTCTCTTTTCCGTCCCGCGTCCACGAAACGGTTTTCTTGCGCAGGTCGAAGGTCACATCTTCGGGAACGTACAGGACCTTCTCGAATCGTTTGTCGCGTCCATGCCCCTCGGAAAAATCAATCGCGTCCGCGTAGAGCTTCTTCGTCTCTTCGAAGGTATGCTCCGTGGGGCGCACATGCTTCACCCCGCTGAACTCCTCGCCAAGATCGTAGGAGGGATAGGCGATGGTGCCGCCGGCGTGCTCCTCCTCGGTGAGGCCAAAGAGATTGGCGGCGAAGCTGATCTGGGTTTTGACCTCCTTCTTGCAGTAACCAAAATAATTGTCCGCGATCATGGTGATCACGACCCCGTTCGCATCGCGGGCGGTGAGCTTGAACGCGCCACCGTCATTGTATTTCTCGTCCGGCTCCTGCCAGCACATCCCATCGCGCCGCTGAAGTTCGGTCGCCTCCTCATAGCGTGGCAGACCGACCTCTTTCTTGGTCACCTCCACGAGATGCGGGGCGAGGATCACGCAGCCGGTGTGGCCGGTCCAGTGCTCGACGTCCAATCCGGCATCGTTCTCGGGCAGGTAAGGATCGCCGGCGTTGCCGAAGATCGATTCCACAAAATCCAGGTTGCAGACCAGATTCCCCGGAGCAAAGAACCGGATTTCCATCGATTTGCGGGGGGTGAAACCACGGACCTCCGGACAGACCAAGGGACGAAGGAGCAGCGAGACCCAGCACTCTGCCCGTTTCTTCTGGCGGTCGGTAAACGGCAACTGCAGAAGATTTCCCGGCGGCTGTAGCGCCTTCTTCAGCATCAGGCCGAATGTTTTGACCGGAACAGATTTTTTGTCGTTGGGAATCGGCAGTCCGGCTTCGGCAACATGGAACACTCCCTTGGTCGTGCGGCGATCCTTCGCCGGGTTGTGCAGAATGCCGTTGCGGGTGCGGTAGGAAGAGACGATGTCCGACTCGAATTTATCACGATCCGGGGGCAGCGAGAGCGCGCGTCCCACACCGTGTCGATCAAGCACGAAACTGCGGGTCGGCAAACGCACTTCTTGATCGGTTCCCTTCAGATATTGATCGAGCCAGTTCTGAATCCGTTCGTCCGCCGGGCAAAGATACTTGGAAAGCAATCGGTCGGTCTCCCGATGGCGGGCCAGCAGCGACTCGGCGAGGTCTTGAAATTTTTCGTCAAGCCCGCCGGGCACCGTGGGACAACCCAGCGCGGCGAGTTTCAGATTGATGTAAGTGATCGTCCGGTCGTCAGTGAGCGGAGATTGTTTGGCGTGAAAACCAATCGCTTTTCGCAAGGCTTCATCTGTCATAGGCGGGGAGTGTAGATGGCGTGGAAAATTGGTCAAAACGATTAGCTTCAGGGGTAGGATGAATATTAATCATGAGTGATTTACTTAATAAAAAACCCACTTTTCTGGTCTTTTCTCCCAGTTCACCCCACTCTGGCGCGAGGACGTTTCAGTCCCGCTTACCTTTTCGGATCACGGTGTTTCGCTGGGCCCAGGAATCGTCTCGTTCAGGGAAGTCGAGAGTGTAGTGCAAGCCGCGGCTCTCCGGTCGCTGAAGCGCGCACTTCACGATGAGGGCCGCCACGGTGGCAATGTTGCGAAGTTCGAGCAGATCGGAGGTGACGGTGAAATCCCAGTAGTACTGTTGAATCTCATCGCGCAGCAGGGCAATCCGTTTTTCTGCGCGTTGCAGGCGTTTCGTCGTGCGAACGATGCCGACGTAATCCCACATGGTCCGTCTCAGCTCATCCCAGTTGTGCGAGACAACCACGAGTTCATCCGCGTCATGTGCCTCTCCCTTTTGCCAGGGAGGAATCTCGATGCGGGTGGTGGCCGATGATTCACCCAGAATCTTCATCGCCGCGCGATGGGCGCAGACCACGGCTTCCAACAGAGAATTGCTGGCCAGTCGGTTGGCGCCGTGCAAGCCGGTACAGGCCACTTCGCCCACCGCATAAAGCCCGGGCAGATTCGTTTCTCCATCGGTGTTGGTCACCACGCCACCACATTGGTAGTGAGCGGCGGGAACAACCGGGATCGGTTCACGGGTAACGTCGATCCCAAACCTGAGACAGTTCTGGTAGATCGTGGGAAAACGTTCGGTGATGAACTTCGCCGGCTTGTCGGTGATATCCAGATGCACACTTTCAGAACCGGTCCGTTTCATTTCCGCATCAATCGCGCGGGCCACGACATCACGGGGCGCGAGTGACTTCAGTTCATGATAGCGATCCATGAAGGGATCCCCGTCGAGCCCCTTGATCATACCCCCTTCGCCACGAACGGCTTCAGTGATGAGGAACGACTTCGCCTTGGGGTGGTAGAGACAGGTCGGATGAAACTGGATGAACTCCATGTTCGCCACCGACACACCGGCGCGATAAGCCATCGCCACGCCGTCCCCGGTCGCGATGTCCGGATTGGTGGTGTAGAGGTAAACCTTTCCGCAGCCGCCCGTGGCGAGCAGCACAGTGGTTGCCGAAAACGTCTCCACCTCGCCGCTGAGCTGATTTAGCACATAGGCCCCGACGCAACGGTTTGCGCCGTCAATGCTCAGCTTCTCCGTGGTGATCAGATCAATCGCGAAGTGGTCCTCGAACCATTCGACCGTATCGTGCGCATTGATCGCATTCAGCAAGGCGGATTCGATGGCGCGCCCGGTGGCGTCTTTCGCGTGGAGGATACGTCGCTTGCTGTGACCACCCTCCTTGCCCAGATCAAATTCTCGCTCACCATCGGCACCCGGGATTTCCCGTTCCGAAAACTCCATGCCCATCTGCATCAATTCTGCAACCCGTGCCGGACCTTCCTCGACGATGGTGCGGACCACGTCCTCATTGCATAGACCGGCGCCCGCCTGAAGCGTGTCACGCAGATGCATGTCGACGGAATCTTCCTTGCTCGTCACCGCCGCGATGCCGCCCTGGGCGTAGTTGGTATTGGATTCGGCCCGATGCTTTTTGGTGACGATCCCCACGCGGCCATGAGGAGCGACCTTCATGGCATAGGACAACCCGGCGATACCGCTGCCCAGAATCAGGAAATCAAAATGTCGTTCAGTAGCCATGAGATCTTTTCGAATAAACCGATGTGTTACAAGCGACCGTTGTCGATCAGCCGCGCCCGGTTGAAGAAGACGGCCAGTGCCATGTGAGTGCCCGGCTTCACGGTCTTCACCGGGGCCAATGTCTTCGCGTCAAAGAATTCCACGTAATTGAGACGTGCCAATTCATGACCGGCCACAAATTTCTCGAGCTTCTTTTTCAACCGGCCTTTGGACACCGCAGCGTTTGCCCGGATTTCATTGCGGGCCAGCTGAATCGATTTCCAAAGCACATTCGCCTGCTGACGTTCCTCGGCTGACAGGTAGGCGTTGCGGGAACTCATCGCCAGCCCGTCCTTTTCCCTGACCGTCGCGTTCACAACGATGCGCACGGGAAAATTCAGGTCCTTCACCATCCGTTTGACGATCGCGCCCTGCTGCCAATCCTTCGCGCCAAAGATCGCCACGTCTGGCAGAACCAGATTGAAGAGTTTCGCAACGATGGTGGTGACTCCACGAAAGTGAATGGGCCGGGAGCCGCCTTCCATCTCACGACCGAGTGTGTCTTCCGTGACGTAGGTTGAGTAGCCGCCGGTCGCGGCGTCCGCGTACATGGTCTCGGTGCCGGGAACGAACACCACATCCGCACCGTTTTCGCGACAAAGACGCAGATCTCTTTTCAGATCGCGTGGGTAGGCGCCGAGATCTTCTGTGGGGCCAAACTGCGTCGGATTGACATAGATGCTGACAACTACCTGCCCGTCCGGTCCGACCGCCTTGCGCGCGCGTCGAACCAGCGTCAGGTGGCCTTCGTGGAGGAAGCCCATGGTGGGGACCAAGCCGACCGGCACGCCTTCCCACCGCCAGGCCAAAGCCTGCCGTTGCATCGTCACCACATTTCGAATCGTGCGCACGAGCGGTATTTAGCGTTCTCCCGGAGTGGCCATCAGCCATTCGGAGGATTGTGTTGCGGTGAGCGTCCGCGTCTCCAGACAGGCCGGAAGCAGGCAGAATTCTCCGGGCTTCAAGGTCACACTGGTATCGCCGTCGCCGGCAATGATTTCTCCGCTCAGGCAGGCAACCACCTGGCACTTGCCTGCGGGCGGGGAGGCAACGGCACTCGCCACCCCCTGAAAATTTTCGACCTGAAAAAGCGGCTCCATCACCAACCCGCGGCGTTTGATGTCATCTCCGGAGAAAGCGTCGCTCACCAGTGAAGGTTCAAAATCAGTGAAGTCGATCGATTTCATGGCCTGATCGATGTGCAGCTCTCGGGGTGTGCCGTCGAGCCCCACGCGGTTCCAGTCGAACACTCGATAAGTGCTGTTCGAGTTTTGCTGGATCTCGAAAATCACGCTGCCGGCTCCGAGCGCATGAACTCGCCCACTCGGAATGAACATCACGTCCCCGCGCGCGACTTCAATTCGATGAAAACACTCAGCCACCGTCCCGTCGCCAATCCGGCGCTGGAATTCCTCCGGGGTCACGCCCTGTTTTAGCCCGACAAACACCTCGGCATCGGCCGTCGCATCGGCGACATACCACATTTCGGTTTTGGGTTCTCCATTCAGTTCCGCCGCCTTATGTGCCGGTGGATGGACCTGGAGTGAGAGCTTTTGGGTGGAATCCAGAATCTTGATCAGCAGTGGAAAACGGCCGTCGTAGTCGAGTCCCGGGCCGAGCAGTTCGTCCCGATGATTCTCCATCAGCCACCGAAGATTTCGCCCGGCCAGTGTCCCGTTCGTGATTTCGCTCACGCCCTCCGGCCGGTCGGTGATTTCCCAAGCTTCACCGATTGGCACCTCGGGCGGCAAAGCCTTGCCATACATTTCACCAAGTCTGCGTCCGCCCCAGACGCGCTCCATCAGGATAGGTTTGAAACTGAAGGGGTATAACATCGCAACGGCGGGGAGCTTAGCGGCAACGATTCAGTTGAGAAACCACGAATGGTCACGAATCCACGCGAATGATGGCCCCTGGTGATGCCCGCGTGGCCAAAAGAGACTGGCGCGTTGGACTGGACGGGCGAATGTGCTTATCTTGCGCCCGTGATTTACGATCAATCACTTGATGACCTCCGACAACGGGTTTGGAACGGTGCCCGCGTGACTGCGGAAGACGCGCGTCGGCTCTATCACCTGCCGCTCGAAGAACTTGGCCTGCTCGCGGATCGCCGCCGGCAACTGGCCAAGGCCGCCGCGTTCGACGGACAGGGGAATGACATCGTCACCTACATCGTCGATCGAAACGTCAACTACACCAACGTGTGCAACGTCTATTGCAAGTTCTGCGCGTTCTGGCGTTCGGAAAAGGCGGCTGACGCGTATGTGATTTCTCACGAGGAGATTGATCAGAAGATCCGGGAGACGGTCGATCTCGGTGGCACCCAGATTCTGATGCAGGGTGGCCACCATCCGAAACTGAACAAGCAGTGGTATCTGGATCTCCTTTCCCACATCAGGGACAAATTTCCGACCATCAACGTTCACGCCTTCAGCCCGAGCGAATTTGTCGCCTTTGCCGAGTTCTTTGATGAACCGGTCGAGACGATCATTCGAGATTTTCGCCAGGCGGGCCTGGGTTCCATCCCAGGCGGGGGCGGAGAAATTCTGGTGGATCGCGTGCGCAATCGCATTTCACCGCTCAAGGCGATGACGGACGATTGGCTGGGCGTGATGGATACGGCTCACCGGCTCGGCTTGGCCACCACCATCACCATGATGTTTGGCCATGTGGAAACCTTGGACGAACGAATCGAGCATTTGGAGCGCACCCGGGTGCAACAGGACGATTCACTCGCCCGCCTGAAGTCCGGCGAAACCGAGGCATTCGAACCGGGCAAACCGGGTGGCAGTTTCAGTGCCTTCATCTGTTGGAACTTTCAGGCGGAAAACACGAAGCTTAAGGCTCCGACCGTGGGAGCGAACGAGTATCTGCGAATGCAGGCTCTGGCCCGTATCTACCTCGACAATATCCCGAACATCC
Organism: Limisphaerales bacterium; assembly: GCA_047608975.1. Classification (GTDB taxonomy): domain Bacteria; phylum Verrucomicrobiota; class Verrucomicrobiia; order Limisphaerales; family JAYPXF01. The sequence goes on along the minus strand of JBLFYM010000103.1, from coordinate 6,628 downwards.
AGAGTTCGTGGGTGACGCAGGGATTGGAGATCGGGCAGATCGCACTGAAGTATGGTGCCAACGATTTCGGCAGCATCATGATCGAGGAAAACGTGGTGTCGCAGGCAGGAACGACCTTTCAGATGGGCGTCGCCGATATGCAGCGCCTCATCTCCGACATCGGGTATGAAGCCCATCAGCGGGACAATTGGTACAACCTGCTGAATTGAGAGACGGGGATCCGAAAGCTCCAAGCCTCAAAGAAGCGGTCCCGTCCAAAACAACGGGCTCCCGCGGACCGCTTTGGAACCGGCTGAATTTCCGAGGATTGTTGCTTGTAGATTGAAGCTTATGTGGAGTTGCCGCTTGGGGCCTGAAGCTTTTTCATCTTGGTCGGCACTTGGGCTTCCGATCCCTTCCATCCCACTGAATGAGTCGAGGAACCTTTGGTTCATCGGCTTCGGTAGCGGAGGAACATCTCGTCACCACGGCGCTTCCGCGAGACGAGTTCGAACCGCCTCGCTTCGCTCAGGTTTGCAAAGCCTTCGCCGTCACTGAGAGTCGGAGCAGATTTCCCTCCGATCAGCACGGGGCAAACTGTCAGGTTTATCTCGTCCACCAGATCGGCGCGAAACAGGGCGTCGTTCAAGGCACCGCCGCCTTCGCATAGCAGCCGCTTCACGGGCCACCGTTCCTGTATTTCAGTGATTGCCTGGGGAAGATCGATCTGATTCCGGCCGGCCACAATGACGGTGGTTGCGAGGTTCTCCAAGCGCTGTCGGTCTTTCGCGCGGCAGCGCTGCGAGGTCACCACGACAATGGGGGAAAAGGTGTGTTGGAAGATCTCGGCATCGGAGCGCAGCGAACCGGAGCCGCTGATGACGATACGAAGGGGCTGCTCGGACAATCCACTTTTCAATCTTAGGCGGCGGAACTTCGCCGGGCCCGCATCCATCTTGACCGGGGCGGAATCAACAGTTCGGGCACCGTTCATAATGCCGTCCACGGTGGCCCGCAGGGTGTAGAGCTGATGTTCATCCGCCGCGCCGGAAAAATGGTTCACACGGCGGTTGGCGGAGGCGATCTTGCCGTCGGCCGAGATCGCAAGATTCAGAATAATCTGAGGCCGGGCACCGACAGGCATCTTAGTCGATGCCGAGGGTCTCGAAGAGATCGATGGGAAGTTTGCCTTTCGCCTTGCTGGCATTATCCAGAAGCTCCATTTCCTCCCGTTCAACAGCCTTCAGGCGGGCCTCTTCTTCAGCCACCATCTGGCGCTCGGCTTTGCGCACCCCGGGCAGGCGTAGGCGCACCTCGGCCGTTTCCGCTGCGGCCAGTTCCGGAGTTGCCAGAACGGTCGGACGCAGCATTACGATCAACTCGCTGCGCTGGTCAGTCTTGTTGTGCCTTCGGAAGAGGGCTCCGAGCAGTGGAATCTTCCCGAGTATCGGGACTCCGGACTTGTCGTCATTCTTGTCCGTCTGGATCATTCCGCCCAAGATCACCATGTCTCCGTCCTTGACCGCCACCTTTGCCCGCGCTTCACGCCGGGTAGTGATCGGCGCTCTGATCTGGGTCTGGCCCTCGCCGAAAATCACTTCGCCCCGGAAACTCTGAATGCTCTGATATACCTCGAGCACGACCAGTCCGTCGGGATTGATAAGTGGTGTGACTTCCAACTCCACACCGATCGGGATCCGGTCAACCTGGGTGCTGGGCTGTCCGTTGAAGCCAAAGGTCTGGGAGCTGGGGAAGGGGCGTTCTTCACCCACGAACAACGTGGCCGTCTCGGCATGGGTGGTGAGGATCCGCGGGCGTTGCAGAATCGTGGCGAACTGACTTTGCTCAAAGGCGTCGATCGCAGCATCCCAAGTCTGTCCGAACAGCCCATAATACGAGAAGCCGGCGCCAGTGGAGACCAGATTGGAGACCGCGTTGCCGGCGAGAACCCCCACGTTGTTGTCAATCCCGCCGCCGAAGGCACTTCCTCCCTTGGTGCTTTGATGAAATATGTTCACCCCCCAGTTGAGGTTGTCCGTCAGGCTGATATCCATGATCACGGCCTCGATGAGGACCTGCGGCTGCACGATATCCAGTTTCTCGATGAGCTCGCGCACCATGACCATCTCTTCGCGGGTGGCGAGGACCAGCAGTGAATTGCTGCGTTCGTAGTAGTTGATGATGGCGTTGCCCAGCAGTGGCGTGGGCTCGGTGTCACCGGATGCCTGGCTGACGATGCTTCGCAGTCGCTGTTGGAATGAGTTGGCAGCCGTGCCGGGCGTGGGAATCCGGGTGCTGGCGATCTGACGGGGAGCGGTTGATTGAAAAGATCGGACGCCGCCTTGGGTACCGCCGCCGCCGCTGCCGCCGCGATTTGCGGAGCTGCCAACGCTGGAATTACGGGAGGAGGATCCCGTGCGGGACGAGCTGCCGGTGCGGGAGGAGTTTGATCCGGCACTGGAGGAGCGTCCGCCGACTCCGGCACTGGAGCCGCTCGAGGTGAAACTGCCGAGGACACTGGCGAGTTCTTCGACCGGCGCGTACTTGATCGGAATCACTTCGAAGATCTGTTCGTTGGCCGGTGCGGGAACATCGAGCTGTTCGATCAGTTCCAACATGCGTTTGATGTTGGCGGCGTAGTCACGGATGATGATCGAGTGGGTGGACTCGATCGGAATGATCCCGCCAGCCACCTTCGAAAACTTCTGGATCACATCCATCACCTCTTTGGGCTCCACGTGTTCCAGCTGAATGATCTTGGTCAGGTAGGTGGAAGACTCGGGAAGTTCTTCAATGGTTGCATCGCTGAACGCGACTGCTTCCTGCAGCGCCTGGGCGGCACCCACGGCCAAGAGAAACTTCGTGCCAATGGGAACGACCGCGATCTGGTTCTGAGCCAGCACGATGTCCATCGCCTGAATCACTTCGGAGACGAGCAGGTCCGTCTTGATCACCAGCGAGAGGGTCAATTGTTTGTTCACTCCGGCACCGAGGATCATCGTGCGTTTCGCGCGCTCGGCGTACTCCTCAAGGAACTGTTCCAACGGAATCTCGGGAAAATGAAGCGAGCCGGAGTGTTCGACGATGTCGTCTTCGACCGGGACCAGCGACCGGATCCGCGGACCTACGTGATCACTGCCGACCTTCAGAGTCTTCAGTGCCTCGCTCGCAGTTTCGGATTTCGGATTGTTCGCCTTGGGTTGGGCACTGCCGGGTTTGGTGAAGAAACTCGGATTGCGGCGCTCGACGGTGTTCGGGGAAGTGGACCTTCTGTTCGGAGGCGGAACGAGCTTTACGGGAGTCGCCGGGGGTGTGGTTGCCGGGTTCGCTGGCGTGATCATCGTGGTCGTGCTCTGACTGTCGCCACCGATTGGAATGGGAATGATGTCATTCCCGCTGCGCAATGCGGGTGCCGGGGTGATGACGCGGTTCGAGCGGTTCCTCGCAGCGGCCATCATGGCTGCCCGAGCGGCGGCGATCTGGGCGGGATCCAGCGCCGATCGCGATCTGGGATTCGGGGTGGGATCCAGCCGTAGCGATCTGGGATTCGGGGTGGGCGGCGCCATCTGCAGGGGCGAACTCCGGCGCGGGGTCGCCCGCGGCGAAGAATGTCCCGGCGTGATCACACGGACGCTATTGGTGACGATCGTACTCTGCGCCCACAACGCGGAGGCGCTGGTGACGAGCAGGACGGCGGTCAAAATAATTTTCGCCTTCATGGTTATTGGGGATCCTCCTTCTGGTAACTGGCAATCATCGTGGCATTGCCAGTCAGTTTCAGCCGGGAGGGATCCGGTTTGATGCTCAGATCGCGAATGCGTATCACGGAACTTCCCTCACCGAGAGAGATGAGCAGTTTGAGGACGTTCGTATCGGTCCAGCTGGTGAAGCGGACGTTCACGATCTTTTCCTCGAAGAACTGGCTCCGTTCGTTTTGCACACCGTCGATCTGTTTGATATACGCGAATTGTTTGCCCAGCCGGGATGCCTGGTTCTGAACTTCCTTCACCAGCTGGGACCCGATGCCCGAAGCGGGGACAGCCGGGCTGCGCCCGCGCAATTCGGCTTCCTTCTCCTGATAGCCGGGCAGATTGTCCCGCTCCTGCTCATACGCCGTTCGCGTCATCTGCAGCGTCGCGATATCACCCTTGAGCTGTCCCCATTCGGTGAAGTGGGGCCAGATGAAGTAGATGTTGAAAACCAGGAAGAGCACCACGCCGACGCCGACCAGCAGGCGTCGTTCGGCGGGCTGGAGACCCAGTTTGTCGAAGATTCCGTCCATCAGAATTTCGGGCTGTCCAGTCTTGCGGTGATGTTCCAGCTGAAGACAGTTCCGCGCTGCATGATCGGCCCAAGGGTGACCTCTTCAAAAAGTTTCCGGCCATCGAACTGGGCGGCCTTGAGGCCATCGAAATAATCGACCACCTTGGAATCATTGCCCGGCGGAGTCGTGCCGCGCAGCACCACGGTAGTTCCTTTCGAAAACGAAAAGTCGTCCAGCGTCAGTTCGTCCGGCAGTTTTGCCGACACTGTTTTGAGGCTTTCCAACGCGGCGTATTTGAGCGCGATCTGTTCGGTGAGAATCTCGATCCGTGCCTTGGTTACCTGGGCGTTTGTGTAGCTTCCCGAAAGGGCGAAGATCTGCTGGTTCAATTCGCTCTTTTCGCGTTTCAAGACTTCCAGGCCCATGAAATAAAGGACCACTCCCAAGGTGTAGAGCAGCAGGATTGCAAAGAGCCCCCGCATCCAGATGCTGTCGATGAACTTCTGCCGATAGTGCTCGCGGGTAACCGCCGGCATCAGATTGCAGCGGGATTGACCCAGTCCAAGTTTTTGGGCGGCGACGCTGGCGATCTGTGCGTCCGGCAACAATTCATCCACCGTGACCGCATCGTTGGTGGCCTGATCCAACACCGGTTTCCAAATTTCGGCGGCGGCGGTATCTCCCAGCAGATGGAAGTGCGGATCGTCGCTCAGCCAGCCTTCCATCTCCCCGGCCCACGCCACCTGGGAAAGTTGATCCCGCAGATCCGTGACGCGGGATTCCTCGTCGCCAAGATTTGCGACGCTGAGGTTGCGCAAGGTGCCGCCATACCACCAGGCAATCAGCACCGAAGGCAATTCAGCGCCGAGCCGTGGCAGAAACCAGACCCCGTCGCCCGGTTTGGGGGCGGCCAAGAGTTGATGCAACTCGGGAATCTCCAAGCGGTCAGTCAGGTAACCGGAGGATTCGAGTTTGCCGAGGAAACGTTCCACTTCAAGCCGCGACGCAATGACCAGGATCACCTGAATCATCTCATCTGCTTCATCCGCCGCCGGCAACGGTTCGATCGACCAGACGATCTGGGTGACGGGCAGGGGGGAAAGCTTTTCCAGCTGCAACTCCGCCATGGCCAGGAGCTCTTCTTCGTCGCAGTGGGGGAATTCCGCAACCCGCATGAAGACTTTTCCGGCCGGTAGCCAGGCGACGTTCAGCTTGGGTTTCCAGAGATCGCCCCAACCCTTGCCGACCAGTTTGGCTGGCAGTGTATCATCCGGGAGTTGGGTGAGTTCGTGATTCAGCGTGGTCTTGCCGCGACCCGTCACCGCATAGCGCCACAGTTTCCGCTGCCCCTCGCGCTGTTGAACGATGTTGCATTGGTTCGGATTGGAGGCTTTTGCGCTCACGCAAATCCCTCCTTCAGACGCAATGCTGTGGCGTCCTCCACCAAGGCGCCAAAATGTTCCTCGGACTGGGTGACACGCAGAATTTCCTCAATTGTGGTCACCCCTTGGCGCGCTTTCTCCCAGCCGTCATGACGCAGGGTGCGCATGCCGCTTTCGCGTGCCTTGGCGGCGATGGTTGAGGAAGCCGCGCGCTGGAGAATGAGCGGCCGCAACCGCTCGTCCACCATCAGCAGTTCGTAGATTCCCTGACGGCCCTGATACCCTTGACCCCGGCATTCTTCACAGCCGGTACCTTTCCAAAATTTGGCGGCTTCAATATCCTCCAGCGGATAGCCGAGGCGTTCCAGGTAGGAAGCTTCGACCTGCTCCTCCACCCGGCAGTGTTTGCAGATGGTTCGGACGAGGCGTTGTGCCAGCACAGCTTCCACCGAAGAGGCGACCAGGAAGGGCTCGATGCCCATGTCCACGAGCCGGGTGAACGCGCTGGGTGCGTCGTTCGTGTGGAGGGTGCTGAAAACCAGGTGACCGGTGAGCGCCGCCCGGATGGCGATGTCCGCCGTCTCGGTGTCGCGGATCTCCCCCACCATGATCACGTTCGGGTCCTGACGCAGGATGTGGCGCAGGCCCATCGCAAAGGTCAGGCCGATGTCCGATCGAACCGCGATCTGGTTGATGCCTTTCAACTCATACTCAACCGGTTCCTCAATCGTGATGATCCGTTTGTGAACCGAGTTGATGGTGCTGAGAAAGGCGTAGAGCGAAGTGGATTTACCAGAACCGGTCGGTCCGGTGACCAGCACGATTCCGTGTGGCTTGACGATGACTTCGCGCAAGGCCTGCTCGTCCTTCGGATCGTAGCCCAGCTTCTCCAGGCTCACGAAAATCTTGCCCCGGGTCAGCAGTCGTAGTGAAACGCTTTCGCCGTACACCGTCGGAACGGTCGAGACCCGAATGTCGATCTCCTCCCCGCGAATCCGGAAAT
>JBLFYM010000102.1:0-21044 GCA_047608975.1 Limisphaerales bacterium | reverse complement strand
TCACCACAGCGAGAATCACCCGGGCGATGACGTAACCGATGATGATCTGAATAAACGCCAAATCTCCCCCGAACGCGGCTGCCGGCACCCCAATAAACGTGAGCGCGCTCGTTTCAGTTGCGACAATTGAAAGGCCCACGCCCCACCACGGAATATTGCGTCCGCCAAGAAAGTAGTCACGGGTGTTCTTCTGCCCGCGCCCCAGCCAAACGCCGAGCCCGATGATCCCGACGAGATAGACGCAGATGACAATCCAATCGGGAGTAGCGAAGTATTTCATATTGTGAGCTGCTGTTGTGCGCAGTTCATTTCTTCTTCGTCCGCTTGCGTTTCGGTCGTTTCGGCTGAGGTTTGATCACCCCCAGGTATTCGAGCCGGCGATTCACTTCTCCACCGGTGGACTTCACCTGCACCCGCTTCTTATCGACCGGATAACTCGGCTCGAAGTCCCTGAACATGACAACACTATTCAGCACCAGCAGCGCCTCATCGTGAGAATCAGATTTGCTGAGAATCTCGTTTAGCACGGGATGCGGATTCATCGCTCCAACCAAGCCCAGAAACTCAGCTGCGCGCCAGCGAACCATGAGGTTGGCGTCCTTCAGTCGCTTCTTTGCATCCGCGACCAGTGCCTTCGCCGGGGCCCCGATAACGCTAGCGGTGGTCAGCCCCCAGTAACGCTCCCAAGGATTCTTGGAATTGATCGCCCGCTTCAACTTTCGCTGTGCCTTTTTGAATGGCACCAGAGCCAGGTCCGCAATATCGACCAACCGGGCGATCTCCTTTGCATGCGATTCTCCGTAGCCGATCCCGTCGCCGAGTGCCTTTTGCACCATCTCACTTTCAGGGTAGAAACTCAGATCGTTCAGGCTCTTCACCTTGGCGGACAACTTCCCGCGGAGATCAGCCAACACCTTTGCGTGTTCGGGATCGTCGGCGAGATTCTTCACCTCGTGCGGGTCCGCCGCCACATCGAAGAGTTGTTCTGCCGGGCGTCGCTCAAAGAACTGACTCTGTTCGGCGTTCAGCTTTCCGGCTTTCCAAAGTGTGCGCCACTCCTCAAAGGCGAGCATCCGATACCGGTAATTGTTCTGCAGCCCGTCCGGATAGAAGCCCTGGTAGTTTCGAACGTAGTGAAAACGACCTTCGCGCAATGTCCGAACGTGATCGTATTTCTCATCAAACCGATCGGCATGGCCAAAGGAAGTCGTTCTCGCGTTCAACTGAGCAGCGGAAATATCCGCACCCAAAAACGGTTTGCCATCAAGCTGCGAAGGAACCGGAAGCCCAGCAAGATGCATCACCGTGGGTCCAAAATCGACAAACTCAACCGCGCCCTTCACCCGGCTTCCCGCCTTGCTCGTGACCAGGTGTTCGAAGTTTTTTGGAATCCGAACCACCAGCGGCACATGCAGGCCAGACTCATACGCGTATCCTTTTCCACGCGGCAACACCCCGCCGTGATCGCCAAAATAGAACACAAAAGTATCTTCCAAGAGACCCTCGGCCTCCAGTTGCTGGACCACCGCGCCAATCTGCTGATCCACCGTCCGGATCTTGTCGTGATACCGGGCGTAGGTATGCCGGAAGGTAGGGGTGTCCGGATGATACGGCGCGATCGCCACCTTGTCCTTGGGCGTCGTGAGCGTCTCGGTCGCCATTGCCTCAGCACTGAAATGAAGCGAACTCTCATGCGTAGTCCCAAACGTCTGCATGTGATAGAACGGCGCGGCCTCAGGCCGTTTGCGCCAAGAAGCCTTGTTGGAAGATTCGTCCCATGGCCAGGTTTCCTTCGCCGTGACGACGTTGTAGTCCGTCTTCGAATTATTGCTGGTGTAGTAACCCGCATCCCGCAGATACCAAGCCCACATTTTCAGACCGGACGGCAGGTTCACCTGTTGGGATTTGCGATGATATTGAAAGCCGCCACGAGGAGCGTAGATCCCGGTCGCCAGCGTGGAACGGGCCACCGAACAAACCGGGCTGCACGAAAATGCATTCTCAAACACCAGGCCCCGTTCGGCGAGCTTCTCGATATGTGGCATCTCCGCGAGTGCGTTTCCATACAGACTGGAAAAATGCATCGAGTTGTCCTCCGACAACAGCCACACGAAGTTCGGCTTCTTCGCCGGAGCGCCATCAATCGATCCCAGGCAAAGCCCTGCCGTAAACAGCCCAAACAGCAGGCTTTTTAGTGATTTCATGCGCGGAGTGAACCAGAATCAAAGCACCTTGTAAAATGGTCCGAGCTTCGAAATTGGAAAACCTTTCCGATTCTTCAAAAGTTCCGGGAACCAATTACCACATCCGCCAGTCATCCTACGAAATCCAGAAACAACAACATGAACTCAAAAACATTCCTCATCCTGTCGCTCGCCGCCAATGTCCTGCTCGGCATGATGGCACTTCGCAGATCGCCCGCTCCCACCGAGCCCATTTCCAAAACCCCGCCTCCTCCGGCCGCGACTGCCAACAAAGCGGCCATTGCCCAGGATACTTCTCCAGTTCCGGCATCCGCACCGGCGGCGATAACGGGCACGGCTGAACCGATGACCTGGGAAAAGGTCGAGTCTGCCGACTACCAACATTACATCGAAAACCTCCGATCGATCGGCGTGCCCGAAGAAACCATTCGCGACATCATCCTCGCCGATGTGGAAAAGCTGTACAAGCAAAAGAAGCGTATCGCCCGTGGTCCCGGCAAGAAGTTCGAATACTGGAAAGGCGGCAACCCGTTCAACCTCGCGATGGATCCTGAAGCCATGGAGAAGATGACCGCCTTGGAGAAGGAAAAAAATGCCCTGATCCGTGAGCTGGGAATCGCACCCGATTCACGCAATACGGCCATGTCCGCCATGATGAATCCCTTTGAGGCCATGATGGACTTCCTTCCCGAATCCAAGAAGACCGAGGTGATGGAGACCATGATGAACATGCAGGCCAAGATGGCGCAGGCGCAAGAGGGTGGCCAACCTGATCCCAAGTTGATCGACGAGGCACAGAAAGAAATGGAACGTCGGATCAAGGAGATGCTCACGCCTCAAGAATACCGAGACTACGAAATGCGTATGTCCAGGACGGCGAATATGATGCGTCAGGAGACCGGGGCTTACGAACCCACCCAGGAAGAGTTCAACCAGCTCTACGACCTCCGGAAGGCCTTCGACGACAAGCACTCCGTGTTCAACCGTGGCAATGAGTCGCAGGAAGAACGGAAAGCCCGAACGGCGGGGGAAAAAATACTCAAGCAGGATATCGAAGCCGCGCTGGGGACCGACCGCTACGAAGACTACAAACTCGCCAAGGACTGGAACTTCCGCCAGACCCTCACGGCCGCCAAAAAATCCGACCTTGGCATGGACGAGGCCAAACGCGTGTGGGAGATCAAGCGACTGGCGATGGAAGAGTCCAAAATCGTCAGGAGAAACAAGGAGCTCGCGGGTATAGCTCGCGAAGAAGCATTGCGGCAGATTCGAAATGCGACTGAGAACGAGGTCAAAGGCGTGTTCGGTAATGGGTGGACAAACTACAACCGTGGCAACAACACGATGTGGTTGAACCAAATCAGTCCAAGTGCCGACCTCACGAATGCCAAGAACTGAACGACTTCAGCGCGGTGTCCGTCAAATCATTGCGTGACGAAATTCCAGATTCATTTTTTCACCGGACTTTGGCTCATGACTGCGACTGCGGTCATGAGCCAATCGGATTTTCAGGGGGCTACCCATGAATTCCCCTTCAACGAAGCCCCCATCAACTACGATGCCGGGCGCTCGCGTGGACCGATCGCAAAACTTCGGAAACAAATAGCGGCCGGCAAAACACAGTTGGAGTGGGACACCGCACGTGGGTACCTCCCCGCCCTCCTCAAGCATCTGGGCATCTCACCAGACTCCCAGATGCTGGTCTTCTCCAAGACCTCACTGCAGCGCGATCACATTTCGCGAACCACGCCGCGCGCACTGTATTTCAACGACCAATCCTACATCGGCTGGATGCCGGGTGCGCCGCTGATCGAGATATCCGAAGTCGATCCGGAACAGGGCGCAGTCTTTTACGAACTGGCTCAAAACCAACTCAAACGCCCGGAGATCAAGCCGTCATCGCGTTGCCTCACCTGCCACGCTTCATCACGGACCCTCGGCGTCCCCGGACACGTCGTGCGATCCATCCAAACGCATCCGGATGGTGAACCCGATTTCAACCGCACCCTCGGCGAGGTGAATCACCGCACCCCTGTTGGCGATCGCTGGGCTGGTTGGTATGTCACCGGCTCCGGTGAACTCGCCCATCGCGGCAATGGCGTCGGCTTCAACGGCGAACCCCAACCCCGCTCCGCAAAAAAAGTCATTCAGCTCGCCGATCCCGAACGCTATCTCCGCTCCACCAGCGATGCCGTGGCATTGCTGATACACGACCACCAAACGCACGGGCACAACCTGATCACCCGCGTCAGTTTTGAAACCCGCTCCATGCTCTACCGCTATGGACACCTCAATTACCTGAAGCAGCAGACGGAAGCGCTCCTGCGCTATCTTCTGTTTGTAGAAGAAACTCCACTCGGACGGCTCGACGCCACATCCGCATTCGCCAAATCATTTGAAAAGGCCGGTCCGTTTGACAGCCAGGGAAGGAGTCTTCGAAAACTACGCCTCCATGGACGGCTCTTCGAATACCCCTGCAGCTTCCTGATCTACTCGGACGCGTTCGATGCCATTCCGAAAGAGATGAAAGCCCGACTTTACCAGCGCCTTCATGAAATCCTGACGGGCGAGGACAGGAGCGAGACCTATCAGAACATCTCCTCCCGAAACAAGCAGGCCATCTGCGGAATTCTCAAGGAAACCAAGAAGGATCTGCCTGAGTATTGGAACAAAAACTTCAGGACTCAGGAAACCGTCTCCAAGTAGGAATCAGGAATCACCTCCGGTCTTCAACCCGCGGCGCTGACAATGCCCGATGCTTCCCGGCGTGCCCATTCATCGGCGTCGAGAATCTCATCCAATTCCGGATGTTCGGTCAGATCATGCCGGGCCATCGTTTGCGCGACGGTGGCGGTGATCTGGTCGTAACGAATCTTACGATCGCAAAATGCGTCCACGGCGATTTCGTTGGCGGCGTTCATCACTGCGGGCAGCGTGCCTCCGCGCGTTCCCGCATCCCGGGCCAGACCGATCGCGGGAAATCGTTCGATGTCCGGTTCTTCAAAGGTCAACTGCCCCAGAGCCGCAAAGTTTGTCTCAACCCGCTGGCTCGGAGCGCGGTCCGGATAGGTCAGCGCGTACTGGATCGGCAGACACATGTCCGGCGTGGACAGTTGCGAAATGAAGGAGCCGTCCACGTACTCGACCATGGAGTGAATCACGCTCTGCGGATGAACGACGACCTGCACCCGATCCATCTCAATGTCAAACAGCCAGCGCGCCTCGATCATTTCCAAGCCCTTGTTGAAGAGCGTGGAAGAATCGATCGTGATCTTGCGGCCCATCTCCCAAGAAGGATGCTTGAGCGCCTTCTCCACCGTGATCTCGGGGAAACATTCTTGCGGCCACTTTTCCTTGTCCCGAAACGGTCCGCCGGAGGCGGTCAGCCAGAGGTTGCGGATGGAGTCGTTGGGTTTGCCGTCGAGACATTGAAAGATCGCGGAGTGTTCACTGTCCACAGCGAGAACTCGGACGCCATACTTGCGGGCTTCGCTCATCACCGTTTCGCCGGCCATTACCAAAATCTCCTTGGACGCCACCGCGATATCCTTGCCCGCGCGGATCGCAGCCAATGCGGGTTGCAACCCGGCGATGCCGACGATGGCAATCAGCACGATGTCAGCCGACTCCAAGGTGGCCAACTTGAGCAAACCCTCGGAACCGGAATAGACCTGTGTCTTCGTTCCCAAAGCCTCCTGCATGTCCACTGCGGTCTTCGAATCCCGAATGGCAATGACTTCCGGTTGAAACTTCAAGGTCTGCTCCATGAGGAGCTCCGAATTCGCCCCGGCGGCGAGTCCGACCAGACGAATCCAGTCCGGCAGGTCTTCGGCGACCATGGCCGTGCTCGTCCCGATCGATCCTGTCGATCCCAATACAACAACGTTCTTCATTTCGATTCGACCCCGCTCAGGGGTTCGTCAACACGTGACGGAGGTAGAGGTACATGAGCGGCGCGTTAAAGAGAAGGCTGTCGAGCAAATCGAGGATGCCACCGATACCCGGAAAATAGTTCCCCGAATCCTTCACACCCGCCTCCCGCTTCATGAGGGATTCGATCAGATCACCGATCACCGCACAGACACTGAGCAAGACCCCCAGAATCACCGCGTGCATGGCATTCATCCCAACCATGTGTCCGCGAAAAAGATGAGCAAAGAGCAGCGCTCCCCCCGTCGAAATCACAATCGCGCCGAAGAATCCCTCCCACGTCTTACCGGGACTGATCCGGGGAATCATCTTATGTTTTCCGATTACGGACCCCACCATGTAAGCACCCATGTCGCTGAACTTCGTGACGACGATGAAGAAAACGATGTAGTAGGAGCCTTCGACCCGCGGATCCTGGAAGAAGTAAATCTTCTGGATGAAATTCAACAGCCACGCCACATACAGCAGACCGAACAGCGTGACGGCGATGGTGACGATTCCCTGTGACTGCTCGCGTTCAACAAACTGCCGGACACAGATACCCAGCACGAATGCGACCAGGAACATCGTTTCAAAGTCATTCACCCGGGCCGGTGAATCGTGAATCCCGAGCCAACCGCCGGAGTGCATCCACGTTCCCACGATCAACATGCAACCGGCCGCCAGACCCAGTTCACGAAAACACGGCAGCTTCTTCGCCTGCGCGAGATTGTAGAATTCCAGCAACCCGGTGATCCCCAGAACCAGCATCACGAGCAAAAATACCGTAGCTGACAAGGTCGGGTTCCCGGAGAACAGGGAGACCAACACGACCGCCCAGAGGAAGAGCGTGCTCGAAAGGCGATGGAAAAAAACCTTCGCCTTGGAAGGTTTCACGGGCGGATCTGTTAAAGGAATTTCGCTCACAAAAAAACGCGGCGACTATGGAGGTTTGACCCTTTCAGCCAAGCCTTTTCTCCCCAGCTCGATCAATGTGCGGATTCGCCCGGAATTCGGGCTTGGATTTCACCGCCCAAAACAGCTCCATCCATCCGCGTGATCGATTGCCGACTTATCATCCTCATCAAAGCCCCACGGGCCGGGTTCGTCAAGACACGGCTCGCCGCTCTCATCGGAGCCGACACCGCGCTGGAGACGTATCAGACCTTGGTCGAGGTATTGCTATACAGTCTTCGTTCGATACCTGAGGTTCAGCTCTGTTTCACACCTGCTGATGCCGCTGACGAAATCGCCCCCTGGCTCCGCGATGGCTGGACCACCGCCTCCCAAGCGGACGGCGGTCTGGGCAAACGCATGCATTCGGCGATTGCGGACGGCCTTTGCGGAGCCCGCCGCGTCATCATCATCGGTTCTGATTGCCCCTACGTGACGCCGGCCGATATTGAGGATGCGGCGGAGAAGCTGAAAGACCACGATATTGTAGTCGGTCCGGCCAACGATGGCGGTTACTGGCTGATCGGAATGAATTCCGCCCATCCGGAGGTTTTCGAGGGCATCAACTGGAGCACAGAAAACGTTCTATCCGAGACCATTGACGCCGCAGAGAGAGCGGGATGTAGGTTGGCAAAAGTGCGAGAGCTCTCGGATATCGACACCGTACCCGACCTGATGCGGTTTCATGAGTGGCATCTTCTCAATCAACCCGAGCCACCTGCAACGGACCCGTAAGACTCGTCCAACAGCGGCAGATCTCCCCCCCGCAAATGCCATCCACAACGAAACTAATTATTGACTTAACTTTTACGAACTTTAAGGAATAGTCCAAATCCACACACGACGCACATGATACGATTCAATTGCTCATCCTGCGGGATGAAAATGAAGGTCGAACCCGACTACGCAGGCATGGAAATCCAATGCCCGGGTTGCGAGTCCAAGATCAAGGTTCCCGCGGAAACGGCTGAACAGCCCCCGGCTCCCAAACCCAAGCCCGTCCTCACTCCCACACCTACCCCCACAGCAACGTCGAAAGCCACTCCGGCGTTATCGACGCCGCCCGCACCTCAGCCCAAGAAGGTCGAACGGGTACCGCCACCTCAACGCGCCGGCTGGACGGAAACCGATCCCGCCAACGCCAACACTTGGGCCGCCCTCGGGATAGGATTCGCAATCTCGGGAATCATCTGGGGCATCGCCTTCGTCGCACCAGATTTCATCAAGAAACTCGTCTTGGAACGCGGCTGGGTGAACTTTGCCGAAGTGATCTTCTTCGGTTGGGGTTCCGGCATTCTCATTCTGAAAGTCCTCAAGCTCAAACACCAGCGCACCGCCATGGCAATCGATGTGCTGCCCGAAGAGATGGGCCGCGACATCAATCGCGACAACGTCGGCGCATTTGTCAGCTACCTCTACGAGATTCCGGCGAAACTCCGTGACTCCATGATGGTCAACCGTATCCGCAAGGGTCTGGAACTTTTCGAAGCGCGTCAGGTGAACGCCGAAGTCGCCACCATGATGGAGAACCAATCCGGTATCGATTCCACGCGCATCAGCGGCAGCTACGCCAGCGTCAAACTGTTCATCGCCATCATCCCACTCTTCGGATTTATCGGAACCGTGCTCGGACTCTCGGGCGCGATCGGCGAATTCTCCACCGCTCTCGGTGGTGACGCCGGCATGGACGGCCTGATGGACTCGCTGAAAGGCGTGACCAGCGGTCTGGGAACTGCGTTCGATACCACCCTGCTCGGTTTGCTTCTCAGTATCATCCTGATGATTCCGAGCGGTGCCCTGCAGAAGATCGAGGACGACAACCTGAATCACATCGACGCCTACTGCAACGAAACCCTCATGCCCCGTCTGAACGACGGATCAAACGCCGCTGGCGGCGACATGAGCGCCTTCATGGACGCCATGGTAATGGCTTTCAACACGGCTCAACACCAATACCTGGAGGGTATCAACAAGGCATCCAACCTCATCACGGAACAGAGTTCCAACATGGAGAAGCGCGCCGATGAAAACCTGAAACACGTTCGGGACTCTTTTGCCAACTCCGTGACCGAACTCTCCGGCGAAACCAAAAAGTCGTTGGAACACATGCTCACTAACGCCAGCGCGAGCATCGACCGGCTTTCAGGAACCCTCACCAACGCCGACAAATACGTTGGCGATCTGGGCAAAAGTGTTGCCACAACCTCGACCCACGCCGCTTCCTTGGACAAAAACTCCAAGGAGCAGGCGCAACTGTTCCAGGCCACCATGGAGAAATCCATCCGACTGGTGCAGGAGGAAAGCAGCAAGGTTCTGACGAGCACCATGAAAACGGCTGTGGCCGAAACGAGTCGCGCATTGGAAGGACTCGTCAAACCCACCTCAGAGCAACTCTCCAAACTCGGTGCCTCGGTTGAAAAAGCCACGACCTATGTCGCCGACATGGAGCGCAAGGCTGCGGAGCAACAGGAACGAATTCAGAAGACACTTCAGGAAGCCATCGAAAAGACCCAGGCCGAAAGCAGCCGGGTGCTCGACAGCACGATGAAGGACGCCGTCGAACGCACGCAGTCAGCTCTCGTCGAGATGAGCAAGAACGCCGGAACTGAAGTCGCCCGCCTCGGTGAGACCGTCAAGAAAGCCAGCGAAGAAGCCGGCAACCTCGGTCGCATTGCTCAGGAGAACCAGTCCACGCTCTCCGCTGCCATGACCGAGTCGATGGGCAAGATGCAGGAAGTCGCCGTCAAATCTCTCAACGAGACCATGCGCCCGGCAATCGGGGAAATCACGAAGCTTGGCGAATCAATGAGAGCGGCCAGCACGAACGCCTCCGACATCTCGAAGGTGACTGCCGAAAATCAATCCAAAGCACAGAATGCGCTCTCGGAATCCATGCGCGGGCTGCAGGAAGCCGCGATCAAGTCACTCACCGACACCCTGAGTCCGGCAGTTTCCGAAATCAGCAAGATGGGCGCAAGTGTTGCGGCGGCCACCTCGCAAATGTCTGAACTGGGCAAGAACGCCAAGGACAGTCAGGAGAAGATTGGCACTGCGATCGCGGATACGGTCAAGAATTTGGAGAAAGAAACGGTCGGGGCCACCCGCGAGACACTCAAGGGCGCTGCTGACAGCGTCGCCCAATTGAACGACACGATCAAAAACGTGGCCGAGCAGTTGAAATCCCTCTCCTCCCAAGCCGGCGATCAACAGAAGCAGGTCGAAGCGGCGCTCACCAAATCGATCGGTGACATGCAGGGACAAACCGAGAAGGCACTCACTGCCACTGTGGGATCTGCCAGCGACAAGATCGGCGCTCTCGCCGAAGGGATTCAATCCCTCAACACCGTGCTCGGTGAACTCGGCGGCAAACAGATCAAAGTTCAGGTCGAAAAGAAGAAGGGCCTGTTCGGTTGATATCGGCCACCTTTCGTGCCTCAATAATCGTAACCACGAAGAAAGTCCTTTCGGATGCCTCAGAAGAAAAACGCAGAAGATCCGGGAATTTCCCTTTTTCCCTTCCTGAGCATCCTCGCGTGCCTCTCCGGCGCGTTGATCGTCATGATCTCCGCGCTGAGTGCGATGCAGGCGGAGAAGGTCAAGGGCACGGTCACCAAGGATAACCCGGTCGCCAAGGAGTATATGGAACTCCAGGCACAGAACACCGACCTGCTCGAGATGGTGTCGACCGTCGAGCAAACCAAACGTTATCAGCGCCAACTCGCCGTCCTCGAGGAACAGAAGATTCAGCTGCTTGGAATTCTTAAGGCCGGCAAAGAACCCAAGGTGGTCAACGCCGCGCTCCAACGCGCAGTTGAAAACCTCTTCAAGGAAATCGAAGAAATCAAACTCGATCAGGACGTCGAAAAGAAATTGATCGAGGCGCGCAAGAAAGAGATCGCCGAACGCAAGATCGATCCCGTGAACCTGCGTCCAATCAACGTCAAACCCGCCGGTTCCGGCGTGGTCGGAGCCCGTCGGCTCTACGTCCTCGAAGCCAGCGCGGGCACCCTGATCATGCACAAGCGCACCGGTGAAAAAGTTCGCATCTCGCAGGGCGCGATCGGTTTGGACCCCGGATACAACGAATACCTCCGCGGTGCGGCCCTTCCCCGCCCAGACTATTCCCTGCTCCTGTTCCTGGTCCGGGCCGACGGCTGGGAATCTTATCGACGCGGTGCCGGCTGGGCCGAAAATAAGCCTTTCAACCTCAAGACAGTGAAGATCCCTATTCCTGACAAGGGCATGGTCGACCTGTCCGAATTTCAGCGCTACATGATCACGATGCAGGAGCAGCTGAAACCCAAGCCGAAGGCAAAGCCAAAATCCAGATCCAAGTCACAGCCCAAGGCAAAAGAGCCTACGCCCAAGAAGCCTGCCCCTAAGAAACCCGCGAAGAAGTAGCCATGCCAAAGCGTAAAAAGTCAGCCGATGCCGGTGTCAACATGGACGTCATGATGGACAGCATGACCAATGTGGTCGGTGTGCTACTCCTCATCCTCATCCTCATTCAGATCCAGATCAGCACCGCGGTCGAGACGATCGAGACCACGCTGAAGAACGTCACGGCCAATGACGTGAAGCTCCTTGAGTCAAAAATCGCCGAGCAGAACAAAGATCTGAAAGACGTCAACGTTCAGGAAATCAACGAAGCTTACAAGAAGGCGATGGGTGACGTCGACCAGGCCCAACTGCGCGTTCAGATCTATACTGAGGACGCTGAGAAAAAATTCACTGGCCTCCTCGACGTCAAAGAGCTCATCGCGAAAAAGTCTGAGAAAAAATACGAGAAGGATCTGGAGGCCGAAAACTTCAGCGACCTGAGCGAGGAACGGCAGCGTCTGGATGCGCTGTTGGCCAAGACTCCCAAGCCAAAAATTCCCAGTGGCGTCGACATCGTCGTCCCGGCCGGTCTGCCGCTCCCCAAAGGCCCCACGTTCGTGAAGATCATGTGCCGCTACAACAAGCTGTATTACATGGCGGACAGTGACTATGCGAAGGCCGCCAACGCGGCGTTCGAGCGGATGAAGACCTCAATGGTCTACTCGAACTACTTCGATCAAAAATCCAAGAAATCCGTTACCATCTACGACCACGACAAAGCCTACCAATGGCTTCAGAGCATCAGCACCAACCTTAATACAGCGAACACCAACCTGACCATCAAAGCCCACCAACGCAAAGATCAAACGTATTTGTATGTCAACATGACTCCGGATCAAAAGGGCGGCATGCCCATGTCCATGTTTGAGGAGCGGAACAATCAGTTCCGCAAAGACGTAATCGGAGCCAAAAGAAATCCCAAAAACGTCCTGTGGTTCTATGTCCATAAGGACTCATTGGAAGTCTACCTCAAGGCGCGAGATGTCGCTCAATCGCTGGGAATTCCGGTAGGGTGGGAGTTCTATCGCTGGACGGGCTTTACTCCCAGGCTATCGTTCAAAGTCAACCGCCTCGTCGCTCCCCGGAAAGCGACCGTCCGCGTCGTCGGTCGCGCCAAAAACTCCGCCATCCAGATCGCCGGTCCCAAAAAGACCCTGGATTAGCGCACCGTTCCGCAGATCTGGAGCGATCAACGTAGCCGCGAGCGTGAGCAAGCGGAACCCTCGCGTCGGAAGACTGCTCGCTCACGCTTGCTGCTACGTTCAGGACCTACACCCCCTCTGCCTTTTACCACGATTTTACACAGATCAGCATTGATGCGTCGCCGCTTGTGTTCGTTAATCGCGAGACGCACCCAATGAAGCTCATTTCCACAATCATCGCTACCCTGCTGTGCATTCCCGCATTGGCAGCGGCGATCGAAGATGTCGAAGAATCAGGCTTCCAAAAACAAGTTCTACCATTCCTCAACCGCTATTGCACCGATTGCCACGGAGGTGACCGACCGAAGGCAAAGTTCGACCTCACCGGTTTCCAAAACACCGCTTCAGTCATCAGCGGTCACGGACATTGGGAACACGTCCTTGATCGACTCAAGGCCGGTGACATGCCACCCGAAGACAGCCCTCAGCCATCTGCCAACGAACGCAGCCAGATCATCACTTGGATCGAAACCCGGTGGCGAATTGAAGCCGAACGAAACGCGGGCGATCCCGGAATCGTCCTCGCGCGACGCCTGAGCAACGCGGAGTATGACTACACGATCCGCGACCTGACCGGCGTCGATCTCCGGCCCACCCGTGAGTTCCCCATCGACCCCGCGAACGAGGCGGGTTTCGACAATTCCGGCGAATCACTCACCCTGTCGCCTGCTCTCCTCAAAAAGTATCTCGGCGCCGCCCGATCAATATCCGAACACCTCGTCCTCACAACCGACGGTTTGGAGTTCGCCCCACATCCGGTCATCACCGACACGGATCGCGACAAGTTCTGCGTCAAAAGAATCATCGCGTTCTACCAACGCCAAGAGATCGATCTCGCTGAATATTTCTTCGCGAGCTGGCAACGCCGTCACGATCAGAGTCCCACCAACAAAAAGATCAGCACCAGGTATCTGCGCACGATCCTCGACCTGCTGGAAGGCCACGATCACAACCTGGGACCGATCGCGGCTCTCCGCACAGCTTGGCGCAATCTCCCGCCACCTGATCAAAACAACGTGGCTGAAATCGAAAAGTCATGCGCCCAACTGCGTGACCAAATCGAGACTCTGCGCACACCACTCTCGCCTGAATTCCAGCACCTCACCTTCGGGCGAATCATCCATTCAGGAGCACAGGCCTTTGTCTATTGGCGAAACCGACAATACGCCAACTCACGTCGCACATTGAATCGGGACGCGCTGGATCTCCAATCCCTCCCCATTGCAGAACGAAACCAAATCATCGCCGCCCACGAGAAATTCTGTTCCGTTTTTCCAAACGTCTTCTATCGATCCGAGCGGGTACGTGAATACGTCAAAGATTTCGAAAAAAACAAGACGACCGAAAAGGGGCGACTGCTGAGCGCTGGACTCCACAGCCAGCTGGGCTATTTCCGTGATGATACTCCGCTATCCCAACTGATTCTCACCGCCCCGGAACAACGGCAGCTGGATAAGCTCTGGCTCGAACTGGACGTCGTGGCATCCGCCGCCATCCGTCAGCATCGAGGCATGGTCTGGTTCGAACGGACCGACTCCCCATATATGCGGGATGAACAGTTCGACTTCGCCCGTCCCGAACATCACGACCTCGTGTCCGAATCCAAAATCAGACGGCTGGAAAAGGTCTATCTGAAGAAAGCCATGGAGAACGGAGCGGACGAAAAGATCGTCATCGCAATCACCGAGCATTTTGAAATCGTAAATCAAAACATCCGGCGATTGGAACGCGCCCGAACAGCAGCCGAGCCCGGTCAACTTCGAGCGCTTGTCGAATTCGCAACCCGCGCCTATCGGCGACCTTTGGCGAACTCCGAACACGATGAATTCCTCGCGTTCTACCAAGATCTGCGAACCACCGGCCAAGCCTCTCACGAAGATGCGCTTCGCGATCTGGTGGTCTCCGTCCTGATGTCACCCCACTTCTGGTATCGCGTGGACACTCCTGCGATCGGCGACGGAGTGCATCCCCTCGCCGATCATGCCTTCGCCAGTCGCCTCAGTTACTTCCTCTGGTCCAGCATGCCGGATGCGGAACTCCTCGCCGCCGCTTCCAAAGGCAAATTGAATGAAACGAAATCACTACGGCACCAGGTTCGCCGCATGATCAAAGACGATCGCATCCGTGCGCTCGCAATTGAGTTCGGTGGCAACTGGCTTGAATTCCGACATTTTGAAAACCACAACAGCGTTGATCGCGAACGGTTCCCCAATTTCGACTCCGATCTGCGACAGGCGATGTACGAAGAGCCGATCCGATTCATCGTGGACCTCGCGCAGGCGAATCGATCGATACTGGATTCCCTCCACTCCGAACACACCTTCGTGAATCCGAGTCTGGCCAATCACTATGGTCTGCCTGCCGCAGACGGTTGGCAACGGGTCAAAGCCAGCGCCGTCCAGCGCGGAGGTTTGCTGCCCATGGCAATATTCCAGACTGCCAACGCCGGTGGACTCCGGACCAGCCCGGTGAAGCGTGGCTATTGGGTCGTCCGCCGATTGCTCGGCGAACACATTCCCCCGCCTCCGCCCGCCGTTCCGGAACTGCCCGAGGATGAAGGCATCGGCACGCTGTCACTTCGCGAGCAACTCGCACGGCACCGCGAAGATCCCAATTGCAGGGCCTGTCACGACCGCTTCGATTCCATCGGTTTGGCCTTCGAAGGATACGGCCCGATCGGTGAACTCCGCACTCTTGATTTGGGCGGTCGTCCCGTCGAAAATCACGCCTCATTTCCCGCTGGCGGCACGGGCCACGGTCTCAACGGATTGCGAAACTATCTGGGCAATCATCGCCAGGATGAGTTCGTCGAAAACCTTTGCCGCAAACTCTTCAGCTACGCGCTGGGTCGAAAATTGATCCTTTCCGACAACCCGACCATTGCTACGATGAAAACTGAACTTGCGAAGAACAATTACCGCTTCGGCACGCTCATCGAATCGATTGTGAACAGCCGACAATTCCGCTTTCAACGCGGGCGGCTGGTATCGAAGAAGTAGATCGCAGCGAGCCCTAAAATTCCGTTCCATGAAAACGCCGGTCGCCAACAGTCAACGCAATCACTCCCAACAGTCTCGCCGCACCTTCCTACGCGGAGCTGGCGGCGTCGCGATGGCGCTGCCCTGGCTTGAGTCGGCGGAAGTCTGGGGAGCGCCAACCATGGCCGGAAATACACCGACCGCCTATCCCCGACGTTTCGCGGCCCTGTTCATGGCCAACGGCGTCAGCCGCGCAAACTTCTGGGCCAAACCGGGTAAGGAAGGAATGCAACTTGGCAGCTGTCTCGAACCTTTGCAGCCGCTGCGTCACAAGCTGAATTTCATTTCTGGCCTGTTTAACAAGAACTCAACCGGAGTTGGCATTCATCCCGGCCAGACCGGCAACCTGCTTTCCGGTGCCGCTCTGCAGAAAGGAGCCGAACTCCGTGGTGCCATCAGCGTGGATCAGATACTGGCCAATACCATTGGCAGAAAAACCGTTCAGCCCAGCCTCGTATTGGGATGCGAACAACCCGTCACCGGCTACCATGAGACAAATTTCTCCATGGCCTACGGTTCCCACATCTCGTGGCAGAACGCGACCTCACCGGTTCCCATGGAGGTTTACCCCTCTCTGGCCTTCGACAGTCTCTTTGAGAACCGCGGACACCGCCGGAACATCAGCATCCTGGATCGCGTATCCGATCAGGCCCGCGACCTCTCCCGCAAGGTCAGCCTCACGGACAAGGCCAAGCTCGACGAGTATCTGACCAGCGTCCGCGCCGTCGAACGCCGCATCGAGGCACTCCGCGCCGCCCATGATCGCGCCGGGGACATCGTGCGGGACAAAGGCCCGGAGGCCGCACCGATGAAACGTCCTGAGAACGGACTGCCTGAAGATATCCGCGATCACATGCGCCTCATGTGCGACATCATCGCGCTCGCCTTCCAGACCGACAAAACCCGCATCGCCACCCTCCTTTTGAATCGCGACATCTCGGGCATGTTCTATCCCTTCCTCGGCATTCGCACCACTCACCACGCTGCATCGCATCGCGACACCTCCGAGGATTTCCAGAAAATCACCCGTTACTACGTCAGCCAACTCGCCTATCTGACCCAACGCCTCGACGCCATGCCTGAAGGCGACGGCACGGTTCTCGATCACTCAATTATCCTCTGGATCAACAACATGTGGTCGGGCAGCAAACACGATTCCACCAAAGTTCCTCTCCTCACCGCCGGCGGACTCGGAGGCAGTCTCGAAACGGGCCGCATCCTCGACTACGAGAAGCGAGGTGATGAAAACCGCAAACTCTGCAGCCTCTATCTCTCCCTCATGAATCGAATGGGCCTTCCTTCAAAAAGTTTCGGCGACGCCGACAAGCCCCTCGCAGGCGTTTGAAAACGAAACCAAACAGGTCAATTTCATGACCTCCCTCCGCCCCAAACTCATGAGCGACTCAACCGCCCGCGCAACCAACGCCCCCTGGTGGCAAGGTGTCACCCGCTACCAATGGCTCGTCCTCACGATCGCGTCGTTGGGTTGGATCTTCGACATATTCGAGGGACAGATCTTCGTCACCAGCATGCGGGAGATGATGTCCTCACTTCTTCCCGAGGGAACGGCGCCGGAGAAGCGTGATGCCATCTCCAAACTCGCCTTGGGGGCCTTCCTCATAGGCGGAGCGGTTGGTGGCGTCTACTTTGGCATGCTCAGTGATCGGATCGGTCGGGCCAAAACCATGGTCATCACGATCCTCATCTACTCCGTCTTCACCTGCCTCACCGCCTTCGCACAATCCGCGGAACAGGTCATCGTCCTGCGCTTCTTCGTGGCGATGGGAGTCGGCGGCGAGTGGGCCGTCGCCAGCGCAATGGTCGCCGAGGTTTTCCCCGCGTTCGCTCGTGTGCGTTCCCTCGGAATCTTTCACGCCACCAGTGCCTTGGGTTCCTATCTCGCCATCGCTGCGGGCGCATTCATCGTCGGCAACCCCGACCTAAAAACGGAAGCCATCCCAGATCTGAACTGGCGGCTAGCATTCGGCCTTGGCGTCCTACCGGCGTTGCTGACCATTTGGATTCGCTTCAAACTCAAAGAACCAGAGAGTTGGCTAAAGGCTCGCGAGGCAGCCAAGAAAGATCCCTCCAAACGCACCGGCCACATCAGCGATCTGTTCCGAGGCGAACTGCTCAGCAAAACTCTCGTTAGCGTCTCACTCGCAGCGATCGGATTGGCCACGTTCTGGGGAGTCAAAATCTACGGCCGTAGCCTCATGCGCAACGCCGCCGAACGCACCGTGATCCAACAGGCAGCCGTTCAATCCGTCGATCCGAAGGCGGCACTGGAAAAAGAATTCAGCGCCATCAAAAAACAGGAAATGACGGGTCACTTCCTGGTGATGACCGGGGGACTGTTTGGCATGCTCGCCTTTGGTCCGATCAGTGAACGGCTGGGACGTCGGGGTGCGTTTCGTTTCTTCTTCATCGGGGGATTTATCAGCAGCGTCGCCCTGTTCGGATTCTTTAATCAGGCGGCCAGCGCCTTCTATTGGTGGGCTCTCCCCGTTTTTGGATTCCTGGTCAGTGGCATCCACGCGGGCTACGCCATCTACTTCCCTGAACTCTTTCCCTCCCGACTGCGCGGAACCGGGTTGGGACTCTGCTTCAACCTCGGCCGCATCATCGCCGCCCCCGTGCTCTTCCTCACCGCCTGGATGCAAAACGACCAGGGATTCACCATCAACGAAACCGCCACCCTCCTCAGCGGACTCTTTCTGCTGGGACTCTTCATCCTCCGCTTCGCCCCCGAAACCAACGGGGAAGAGTTGCCTGAATAATTCCCCCTCGTTCGAACCTACTGCCGCGCACTTTTCAGTCGCCAGCAACACAGCAGGAACAACGGGAGAAGGAATAAGCATCCCAAAGCAATCTTAACGCCTCGCGCGCGGATGAAGGAATTCGTCGAATTGGCATTTAACAGAGCAATCTCAGAGGCAAGCATATCCGCCATCGCTTCCGCAGAAGTTGCCATTGGTTCCATACTGCCGTCCTTGGCTTTCAGATATGTGATCCCGTTGGAAACCAACCGGTAATATGGGCGATTCGTGTAACCGAAACGGTAGGGGTCAAACAGGTATTCATGTATCGCCGGCGAGTACGGAACGTAGTGTGAAACCAGGTGTTCAGAGTTGGTAGAGGAAAAAGAGGGAGGAAGGTGAAATGATTCCTGAATCCTTCGGGCCAGCGCGGAAACACCGTCCCGTTTTGGGAAAAACTCATAATCAAGGCGTCGTTCCCATTCTTTCCCCTCAGCCCCATACACGCAATGCGTCACATCACCATGGCCATTGGTATGAAATGTTCCGTGCATGAAAAGAGGTGAAGAATACTCTCGCTGATATCGAAAATTGGCACCGGTAAATCTCAGTGTACCCGGCAGGATCCCCCATAGGCCAAGATTGACGGTGTAGTCGACGTTCCTATCCTTTCCTTGCCCCGGCCTGTCACGCAGATATCCAGGAGTCAGATGGTAGCGAAAAGTCCACCCGCCGATACTCCATTCGTTCGTCCCAATCACACCTGAGTAGGAACCCGGAAACTGGTCGGGCTGATCTACATCTTGAGGGCGGCGACCCTTGAACTTCAGCCTCTGAGTATAGAATGCGTTGCTCCGCCAACGGGTGAACATCTTCGTTACGTTCGTTTTGGACACGCCGTTGTTACGACTGAAACGAAGCTCTGTATGATGCAATTCGCCGAATTCCGGGCTGCTGAGCAAATGCTTCTGCACGTCAGCCAATGTCGCAGCATCCACCCGCGCCACGGTGAGAACCGCCATGACGCCGAGGGATAACGAGATCTTCGTTTGTTTTCGATATTGTGTCTTCATCTGTTGCTCCTCCATCAATTCACCTACGCCAAAAACTGTTGGCTCAAATCTGCGCAAGTAGATCAGTTCCCAGCGGTAGCTCAATCCAACCGGTAATTTTATTGCGGACCTGCGGCCCCCATAAGTCCAGCCCGAAACGGATGACCGCACATTGGAGGAATGCCACAGGAAAAGCGTGGCTCCTGAAAATCTTGGGGCATTGGCAGAAGCGGCAGCAGTCTTGGACTGCTACAGTCCTCTGCCGATCTATCGAGACAGCCTGCTGTCGGGCCCAGACCATTCCAACAACTCCCAACCACGAAGATCGCCAGGCATACGGGCACCTCGTAGCTTCGGCTGGCAGCCGAAGCTACGAGATTGCACTACTTGGGGCGCTACCTCGCTTCTCCAACACGCCAAACTTCACCGGCCCCGCTATCCCTGAACCGAGCTGGTTGTCACCACCCGCGACATCGATTTACGGCCATCGAACGCGGTAACAATCACCTGCGATCCGGGATCGATATCGGTCAAAGCGACGGTCGGGGTTCGGGCGTCTTCCCCGCTTCGAGTCCCACGAATGGGACGACCGTCGGTATGGACAATCCGAACATCTGAGTTGGGGAGGAGTTTCACCGGTTCAACCTGGCTGGACGCCTTCCGACCAGTTGCCGAAGCCGCCGTTTCCAGTGGCGCGCCGCCGCGCGGTGCAGCGTCTGGTGCGTCGATCATGTTTCGCAGTCGCAATCCGATGGCGGGATCCGCTGCCCGGGGATCAAATTCCATTTCAAGAAAGTTCCAATAGAAAGGCGCACCCGGTGCCTGCGGCGTGAGCGCGGGGTCAGCGTGGGTCTTGTGGTAAAGCGCGGTCACTTCGAGCGGTCGACCGTCAAAGTCCTTCATCTTGCCACCGAAGCCCGGGATCACCGCACGTCCACCACTGCGACCGATCGGTCCGAAGCTGCATTCGATCAGTCCGTGATCAGTGTTCTTCATGATGCAGCCGTTATGGACGTCGCCGTAGACCGTGACGATGCCATCCCGAGATCCGAGCAATTCAATCACCCGATCGGAACCGGCGGCCACCCAACCGGCGTAGTCGGCCGCGACGCGATCACGCTGGGCAAAGGGTTCATCCGTGTTGCTGTATTTGTTGCCGCCGGTCCAGACGGTGTGCATGCCATTGATCCCGGTCAGGCAGATCAGTCGGGATGAATCAGTCCGCACGAGCTCCTGAAGCCAGGCGAACTGTTCTTCTCCGAGCAGACTGCGGGTGGGATCAGCACGATCATAGAGATCCCGCATATGCCCCCAGCCTTCGTCGTCCCACATCGCCGTATCCTGACTGGAACGCCAGAGACGTGAATCGAGAATCGCAAAGGTGAAATCGCGATTGGGCATCTTCCACGAGCGCCATTTTTTGGGATTCGCCTCGGGATCCACCTCTTCGTCACCGCTGATCAGATGTTGAACGATCTGAAAATTGCGGCGCATGTAATTTTTATCCTGACCCAGCCTATCCTTGATGCGGATGACGATCTGCTCC
>JBLFYM010000101.1:0-21198 GCA_047608975.1 Limisphaerales bacterium | reverse complement strand
GTCAGGGCAAAGCCAACGACGGTCGCGACCACCACGGCCGCTGCTTCAGCATGTGGCTGGCTGGGGGCGGCGTGAAGGGCGGCGTCTCCCATGGCGAGACCGATGACTTCTCCTACAACATCGCGGAAAACCCCGTCCACATCCGCGATCTCAACGCCACCATGCTGCACTGCCTGGGAATTGATCACGAACGCTTCACCCATCGCTTCCAAGGCCTCGATCAGCGTCTCACCGGAGTCGAGCACGCGCACGCCGTGAAACAGATTCTGGCCTGAAATCGGCGGAGGGCTTTTTGGAAATCCAATCCGTTCCCTTCTGCAGCGAACAGAACGTGGCGATGCGTCCCAGTCCAGGCGCAACCATCCACTACACATCGGACGGCAGCGACCCGATCAGGGACCGATCATTATCAGGAAAGACACGACCCTTCGCACCGCCCGTTTCGCATCCGGCAGGAGCGGGCCTCCGCGTATCCACACTGTGCAGCACCGCCGCACGCGTCCTGCCCATGACCTGGATTCCGCAAAGCCCGGCTTGCCGGTGAAAATCTACCGCCCCATCAAACCCGGAGTGGATGAATCACAGGGATTCCTCAACCTTCCACAAGGCGTTGCTGGAGACAGAGAATGATCCCATGAGTTTCTGCTCCATGTGGGCGCGTAGGCGATTGAGTTCCTGCTGCTGGGATTCTCCGGGTGCTGCGGTGAGGAACAGCGGCCACTTGGGTTGGCCCCAGAAAGTCGATTCATAGCTGTCGCCTTCACGTTCCACCAGCAGCAATCCGAAGGTCAGGTCGCCGAATCTCTCGCCGAAGAGGAGATCGAACTGCACGGGATCGTCGCCCACCTCGATCCACGGTCCCGCCGCGAAGCCAGCCCGTGAATTGAGGCATGGCCAGGCGGGATGGTTCTCTCGGGGGACGGTGATGTTTTCACGGATGGCGGAGTCGTAGCGCGATCCGTCGAACGCAGGTTTCCCATTGATGGCTACGAACAGGTTGTTGTCCGCGTATCCCCAGAAGCGATAGCGACCGGGACGCGGCGGAGTGAGTTGGCCGCCATACCAGGTAAGCCAACCCGCCCGGCTTACGGACTCGGGACTGAGGCCGTTGCGCTCGGCGAAGTGATTGTAGGCACCCGCGATGCCGGTGAACTGGACCGGTTTTCCTGACTGAAGTCCGGCGAGACTGTCACGATCCCGGAAGCCGGAAAGGATCAGTGGCACAAGACGCTGCCCCATGAGGTCCAGCTTGTGTGGTTTGGTCGGCAGGTCGATGTCTTTCAAAGTGTAGATCATTCCCGGCAGCGAGAGCCCGTCTGGTTTCGTCGCGGGAGGAGATAGTTCCGGTATTCCGAGCGGCTTCCTTCCGCTCCGGCGGATCTTGTTGGTCTGGTCAAACGTGGCCGCTTCCCCTTCCATCATAATCTGTCTGGATGCGCCGTTCTTTTTGCCCACGGCGATCTGTCCGTCAAGCACGAGGACGCGGGACTCGGCTTCCCGGGCGGTCACGACAAAAGCGGTTCCCAGATCGGTGATTTCGCGCTCCGTCGTCTCCACGACAAAGCCGATGCCTTGGGGGGGCACATGCAGTTTTACGTCACCCCGGTGAAGAAAGATGCGTCGTGAACTTTCTGCCGTGAAGGACAGTGGCGCGGTCGCGATGCCATGCACGCCGCTGTCGCGAAAAACCAACTCAACGAGACCCTCCGCCATCGTCAAGCGGTCGCCGGCCTGCAAGATATCACCGCCGGACACTGCGCGCTCCCCGTTGGCCAGCGCCTGACCTTCGATCCGCAACACGGTGGCGACTCCCAAGTCCTCTTGCGGACCGGTGGGGTTCTGAAACACAACGAACATTCCCACCGAGATGGCGGCGGCGAGTGCACCCGCGGTCCAGAGAACACTCTTCAGGGAAACGACCCGGGGATGGCCCGCCCGCGAAGCCATTTCATCACCCGGCTCACTCTGCAACTCAGCGGCCGCTTCCTGCAGGTGCACGTCCGCTTTGAGAGCGAGCCTCAGCTGGCGGCGCGCGGCTGCAGAATCCTCCCGCTTGAGGTGAAGTGACAACTCCTCCGTCTCCGCTGGCGTCTGGTTTCCCAAGACGTATTTCTGGATGAGTTCGTCGAGTCGTTCGGGGTTCATGTTCAGATGGGTTTGGAGTTCAGTTCGGCTTCCACGCAGTTCATCAGTTTGGTGCGCAGCCGTTGCAGCAATTTGTAGAGGCTGTTCGGGGAACGATTCGACTGTTCCGCGATTTCCTTCACGCCTCCGGGGCTGCCATAAGGAGCCAGGATCAGCTGCCTGCGCTCGTCGGAGAATTTATTGAGACAGGTCATCACCGCGCCATACTCGCGGGCGGACTCGTCGCTCGCCGCCTGCTCCGCATCTTCCTCCGCCAGCAGACGCTCCACCAGGTCGTCATCGAAGACATGGCGATCGCGTATCAGCTTGCGGCGACGCTGCAGGCTGATGTTGCGGACGATGACCTTGGCCCAGGGCAGGAACTCATCCGCGTGACGCAATTGGTCCTGCTTCTGCCAGATCACGATGCTGGCCTCCTGCATGACGTCGTCAATGGGATCCACCGAAGGAAGAATCAGGCGCGAATAGGCGCGCAGCTCCCGGTCGTGGCGGGCAAAGAGCTGCAGCAATTGGCCACCTCTATCCTGACGGTCGTGTTCCATCACAGGTATATCCACTCGTGGGACGGATTCTGCCGCAAATTGGCCAACTTTATCCAGCGGTCGTGTTCCATCGCGAGTATCTCGCCCGGCGCTATTTCTGGAATTTGTCGAACCAGTCCTGCACCTTCAGTCCCGGTTGCTGGTTTGCGGGGATCTTGTTGGCCAACTTTTGCACGGTCTTGGCGTGCTCCGGCTTGTTTGCCAGATTCGTCCATTCGTCGGGGTCGATCCGGTGATCGTAGAGTTCCTCGGAGCCATCCTCGTAGCGAATGTAGCGCCAGCGTTCGGTGCGAATCGAGGTATTGCCTTCCCCATAGGATGAAATCGCAGGTGATCGCCGCGTGGCCGGCTCGGCCAGCTGGGGCTTGATGGACTTGCCGTCCAACCAATCCGGGACGTCCATTCCCGCAAGATCCACCAGAGAAGGGTAGACGTCAATCAGGCTGACGGGCTGGGTGCACCTCGATCCGGCATCAACACCCGGACCACGCACGATGAAGGGTATGTGGGTGGTCTGCTCCCAGATGGCTCCCTTGCACCAGTGCTTCTTCTCGCCCAAGTGCCAGCCATGATCGCTCACCAGCATGACATAGGTTTCACGCCCGCGTGGGTTCTTCTGCAGGCTTTCGATAAAGCGCCCGATCTGGCGATCCACAAAGGCGATCGAAGCCTGGTAGGCGCGGATCGTCACATCCCACTGTTTGTTCGCGACGATGTACTCGTGATCGCTGAGGCCCTTGTGCATGGGTTTATGGGCGTGGGTCCGTGCCAGTTTGCGAGCAAACTCCGGCAGGTCGTCCCAATCATCCACCCCTTGCGGTTCGGTGGGGCGGCGGATGGAATCGAGCGGAAACAACTCAAACCAAGGCTTCGGCACCTGCAAGGGACGATGCGGGCGGTAGAAACCGACCGACATGAAGAGAGGCTTCTCGGTCACCGTATTCCACTGCTCGTTGGCCCATTGTGAGACCTTGTAGTCGCCCATGTTCTCGTCAGTGGTATCCAAGGCATAGCCGTCGTTGGGCGCTCTCAAGGCATTGAAGTTGTCCTTGCCCTTGGGGGGCTTGGGATCCCGCGGCCGGCCAAAAAGTGAATCCCCCACCTTGCCGGGGTTGCCATGGAAGACCTTGCCGCCGCTGGCGACGCGATACCCGCCATCCATGAAGAACTGCTGCATCGTCGGGGTCGCGATCTTCTTTTCCGTTTTTCCCCGGGCATTGAAGTAGATGCCGGTGTTGAAAGGGTAAATTCCATGATTCAGGCTCGTCCGGGAAGGACGGCACTGTGGCGAGTTGCAGTAGGCCTGGGAGAACAACATCCCACTGGCGGCCAACGCATCGATGTGCGGCGATTTGGCATCGGGATGACCTCCGAGGCAGCCTACCCAGTCATTCAGATCATCCACGATGATGAAGACGATATCGGGGCGCTTGTCTGCAGCCGGAGCAAGGTGAGCGCTGGCGATGAACACCAGCAAACATGAGAGGATGGATTTGAACGTTGTCATGCGGATCATTTTTTCTTTCTCGATTTCTTCCGGACTTCGGCGATGTCCTTCATGGGCGGGCCTGCGCTGGCTACCAGCTGATCACATCGGCGTCGCATTCTTTTGAGGAAAGGATGTGGCTTCTCGTTGGAAGCCAGGTTGGTCAGTTGGTCAGGGTCGTTTTTGAGGTCGAAGAGGAATTCGTAGGGTGGGTTCTCCGGACCATCGACAAAGTAGCGGGCGTAGGTCGCGCGACTGCCCCGCACGCCTTCCCAGCGGGGAATGGTCCCGGGCACGGCGAGGAATTCGCAGAGGAAGTCTTTGCGCCAGTCGGTGACTTCGTCACCCCGAAGGAGCGGAGCAAGGCTGCGGCCGGTATGGGCCTCAGGCGTGGGAAGGCCGGCCAGTTCGATCAGGGTGGAAGCGAGGTCGCTGTTCAGGGCCATTCCGGAAAGCAAGCGGCCCCGCTTGGCCTTCGGCAGTCGCGGGTCGTGGACGATCAAAGGCACACGCAGGGACTGCTCGTAGTGGGTCCACTTGCCGGCGAAGCCGCGGTCGCCGAGGTAGTAGCCGTTGTCGGCCGTGTAGATGATGACGGTGTTGTCCGCGAGACCCTGTTCCTCCAGTTGTTTCACGAGGCGACCGACGACGTGATCTATTCCGCTGATCATGCGGAA
The DNA here is from genome assembly GCA_047608975.1 of Limisphaerales bacterium. GTDB lineage: Bacteria > Verrucomicrobiota > Verrucomicrobiia > Limisphaerales > JAYPXF01. Next base: position 16,348 of record JBLFYM010000101.1, on the reverse strand, counting down.
GTAGGCGCGCATGTTCGTCTGGTATTTCTCCGGGGTGTCCCAGCGCCAAAAGAAGCGCTGCCGATTGATCGACTGCTTGAGGAAGTCCGGCTGCGATTCGTAGATCGCCGGGTCATTAAGCGACGGCAGTGGCATTTCCTGATCCTCGTACATTCCGTCGGTGACTTTGGGCCAGGGGAAGTGACCGATCCCCGGGCGCTTGTCGCCATCCTCGGCATGCGTGGCATTGAAACTGAGTTGCAGGCAGAACGGCTGATCCTTGGGTTGCTCTTTCAGGAACTCGATTCCCCAATCGCCGAGAATTTGCGTTTCGTGGCGCTCGCTGCCGTCCGGCTGCTTCTTGAAATAGGGCCGCCGGCCGATCTTTTGGCGAACGTCGAACATGGCCGTAGCGGACTCATCCGAAATGCTGACGTGCTCCTTGCCCAGGTGTCCGGTTCGGTAGCCTGCGTTTTTCAAGACGGCGAAGTAGGAGGATTCGCACAGCTTCGGATTGAGCGGTCCGGGAGTGACTTTATACAGATGTTTGCGTTCGTAGCAGCCGGTGAAGAGGCAGGACCGACCGACCCAGCAGGTCGACGTGGAAACGAAGGCATTCTCAAATCGCACGCCTTCTTTGGCGAGTCGATCAATGTTCGGGGTTTTCACAATCGGGTGCCCGGCGACGCCGAGGGTGTGATTGCGCTGATCGTCGGCGTAGAGAAGCAGAATGTTCGGCAAAGTCCGAGCCGGACTGGCCTTTGCCGTTTGATCCAATTGCGGCTTCGCCGCGGCGGCCGCGCGCTTCTTTCGGGGCTTCCGCTCGGGCTTGGGAGCCGCCGGCGCGGCTTTGCCGGCTTGACGTTCGTCGGGAACATACCAATCCTTCAGGAGGGCGCTGAGTTCCTTCACCTGCTTCGGGCTCTTCGCGGCGATATTCACCTTCTCACCGGGATCGTCTTTCAGATCGAAGAGCTGTGCCGCGCCGCCCGCGGGGGGATACCTCATCTTCCCCGGTGCGCCGTCGTAGGTGAGGAGGAGCTTGTCGTGACCACGAATGACCCAGCGGTAGAGCAAGGACGCCGACGGGTTTTCGATGTCGGCGATGTCGTGCGCAAAGGATTCACCAAACAAGGTGTCGCGCCCAATCGCCTTTCCGCTTTTGAGTTGGGGCAGGAGGTTGAGTCCGGGGAAGTCGTGCGGCCCTTTGGCACCGGCCGCCGCCAGGATGGTCGGGACGATATCGAGGGACGTGCAGAGTTCCGGGCGATCGGCCGCCGGAATGTTCCCTGGCCAGCGGAACATGATCGGCGTGCGCGTGCCGCCTTCGTAGGGACTGCGCTTGGAACGCACAGCGTAGGAGCCGCCTTCGGACTGGATCCAGCCATTGTCAGTGACGTAGATGACGAGGGTGTTATCCGCGATGCCGGCGTCGTCCAGATGGTCCATCAGCTGACCACAGGTTTCGTCGAACCATTCGCACATGGCATAGTACTGGGCGACCCGCTTCTGGACGCCCTTGGCCAGGTATTTGTCATGCAGCCGCTTCGGCGGATTGTGCGGCGTGTGCGGCAGGAAGGGGGCATACCAGACAAAGAACGGTTTCTCGTCCTTCACCGAGCGATCCATGAAATCAAAGACCGGCTTCATCCCCTCGCGGCCAATCTTGAGACCGTCGTCTCCATGTCTTCCTTTGGGTTTGGGAAAGCCCCGGGTCATTCCCTCGGTAAATCCACCCCGTTGGTAGGAGCCTTCCCACCACTTGCCGCTCTGGTGACTGACATACCCCTTCTTGGCGAGCCACTGAGGCAGGGCTCCGGTCTCGTCGATGTGCGAGATGAGCACCTCGCGGATGTCCTTGCCGGCCTTTTTCGCGTGGGCCTGGTTGGCCGGAGTCGGATCAGGGTTGTTGCCGGTGGTCTTGTTCTGGTGCGAATAGAGACCCGTCGCCAGCGACATCAAGGCCGGCCGGCACAGGGCGGTAGGCACATAGCCGCGTCGGAACACCGAGCTCTGCGATGCCAGCTTGTCGAGGTGCGGAGTCTCGATGTGAGGATGCCCCATGAAGCTGTAGTCCGTGTAGCTCTGATCATCAGAAAGAATCAGAACGATGTTCGGGGAAGTCCGAGCCGGACTGGCATTTGCCGTTCCATCCAATTGCGGCTTCGCCGCTGAAACCGCTGTTGAAAACGTGCCGCAGCTGGCGCAAACCAGCAGCAGAAATTTCATCAGGATTCGGTATTCTCGTTTGTGCGTTGAGACCATTGTTTGTTCCGTCATAAGTGAATCGTCCTTCGCCGGTCATTCTGCCTGATTGTTGGCAAAAAGGCTCAAAAAACTTCGATGGTCGGCAGAGGAATCCATTTCCAGCACCGTCTCACAGCCAGAATCTGTTGCCTTTGCTCAAAAAGTTTTATCCAAAAACGGCAGAATTAAGAACCACTTGTGATATCGGCATAGAAAATGACTATGAAGCGACTGATGAGAATCCCGATGTTGTTGGCGGCTGTGTTCGCCGCCAACACTTTCGCCCACGCCCAACGCAGCGCCACTCCGCCGGAGCGGATCCGGCTCGCCGAGGGGTTTAAGATCGAGCTGATCTATTCCGTCCCCCGTGATGACAAGGGTTCCTGGGTTGCGATGTGCCAGGACGACAAGGGGCGGTTGATTGTCAGCGATCAGTATGGCGGGCTCTATCGCTTTCCGGTTCCCAAGCTGGGCGAGAAGGTCGATCCGGCATCTGTCGAGCAGATTACCTTTACCGAGGATAATTCCAAAATGCGGCAGGACGAAAAAAAGCCCCCAGTCAAGACCGACCCAGCGCTGCGTAAGCTCCCAAACATCGGACACGCCCAGGGATTGTGCTACGCATTCGACAGCCTTTACGTGGTCGTGAACTCCCGCGCCAGTTCCACGGGTTCGGGTGTCTTTCGTCTGCTGGACACCGATGGCGACGACCAGTTTGACAAGGTGGTCACCATCAAGAAGCTGGCCGCCACCGGCGGGGAACACGGGCCGCATGCCGTCCTTCCCGCGCCGGACGGAAAACATCTCTACGTGGTGATGGGCAACCAGACCGAATTGCCGGCGGACTACACCCATTCCCGCGTCCCGGAAGTCTGGGCCGAAGATCAGCTGTTTCCCTCCCTCCAGCATTTCATGAAGGGAACGGAAGCGCCGCGCGGTCACATCGCGCAGATTGATCCCGAAGGCAAGACGTGGGAGATCGTCGCAACCGGATTTCGCAACCAGTACGATGCGGCATTCAATCAGGACGGCGAACTCTTCACCTTCGATGCCGACATGGAGTGGGACCTGAACACGCCCTGGTATCGACCAACCCGCGTCAATCACGTCATCGATGGCGCCGAGTTCGGTTGGCGCGTGGGTTCCGGCAAGTTCATGGATTATTGCACCGACACTTTCGGGGCCGCGGTCGACATCGGCCCGGGTTCTCCGACTGGCGTGACTTTCGGAACCGGTGCCAAATTCCCCGCCAAGTATCAGCAGGCGTTCTTCATCTGTGACTGGTCCTACGGCAAACTCTACGCCGTCCATCTCAAGCCCAAGGGTTCCACCTACACCGGCGTCTTTGAAGAATTTGCCAGCGCCCAGCCGCTTCCTTTGACCGACATTCTGGTGAACGCCGAAGACGGTGCCATGTATTTCACCGTTGGTGGCCGCCGGACCCAATCCGGTCTCTACCGTGTCACTTACACCGGGAACGAATCCACCGCTCCTGCAGAATTGGTCACCGCCGGCGAGCAAGCCCGAATACGCCGGCACCGACTCGAAGCCTTTGTTCAAAAAGACGCATCCGCTGCAAAATCCAAGCAGCTGGACAGGATCTGGAAATCCCTTGGAGCAAGTGACCGTGGTATCCGGCACGCCGCCCGAGTCGCCTTGGAAAAGCAGCCGATCAAAAACTGGAAGCCTCGCCTCGCCGGTGAAAAGAATCCTGTGATCGCCACCGCCGCTCTGATCGCCTTGGCCCGCACCGATGGAAAGAACTCCGGTGCCGCCATCCTCGAGCAATCGATGGGCTTAAACTATGGCAACCTCAAGAATCGCCAACAGCGCCTCGATGTCCTCCGTGGCCTCACCCTGGCCCTGACCCGTGGCGGACAACCCAAGCCCGCGCTGAAAAGCAGACTCATCACCTGGCTAGACAACATCTATCCCGCCCAAACTCCAGAAGAAAACCGCGACCTCTCCGGCATGATGCAATTCCTTCAGGCTCCTTCTGCCGCCAGGAAAGGAATGGCCCTGCTTGAAAAAGCTTCCGGTCAGGAAGAGCAGATCGGATACGCCCTCAACCTCCGCCACGTCAAAAAGGGTTGGACCCCTGAAATGCGGGAGACCTATTTCCAGTGGTTTGTCTTGGCTGGCAACTACATGGGTGGAGCTCGCCTGCGCCACTATCTCGACGACATCAAAAAGCACGCCACAAAATCCGTACCTGCAAGTGCTCTGACGTCAGCTCTAAGCAAGATCATGGAGACCTTGCCACAGGAAGGTGCGACCCGGTTCACCCTCGAAGCCCGAAGCTTCGTCAAAATGTGGGCGATGACGGATATGAAAGAATTGCTTGGAGATGGCTTGAAGAAAGGCCGCGACTTCAAGAACGGCCGCCAGATGTTCGGCGCCGGATCCTGCTACGTCTGTCATCGCTTCAAGGGTGAAGGCGGAGCGGTCGGACCCGATCTCACCGCGGCCGGCGGCAAATTCAGCGCGCACGATCTGCTGGAATCGATCATCGAACCCGGCAAGGAAATCAGCGACCAATACGGCGCGAGCAACTTCAATCTCAAGGATGGCACGAAGTTGAGCGGTCGGATCATGAACATGAAAGGCGACACCTACTGGGTGAACACCGACATGATGACCCCGAGCACCGTCACGAAGGTGAACACCGATGTCATCAACTCCATCGAGCCGTCCCCGATCTCCATGATGCCGCCCGGCCTCCTCGCCATGATGAAGAAAGACGACATCCTCGATCTGCTCGCCTACCTCATCTCCGGCGCCGATCCCGAGCACGAGCTGTTCAAGAACTAGGCTGAGATCGAGAATTGCAACTTCCCATGTGTGGTGAACCAAATCGGTAGGGAAATATCCTGCCCCTGAGTTCTCGAACACTCCATGACATGATGATTCGCAAAACACCCTTCGGAAAAATCGGCAGAATCGGCAGTGATTTGCGATATCCAAACAGAAAACCATGAATACCCTGCTGATGAAACGAAACCTGATTGTGATCGCGTGCCTGTTGATGACCCCGCTGGGTGGCGGACTGACTGCTGCAGAGCCGGACTTTGAGCGTATCTTCGACGGCAATACTTTGCAGGGTTGGTCAGGCGATCCGAAACTTTGGTCGGTACAGGATGGCTCGATCACGGGCGTGACGACGGACGAAGCACCGCTGGATTACAACCGGTTCCTGATCTGGGATGGTGAGGTTGAAAACTTCCATCTGCGCGCGAAGGTTCGCCTGATCGGTGACAGCAATTCGGGAATCCAATATCGTTCGAAGCATCTCAAGGACGCGGGCGAGTATGTCGTGGGAGGCTATCAGTGCGACATTCATCCCAAGCCGGAAAACAACGGAATGTTGTATCATGAACGGGGACGCGGAATTGTGGCGAAGCATGGTCAGAAAGTGATCGTGGACAAGGCGGGGGACAAATGGATCACCGGGACCACCGGTCCGATTCAGCAGATCAAGCTGGTGGAGTGGAACACCTTCGAAATTATCGCGATCGGCAACCGGTTGCAGCACAGACTCAACGGAAAGCTGTGCGCCGACATTGTCGATCACCATCAGGAAGGACGCCTGATGAAGGGAGTTTTGGCGCTGCAGGTGCACCGCGGACCGGCGATGCGGGTGCAGGTGAAGGATGTGGAATTGAAGCGTCTGCCCGCGGGCGGTGTGTTGTCGCCTGCCGACGCGCCGATACCGGCGGACGCCAAGAAGGTGCCTGGTCGCAAGCCTCGTCCGCGCCGCAATAAATAGGCTGTCCCTTGGTCTCGTGCGGGACGGTCCGAGTCAATTTGAAAAAAATAGAACGGCAGAATTTGCGGGGTCTCATTGATTCTGCGTAGATAATCATCATGAAAATGACTCGATCCAAATCCCTTTCAGCCCTGTTGCTGACTGCTGTCATAGCCGTTGGCGCCTCGGCCGTTGAACGACCCAACATCATCGTCCTCTTCGCGGATGACCTCGGTTATGGCGAGCTGAGCTGCCAGGGGAATCCCGAGATTCCCACACCACATATCGACTCGATCGCGGCGAACGGCGTCCGTTTCACCGCCGGCTATGTCGCGGGTCCCAATTGTAGTCCCTCACGCGCGGGATTGCTCACCGGGCGGGTTCCGACCCGCTTCGGCTACGAATTCAATCCTACCGGACCGCTCAATGAAGAACCGGGCTTCGGACTGCCAGTCGGGGAAGTCACGATCGCCGAGACTCTGCAGAACGCCGGTTACACCACCGGCATCATCGGCAAGTGGCACCAGGGCGGCACGGCAAAGTATCACCCGTTCCGTCACGGCTTTGATGAGTTCTTCGGCTTCACCCACGAAGGCCACTACTTCGTGCCGCCTCCCTACGAGGGCGTGACCACCATGCTTCGGCGCCGAAGCCTTCCGGATGGCAGCAAGGGCCGATGGGTTGGCAAGAAGGGATTGATCTACACCACCCACATGCGGAACGCCGAACCCGACTACGACGCCAACAACCCGATCGTACGCGGCGGTCAACCCGTGGTGGAAACGGAATACCTTACCGATGCCCTCACCCGCGAAGCAGTCGACTTCATCGATCGTCACGACGACAAACCGTTCTTTCTCTACCTCGCCTACAACGCGGTCCACAGCCCCCTCCAGGGCGCGGACGCCTACATGAAGAAATTCGCCCACATTGAAGACATCCATCGCCGCATCTTCGCGGCCATGCTGGCGAACATGGACGACAGCGTCGGTGCGGTCATGGAGCAGTTGCGGAAATCAGGTCTCGAAAAAAACACAATCGTCTTTTTCCTCAGCGACAACGGCGGTCCAACCAAAGAACTCACCTCCTCGAACCTTCCATTGCGGGGTTCCAAAGGCCAGATGTATGAAGGTGCGATCCGAGTGCCGTTCATGGTTCAGTGGAAAGGCAAAATTCCTGCTGGCGGGGTTTATGAAAAGCCCGTCAGCTCCTTCGATATCTTTGCGACCGCGGCAGCAAACAGCGCTGGCGTTACCGCCCCGAAGCAAGTCGAAGGGGTGGATCTGATTCCTTATCTTACCGGCGAAAACGAAGGGACTCCCCACGAAACCCTCTTCTGGCGTCAGGGCGGAAGGACGGCGCTGAGACACGGCGATTGGAAGCTGCTGCGCATGGGTGGAAGGCTCAACTCCGGCAAAGCGAAATGGGAACTCTACGATCTCTCGAAAGATATCTCTGAAGAGAACAACCTAGCCGCCGCCGAGCCCGAGCGTCTGGCTGAATTGATCGAGATCTGGGAGAAGCACAACAGTGAAATGAGCGACCCATTGTTCCAAACTCGTTAGACCGAGGGCGGGGCTGACATCCCTTAAAATAAAGTGAAGGCATTGAAAGTGAAAAAGAATCACGATCATCGTCTCGAATCCTGAATCACCCAACTAGAGGAATTCCATATAATCAAAAAAATTAGCATGATCTACCGAAAGCTTAGCCTGATAGGGCTCCTTCTAAGTCTTACCTCGCAAGTTTCCATTGGAGGAGATAGACCCAACATCCTTCTCATCATGGCGGATGACCTTGGGTTTTCGGATTTAGGTTGCTACGGCGGTGAAATAGCGACGCCCAATCTCGACTCCGTCGCCGAAAATGGACTTCGCTATACTCAGTTTTATAATACGGCTCGATGCTGGCCGACGCGCGCCTCATTGCTCACCGGATTTTATGCGCAGCAGGTTCGACGGGACAGCATCCCTGGTGCGGTGTCAATCAACCAGGGAACAAGGCCCGACTGGGCTCCGCTTCTGCCCCGGTATTTGAAACCAGCGGGCTATCGCTCTTATCATTCGGGGAAGTGGCATATCGATGGCCTGCCTGTAGAGGAAGGGTTTGATCGCTCTTACTACCTGCAAGATCAGGACCGTTTTTTTACACCCAGTAGACACCGGAAGGATGATGTTCGGTTACCTGTAGTGAAAAAAGAAGACGGTTACTACAGCACCATAGCGCTCGCCGATCATGTGATAGAAGTCCTCGACGAGCATGAAACCGAACATAGCGAGAAGCCCTTTTTCCACTATCTGGCCTTTACGGCGCCCCACTTCCCGCTCCATGCGCTGCCGGAGGATATCGCGAAGTATCAGGAACTCTACCAAGTCGGATGGGATGTGATTCGAGAAAAACGATGGGAAAAGATTCGCGAACTCGGACTGCCTGTGGGGGATAAACTCTCGGAGGTGGAACGCGAAATAGGCCCTCCCTACCACCGTCCCGAACCTTTCGAAATTCTGGGATCAGGGGAAGTAAACAATCCGGTCCCGTGGGATTCACTAACCGATGAACAAAAGAAATTTCAAACTGACAAAATGGCGATTCACTCCGCAATGATCCATCGGATGGACATTGAGATAGGCCGGGTTTTCGAGCAAATCAAAGAAATGGGGCAGTGGGAAAACACTCTCGTCATGTTCCTGTCTGACAATGGCGCTTCGGCCGAGATCATGGTCCGCGGCGACGGACACGATCCGACCGCCTCGCCAGGTTCCGCAGCCACTTACCTCTGTCTTGGCCCCGGTTGGTCGACCGCGTGTAACACTCCCTTTCGCCGCCACAAAACCTGGACCCACGAAGGTGGCATATCGACTCCAATGATCATCTCCTGGCCTAAAGGTATTGCCTCTCGCGGAGAGCTGCGAACCACTCCAGGGCACGTCATCGATGTCGTGCCTACTATCCTGGATATCGCTGGAGCGAAAGATGTTGCTACCGATGGCCCTGATTCTCCGGGAAAAAGTCTCGTCGCCACTTTTACTGAGAATTCTATCGTCGAGAGAAGCCATCTCTGGTGGTTTCACGATGGACACAAAGCCGTCATGAAAGACGGATGGAAAGCGGTAGCGGCCAACGGAGGCAAATGGGATCTCTATGATCTTCGCGCCAATCGCGCTGAGGCCATTGACCATTCGGGCGAAGAACCCGAAAAGGTGATTGAGCTGGTCAAGATTTGGGATGATCAATTCGCTGAATTTAAAGATCTGGCGCTTTCTTCAATGTCAGAAAAAGAGCGCGAAGCCCAAAGAAAAGCAATGGCTCGAGGTCGAAGAAATAGTTCTGCTCAAAGAGATGCTCTACCTCCAAGAAAGCAGTCGCTGTTCAATTCACAAAGCTTCGAAATTAAGGGGCATCCAGCATTTGTGATGAACCCGGAGAATCCCGCTTCAGGCAAGCCGTGGATTTTCTATGGACCAACTCTCCCCGGCTCTCCCGACCGTGCTGAGAGCTGGATGCATCAGCAGTTTTTGAAAGCCGGTATCGCAGTCGCTGGAGTCGATGTCGGAGAGGCCTACGGTAGCCCTGTGGCGCTCCCGGTATTCGACCATCTATACGCGAAAATGCAGGAACTCGGTTTTGCCAAAAAGCCAATCTTACTGGGGAGAAGCCGTGGCGGGCTTTGGGTAAGTAGTTGGGCGGTAAAAAATCCACAGATCGTCACCGCGATCGCAGGTATTTATCCCGTGTACGACGTATCGACCTACCCCGGCTTGAAACGAGCCGCGTCGGCCTATCAAATGACGGCTGAGGAGCTGCAGAGGAGATTGCCCGAAGTGAACCCTATCGAAAAAGTTTCTATTCTGGCGACGCATAAAATTCCGGTTTTCATTATCCACGGCGAAAAAGATACGGTCGTTCCGCTCGCAGAAAACTCCGGTCGTCTCGAGCAAATCTATAAGCAAAACCAAGTTGGAGACCTCATCACCCTGGTACGAATCAAAGATCAGGGGCATAGTTTTTGGCCTGGCTATTTTAACAGCCAGGAATTGGTCGATTTCGTCATCAAACAGGCCCTGATGAAGATTAAGTAAGAACGACCGCTCCGGAATCGAAAGCTGAATGAAGACTGGAAAATTTAACCCTGCATTGGAGGTGCGCTTCCCGTAGCGGGTGGCAATCCTTCGGATGTTCGGCAAGAAAAGACACATGAAAATCATACCTATCCTGGCAACGGCCGTTGTGCTTCTAGGCTGCGCGACGTTGCGGAGCCTGAGCGCAGCGGAGCATTCAGCCCAGACCGCGAAACCTTTCACCATCGCGGTTTTGCCTGATACCCAGTTCTACTGCGACACTCGACTCAAGCTATCCCACAAGTGGGGCAACGGAGACCTGCGCCGCTACTTTATCGAGCAAACCCGCTGGGTGCGTGACAATCGGGAGCGACTCAATATCGCCTTCCTTGTTCACGAAGGAGATATCGTGCAGACGGACGCCCCCGAGGAATGGGCCATCGCCAAGAAAGCCATGTCGATATTGGACGGGAAAGTGCCCTATTGCATGTGCTTGGGAAACCATGACATGGGCTTCGAGAAGGCGGACAACAAGTATGGCGGCAATATCGCCGTCAACCGGACCACTCGATTCAATAAATACTTTCCACGTGAAAAATTCGCAAAACGTCGCGAGTTTGGCGGCACCTTCGATCCGGATCGCCATGACAATTCCTGGTACCACTTCGAGACCGCCGGGCTGAAGTTTCTTATTGTCGCGCTTGAGTACCACCCCCGCGACGAAGTCCTGGATTGGGCGAACAGAATCGTTGCCGAGCATCCTGACCACCGTGCCATTGTCCTGACGCACTCCTACTTGAGGGGAAACAAGACGAGAACCCACAACAGGTTGAAACTCAAAGGCAACAACGGTGAGCAGATGTGGCAAAAGTTCGTCAGGAAGCACAAGAACATGTTCATGGTTCTCTGCGGTCACTTCAGTGCAGAGGCCGTTCTTACCTCCGCCGGAGATCATGGCAACCCGGTCCACCAGATATTGAGCGACTACCAGGGGATGAACAACGGCGGTGAATCATGGCTGCGTTACATGGTCTTCAAACCGGAGGCGAACAAGATCGGCATCTACACCTACAACCCCGCACTCGACAAATTCAGGAACGGCCCTTCCAGCAGGTTCGACCTGGATTATCCCATGGCGGTGTCTCCCAAGGCCAGCGCTGCCAATGATCTGGATAAGAAATAATATCAATATTAAAATTACCATGAGGCAAAAAATGAAAAGTGTAACAGCCATTACAGCGCTGGCAGTAATCGCGCTAATTGCGTGTGGTGTAACCCAGGCAGCAGAAGAGAAACCCAACATCATCTTCTTCCTGGTCGATGACCTGGGGCAGCGGGACATCGGTTGCTACGGCAGTGAGTTTCATGAAACCCCGTCCATCGATCAGTTGGCGAAGGAGGGCATGCTTTTCACCAATGCCTATGCCACCTGCCATGTCTGCTCGCCAAGCCGCGCCAGCATTCTGACGGGCAAATACCCGGCCCGGATCAACTTGACGGAATGGCTCGGTGGACGTCCCGAACGGGATTACGAGCCGCTGCATCACGGGGAAAAGTTGACCGCTTTGCCGGACGAGGAGATCACCCTGGCCGAAACACTCAAGAGCCATGGTTACGCCACGGCGAACTACGGCAAAGCGCATGTGAGGGCGGACCCGATGACCTATGGCTTCGATGAGGAGATCACGGGGTGGGTGAGATCCTATCACTATCCTTTCGGTGGCGCTTACAATGAGAAGCTCCCGGCGAAAGAGGGCGACTACTACACGGACAAGCTGACCGATGCAGCGTTGGATTTCATTGAGCGGAATCAGGACCAGCCCTTCTTTGTGCATCTCGAACACTTCGCGGTGCACGACCCGATCCAGGGACGCCCGGATCTAGTGGAGAAATATCGCCGGAAGCTCGCGGCGATGCCAGAGCAGGAGGGGCCGGACTTCATTCTCGAACCCAATCCGGATGGACCATCGCTCACGAAGGAAGAACTCAAGGCGCTGGCGGAGACCAACGAGCGGCAGGCACAGCAGGACGCGCGCGTCTGGTGGGTGAAGCAGAAGCAGGACAATGTGGAGTTTGCCGGCATGCTGGAGGCGACCGACGAAAGCCTGGCGCGCATTCGCGCGAAGCTGAAGGAACTCGGACTGGAAGAGAACACGATCATTGTCTTCACGTCGGATAACGGCGGCATGTCGGCGTCGAATGGGTATAGCGCCAATGCATCTCGTGAGGCGCTCGATTCCCGTTTTGCTTCGTCCAATCTTCCGCTGCGTGGAGCGAAAGGCTGGAACTACGAAGGGGGCATTCGCGTGCCGCTGATTGTCTACTGGCCCGGTCGCACCGAACCGAATTCGACGTCCGGGGCAGTCGTGACGGGAACCGATTATTACCCGACGCTGCTCGAGATGATGAATCTGCCGGCGGTGCCTGATCAGCACGTCGACGGCAAAAGCTTTGTTCCGGCGCTGAACGGGGACGCTTACGAGCGGGGGCCGGTCTACTGGCACTTTCCTCACTACAGCAATCACGGCTACCAAAGCCCTGGAGGAGCGATTCGCTCGGGCGACTTCAAGCTGCTGGAGTATTACGAGAACGGCACGGTGCAACTCTTCGACCTGGCCAATGATATCGGGGAGCGCAACGACCTCGCAGAAGAGCGGCCCGAGGTGGTTGCCAAGCTGAAAAAGCAGTTCGAGGACTGGCGCGACGAAGTCGATGCCAAGATGCCGTATCCCAAGACAGCGACCTCGAAGCCGGCTCCCGGCGCGCGTGTGAAAGCGCCTCCTGCGAAAAGCAAGGGGAGCGGGGCGGTCGGCGTCAGCGAAGACCTACCCAAGCAGGTCGAGCAGTTTGCGCCGGGCTGGAAGGTCAAGGACTGGGGCGGACCAGCGATGAAGCCGGGCCTGCGAAAGGAATGGAACGGACGCGAAAATGTTCTGCTGACTCACCCGCTTAGCAGGGATACTCCCTGCGTTTTATCTCGTAGCGTTGATATACCCGCAGGGAAAAAGACCGCCCTCACATTCGCAGTCAACAATCACCCAAAAGGAAACTGGACCCTGGTCGTGAGGATAGCTGGTGACGAAGTTCTGCAAAAATCCATCGAAGCCTCCTCCTGGCAAGCGTTTCAATTTGATCTAACGAAACACGCGGGAGAAACGATCAAAATCGAACTGGAAAACCGAGCCAGTGACTGGGCCTCCGAGGCCGCTTACTGGAGCCGGATTGAACTGGTTGACCTGACTAATCCGATCAAAGCATTGGCGGATCGCGTCCGCGGGCATGTGAATAGTCAGCCGCTCAGATTCCCTAATCAGCACTGGGTTCGAGGCGCGTATTATGCGGGGCTGATGGCCATGTATGAAAGCACGTCGGATCGTGCCTATCTGGATGACTGCATGGCATGGGGGAAGCAGGTTTCCTGGCAGATTAAGGAACAGGGGGGCGGGCCGTATGAAAGCGGGGCCTATCCGCTGATTTGCGGCCAGATTTGGTATGGGTGTTATCGGGCTGAGAACGATGAAATGATGATGCGGCCCACCCTTGCGTTTCTCGAAGACCCCAAGGTTGAGAATCCTTTGTCCGCCCCCGGGGAATGGTATTTGGAAAACACGGGACATCGCTTTGTGGATGGGCTGTTTACGGCGCCTCCGGCGCTCGCGATGCTGTATCAAATGACGGGGGATGAAAAGTATGTGAATTGGATGGATGCCTGCTTTTGGGATGTGCATGGAGAAATCTTTGACCACGATGCGGGCCTGTTCTATCGGGACGCCCGTTCCAAACCTCAAAAAACGAAGAACGGGAAAAAGGTGTTGTGGTCCCGAGGAAACGGGTGGGCTTTTGGCGGGCTAACCCGAATTCTGAAACACCTCCCCGAGCATCATGCAAGCTATGCCCGCTATAAGGCTTTGTATGTTCAAATGGCGGAGTCGCTGGCGATGCGCCAGCACGACGATGGGTTCTGGAGACCCAACCTGGATGATCCAGAGCAGCACAATGATTGGGAAAGCAGCGGAACCGGGTTCTTCACCTACGGCATCGCCTGGGGAATCAATAATGGGATCTTAAACAGAGAGCGCTTTCTTCCGGTTGCAAGGAAGGGATGGACTGCGCTGGCTTCGGTTGTAAACGAAGACGGCAAGGTCGGATGGAGTCAACCCGCCGGCGGTGGTCCCGGCAAAGTTGCGGAAGCAGACACCTCGAAATTTGGCGCCGGTATCTTCCTTCTAGCCGCCAGTGAGGTGTTTCTATTGACGCCGAGCCCGGCTGCGTCGAAACCACTCGGATTGCGACCCGGGCCGAACGCTACCATTCTTCTAAATGGGAAACCGTACCGCGGCATTGGCATTAACTACTTCAGTTGCTTTCTGCGCACGCTGAAAGATGGCGCCGATACCAGCTACGATGCGGGTTTCGCCACCCTCGCCGAAAAAGGCATTCCCTTCGCCCGATTCTGCGCGACCGGTTTCTGGCCGCGGGATATGAAGCTCTACGTCGATGATCGGGAAGAATACTTTCGCCGGCTTGATGGGGTGGTTCACTCGGCCGAGAAACATGGCATTGGTTTGATCCCCTCGTTATTTTGGTATTATGCCTGCGTTCCCGATCTGGTGGGAGAGCCGATGAATCAATGGGCTAACCCAAACAGCAAGACACACGCGTGGATGCGTCAATACGTTCGCGAGGTCGTCACCCGCTATCGTGACAATCCAACGATTTGGGCCTGGGAGCTTGGCAACGAGTATTCGCTCTATGCCAACATCCCGCACTCCAACCGTCCCAAGACGCATCCCGATCTCGGCACCCCAGCCTCCCGCAGCGAGCGCGACGATCTGACTTACGCCATGGTCAATCACGCATTCATCTCTTTCGCTACCGCCGTCAAGCAGCACGACCCGAGTCGACTGACCTTCACTGGCGACAGCTTTCCACGTCTGGCCGCGTGGAACCTGGAGCACCATAAGAGCTGGGATCACGATACCACAGAGCAGTTCAGGCAGATGCTGATCAAAGCCAACCCCGACCCGATCACCGGCATCAGCCTGCACGCCTACGAGGACGATGACCAGCGCTTCGCCGCCGCCATGCAGGTGGCACGGTTGATCAACAAGCCGATCTTCATCGGCGAGTTCGGCGCGCAGCACGAAACCGAAGCGCAAGCCGCCAAGTTCCGACGCCTGATAAAGGCCATTGTCGACCACGAGATTCCGCTGGCGACGGTATGGGTCTTCGATCATCCGGCCCAAAAGGATTTCGACATCACAGCCGACAACGGCCGCGCGTGGCAACTTGAACTGATTGCCGAAACGAATCGGAAGCTGAGAACGCAATCCCGATAATCACTAACATAAGAAACCAATCTATATGAACCGATTTCCCAATTCCCTCCTGCCCCTCTCGATCAAGATGAAACGAATAAAAAGACTATCCGCAATCATTTGGTTGACCGCGGTTGCCATAATGTGCGCAACCACCACCACGGGACATTCTGCAAACGAATACGATGTCGTCGTTTACGGCGGGACCCCCGGCGGCATCACGGCGTCCATTTCCGCGGCCCGGGAAGGGGCGTCGGTCATCCTGCTGGAGCAGACCCGACACGTGGGCGGGCTGACCACGAGCGGCTTGAACCGCGATGAATGCAACCACCTGGATCGCCCGACATTGGGCGGCCTTTGTGAGCAGTTTCTTGAAGAGGCCGTCAAACGGAGCAACGGCAGGTGGACCGAGGGCAGTAGCCGCACCTGGCAGTCCGGAATCGCCGAGCAGGTTTTCCTCGAAATGCTGAAGGAAGCCGGTGTGGAGGTGCGATACGAGCAGTTGCTGGATGAGGTCGAGAAAGACGGCGCCCGAATCACCGAGCTTCGCGTTCGGGGCGGCGAGAGCTACCGGGCGAAGGTCTTCATCGACGCCACCTACGAAGGCGACCTCATGGCCAAGGCCGGGGTGTCCTATGCCATCGGGCGCGAGTCTGCAGATCAATATGGCGAATCGATTGCCGGCGTTCGCTACCTCGACGACAAGGTCGTCATCTCGCCCTTCGATGATGACGGCAAACTGCTCTTTGGCGTGATGCCAGGCAAGCCGCCGATCGCCGGTTCTGCGAGCGAGGTGCCGATCTGCTACAACGTCCGCCTGAATCTTACCACAGACGAGGCCAACAGGGTCCCGATCGAGAAACCGAGCAGCTACGACCCGATGCAGCACGAATTGCTGGCCCGCGCTCTCGAGGCAGGCTTGCTGAAAAATCTCACGTCCATCATCGGCATCTACCCAATGGGCGACAGCGACAAGAGAGAGCTGAACAATCGCCAGTTTT
>JBLFYM010000100.1:0-21284 GCA_047608975.1 Limisphaerales bacterium | reverse complement strand
GGAACGGGCCGTGGCCACGGATGAAGATCGGGCGATTGCATCCTGGCTCTGGCGAAACACGCATCTCGCGCATGGACAGGATGGAGCAGGGGACTATTTCGACAAAGGCTTCCGCAACACAGATTGGAACCGTGATTATTGGCAGGGCTTGTTTGCTCACGGTTTTGCGCTCTGTGGAACGACGCACAGTCAGTGGACCGCGGAGATGCAACAGTTGCTCGGTCACTGCCGGTCGCGAAGCGTGGGAGTGAGAGGACACAATTCCTTCGAAGTCTTCCTCAAAGGCGGCGCTTACGGCAGTGGACGGTGGGCGCTTCTCGATCACGATCTCTCCACGATCATATTTTCAGATGACAGTTCGCGACTGCTCTCGATCCCGGAAGTGATGGCCCTCAAGGATGATCTCCTACGTGGAGGATTGCAGCCGCCGCGACAACGAGGCTGGCGGATATCGGGATTGCACGCCGGGGACATCGCCGCGTTTGAACAATATCGCGTGGCCGAGTATCTGTCCGGTTATGCGGGGCCGCCGCCGATGGTTCATTTGCGAAGCGGGGAAACACTACGACGATTCCATGCCCCCGGTTTGGACGATGGGAAGACCTTTGTGTTTTGGGGACTCAACTATCGGACGGCTGACGTTCCCGGACCGGAGCGGAGCCGGACGTGGGTGAACCAGCCGGAAGCGATGCACGGAGCGGTTCGTGATGCCGGGCATGTTCGGGGGCAGGCTCGCTACGGAAATGCGCGCTATCTGTATCAGCCAAACTTTGGGAACGGGAGTTATCGGGAAGGTGTGATTGATGAAGGCCCCAAACATGTGACCTTCGAATTTCAGACCCCGTATGTCATTGGTGCGACCCCGCCGAATGAGAAGCCTTGGGGGATCTATGACGAGGGCGGTCGCAACGGCTTGTTGGTGCGGGTTCCAAAGGAGTGTGTCGTGCAAATTTCGACGGACCGTGGCGGCAAATGGAGCAGCGGCGCGGTTGTTGCCGAGGGCGTTGATTTCACAGATCAGGTCAAGGGCCATCAGCAGTATTGGCTCCGCCTTGATCGGGGGGCGAAGGCTTTGCGTGGATCGAAACTACGTATGGAGACGGTGTGTCAACTGAACCCGGCGATCCTGCCTCGCCTGCAATCGGAGCATGCGAATCGAATCACTTCGCTGGTGTCCGGCACGGCACTGATGTCTGCCGGGCCCAATCTGGATCAGGCCATGGCGCATCGTGTCGATGGGGATCTGAACAGCGCCAGCGTTACATTGGAACTCGCCACGCCGCGCGGTGAGCCGATAGCTGCCATTTACGCCGCGAGTCACAACGCGTCGGGTAATCCACCTTCCACGAATATCAGCTACGTCATCGACGTTTCATTCGATCGGGGGGCGACTTGGAGTGAGATGACTGGCAATTCGATTCTTCGTCAGGGTGATGAGCCGGGCGACTTCTGGAGCCAGTCGTTCACGTTTGGCTCGATGGCTATCGAGAGCGCCGCCGTCACCAGCACATCAGTCCAAGTCAGATTTCGAAACGACGGCAGAAAGCGCTATCGGCGGGTGGAAGCGCATGTGGCGTATGGCGTCCGGGCTCCCATGGCGATGCCCATGAACATGACAATGGCGTGGACGGAAGCCGGGGACGTTGATCGCGAACAGAGCCGCCGACACGTGGGCGCGCCGGGTAATGAAGATTCAGGCTGGGTGATTCCGACCGGTAAGGATGTCGAGATGCGGTGGGTAGAGTTCTCTGCTCGCTAAGGTGTAGCGATGCCTTCGGAAAACAGCCGATTGCACCGGACGCCCATGTAGGATTGTCCAACTGCATTGTTACGGCCAAGGCCTAACGAATTCGCTGGTTGCGCCGGAGACGACTGCCTTCCGGCCTACTCTATTAGAGTGCCCTGATAGGAGGGGAATTTGGGAAGACCGGTTCGGGTGAAGCCGCGGTAGCGAAAGGTGATCGTCGCTCCGACCGGCGGTGGGGATTTGCGATCGGCGTTTTTGAATCCCGTGCCGATCGAAAACTCGCGACCTTCTTCGGTGCGAACCAGGATGGATCCCATCATGCCTTCGAATCTGCCTTTGCCCGGCTTGTGTGAGATCACGGTGGCATCCGCGTCGTTTTGCGGTTTTACCTTGAGCAGGGTGGGAGATTGGCCGGGCTCATATTCGGAATCGGGTTTACGGATCATCAACCCTTCGCCGCCAGCGGCGACAACCCGATCACGTCGGGCGATCAGGTGCTCGGTGCCCGTGCAGCGGGTATGGGGAACGCGCTTCAAATGTTTGGCGTTGCGCGGCAGCGTTCGGCGGAGAAAATCCATTCGCAGCTCAAAGTCGCCGATGACTTTGGGTGCGTCGAAGACCATGAATTGAACCTGATGCCAGCGATCGTCTGGAGTATTGCGTCTGACCGTGCTCATCGTTTCCTCAAACTTTCCGCGCCCCATCCAGAGTTCCCCATCGAGATTGATTCCCTCCGGAAGTTCGGCCAGAAAGTAGTCGGGGGCATGCACTTTGTTTCCGCCGCGGGTCAACAGCGCCTTCCCATTCCAGTGCGCGCGAATGCCGTCGTATTTTTCACTGATCCACCAGCCGGTCGGATTGACGGAAGGATCCCACATGTTCGCCAGCAGTAGTGGTTGCTTTGAACTTTGCGTGGTCGCGTCCGCAGCGGTCGCAGACGGAACTGTTTCGGTGAGCGTTGAAACGACAGCAATCACTAATACCAACCCTTGCCCCAATAGACTCCTCATGTGCGGGACCATGCCAGAGCCGGATTGGGAGGCAATCTCAATCTGGGAGATGTTCCGGAATTGGGGCCCAGAGAATCTGACCACAGATTCAGTGCACCACAGATGGGGCGTTCCTCAATCTGTGGTGGTCTGAATCAGCGGGAAGAATGTTTTTCGAACACACCCTGATTGTCGCAGCAGTCCGCAGGGGACGGTTTGCCGATAGCGCAACCTTTTGGACTCACGGATGTTTCATCTGCCGCGATCGTCGATCCGTCGGCAGCAGTCTTGGTAGCCGTGATACGTCACGTGTTGAGGCCTGTTCCTCCGCGATCCTGAACCGTGCTGCTCGTTGTGCGAGACGGACGGAAAAACGCTGAGCGGAAGGGATTGGAAAGGCACCGCCTTTCCGATCCTGTCAGTCGGCAAAATGTTTCTTCAGGGCACCGAGCAATGCGCGGTAGATCGGGTTGCAAAGTTCGCCGACCGACTTGTCATCAGCGGACTCGTAGCTGGAAGTCCACTCGATGAAGGTGGTGTTTTCGTCGGTCACGGGAAGAAGATGAACAGCTCCGATGTAGTTCTGCACAGCATCCTTGGAGACTGGCCCGGGACCATCGTCGATGCTGTAGGTGAACCCGTAGTCGTCGGCATCAACCAATTGCAGAGTCTCGTGGAAGACGCCGTTGAGGACACGTTTTGCCCCGGTTTCGCATCCGGCGATGTCGCCTATCTTTTCGACACTGGTGACCACACCAGCGGCGTAGTCCATGTTGTGAAAGTCGCTGATTGCCGCCCAGACCTGTTCGATCGGTGCGCCGATAATTGAAGTGTTATAACAGTTGCCCATTTTTGCCAGAGGTTCTGCGGAGGGTTTAGTCCTGCGCCGTAAGGGAATCGATCTCATTTTTTTGCAGGCAACACGGATTCATGGATAGGGAACGTCATTTTTGGAGAAAATCTGATTCCCGATTCGTGGGAGTTGAATTCAAATTGCGCGGCTACGACGCAGATGATACCAAGATGTCTGTGCTTTCGCTCAGTTCAATTAGAACCGCCCTTTAAGTCCACTCCCACCCGCCATGAATATTGTTTTCAACTGCCCCCACTGCCAAGTCCAGATGACCGTCGACGAGTCCGGAGTCGGTGAATCGGTTGAATGCCCTACCTGCAATCAAGAATTTGTGATCCCGGCGGGCCGCCCGGAAGCGGAGGCCAAAGCAGAACAGCCTGCCCCTGCTGCTCCAGCCCAGAAACCCAAAGAGGAGAAGAAGCCCAAGATTCCGGCGGGCACGGACCTGGCTTCGTTGATGCCCAACCAGAAGAAAAAGGGCGCTGCTGAGGGGGATGCCGGGCCCGGGATTCGGGTGAAGTGTTTTCAACACCATCTCTGCATTGATATGGGGAAAGACCTGTTCGACGGTATGGTGGCGAAGTTTCTCGCCGGAGTGGCCAAGGAAGACATCATTACTGCCTCACCGCTGAGCTACAGCTACAAGGATTCGACCGGTGATATTATCACGGAATACGGCGTGATGATCATTTACGCTGTGAAGTAGGAAGAAACTACTACCGCTGCCTACTTTTTGCGGCCGAAGGGATTTTTCCCTTTTTTGCCGATTCTCTTCTTTTTCCTTTTGGAGAACGGGTTTCCCTTTAGCTGTTCTGCTTCGGCCTTCACCGGGAGAGCGATTGCGCCGGCAAGGACGTAGAACCAACCGATGACAAAATGCGTCGCGAACGCGATGAGGAGACCGGCCACCGGAATCTTGCCGAGGGTGTAGAGGACGATCGCAGACGACATGAAGACCGCCGCTGGTAACAACGCCGCGGCGCATAGTTTCCAGCTTCCCAATCGGGATGTGAGTTTGTCGCGGAAGAACACCATCAACCGGATCGGCCAGCCGTAGATGGCTGCCATCACGATCCAGGCGATCCACATGGAGAGGGCGACGGCGGCGGCCGTCCCGGGGACTGCGGCCGAGCGCCAGGCACCCCATTTCGGGGCGACGTTTTCACGGTTGAGGTCGAGTTCAAGATAGGGAGGGTAGGGGAGGGTTACGTATCCCAACAGCGAAGCAGCCGACCACTGGTTGCGATCGAGACGCAGTTCGATATCGGCATCGGGATTCACGGCATCATTGGTCACCCAGGTGGCGCTGAGCAGAGGATTTTCGCCGAGCACGAGTGGATGGACGCGCGGCACGTAGAGACGCTGTCCGCTCAGTTCTGCACCGGGCGGAAATCTTTCGACGGCGCTGTTCAAGACAGGAGTCCACGCGCGATGCAGATAAAACAGCGTTGCGGCGAACACGATGAAGGCTGCCAGCGCCTGCGTGAACAGCAATTGGGAAAGCGGAGCGTTCGCGTAGCTGGCGACGCCGGCCGGGGTGAGCGGGTTCCAGGCGATCGGCGGTGATTCCGGTTCCTGATCCTCGCTTTCAGCCATGGGCGGATTTAAACGCGCCAGCCCGATTTGAGCAACTGATCAGACGGACTCACCGGCCGGGGCTTCGGGAGAGGTTCCTTCTGCGGGCGCTGCTCCGTTCGCCGCCTCCGGAGGGGCCAGAATCACGTTGTAGGGATAGCGCAGCTTGAGCACGTCATCCACGAGCACCTCGATGTTATAGATGCCGGGTTCGGTGATCTCCCAATTCGCAAACAGGGCGATGTTGGTGGCGTTGTGCGCGGGGTCCTGGAGGGCGAATTTCACGGTGGCATCGTGCAACGCCTTGCCTTCCGGTGAGATCAATCGGGTGGTCTCGGTGAATTCACCAATCCCGTTGGCCCAGCGGCTGAACACCAGCAGGCGCGGAACTGTGACGGGAAGCTGCGGTACCCGAATGAACGGCATGACGCCGATGAGGATGAAATTGCCATTGCGTTCCTGGCGGATGTCTTCGCAGGGCAGCGAGGATTGCAGGTCGGGCAGGATTTTTTGAGTGCGGATGTCTGACACGGGTAGTTTTCTGGGTTTAAGAGGTCTGTTGTTCGGCGGCCCGCACCGTGTTCGCGAGCAGCATGGCGATGGTCATCGGACCGACGCCGCCGGGATTGGGAGTGATGAGTCCGGCTTTTGGTTGCACGGCTTCGAAATCAACATCGCCCACGAGTCGATACCCTTTTGGGGAACTTTTGTCGTTAATGCGGTTTACGCCGACGTCGATCACGGTGGCACCTTCGCGCACCATGTCTTCCGTCACAAATTGTGGCACGCCTATGGCCGCGACGATGATATCCGCCGCGCGGCAATGCTCGGCAATGTTGCGGGTGCGTGAGTGACAAAGGGAAACGGTGGCATTGGCGTGATCCGATTTCTGACAAAGGATCGCGGTCATCGGCTTGCCCACGATGTTGCCGCGGCCGAGCACCACGACCTGCGCGCCGGAGGTTTTGACGTCTGATCGGATCAATAACTCATGCACGCCGGCGGGGGTGCAGGGACGGAATCCGGTGTCATCGCCCAACATAAGTTTGCCGACGTTCTGGGGGTGGAATCCGTCGACGTCCTTCGCTGGGGAAACCATGGAAAAGATGACCTGTTCGCTGATGTGCGAGGGAAGCGGTGCCTGAACCAGAATTCCGTGAACGGACGGGTCGGCGTTCAATTCGCCGATCAGCTTGAGGAGCTCGTCCTGAGAGGTGTTCTGGGCAAGTACTTGGGTGTCGGAGGAGATGCCGGCTTCGGCACTCCGTTTCTCCTTCATTCCAACGTAGACCTTCGAGGCGGGGTCCTCACCGACTCGGACAAAAACGAGGCCCGGTTGAATTCCGCGCTTTTTCAGCGTATCAACGCGGGCTTTGGTTTCGGAATGGATCTGCTGGGAGATGGCGCGGCCATCAATCAGATTAGCCTTCGCCATCGTTGTCGATCGTCTTGAGTTTATCGATCTTCAGCACTGGTATTGACCGCCAGCGACGATCGATGGCTTCCTCACCGGTGACCACTACGGTGCGACCAGTCAGTTTTTTCCACGGAATCGCGTCGTCTGCTGCCCAGAGATAATTGATCAATTTGCCAGTATAGATTTCCTTCAACCCATAGTCGGTCGGAGCCTGAATATTCAGGCTGCGGACGACGATGCCCTCCCGAGTGATGACCCGTGGTGTCACTGGTCCTTCGTCGGGCAGGGGAGTGGCTTCGTGAAAGCGATCTTCGGCTGCTTGGGCGGCGGGCTCAGGTTGCTTCTTCCGCTTCGAGGTCACCCGCTGCCACCAACGACCCAGGACGGTTGATCTTTGTTGGGGCTCAGTTTCCACGCGAATCTGGACTTCTTCCTCGGCGGGGCGCGCGGCCTCCTCGCTGAGGACAAGTGATGGATCCGGTGCGATTGTCGGTGAACCCGAATCGCCGACGGTGGTCGAAACGGTGTCCGCTCCGGTTGGCGGCGCGTAATATGGAGCAGTCGTAGGTGTAGAAATCGTACTGAATTGAAGCTGACTGATCGGCGCGACGGGTGCGCCAGGCGCAATCGGTGCCGGGGCTACGGGTTCAATATCCGGTACAAATATCGGTTCGGGTTCGGGAACGTT
The DNA here is from genome assembly GCA_047608975.1 of Limisphaerales bacterium. Classification (GTDB taxonomy): domain Bacteria; phylum Verrucomicrobiota; class Verrucomicrobiia; order Limisphaerales; family JAYPXF01. Next base: position 14,015 of record JBLFYM010000100.1, on the reverse strand, counting down.
GATGGTCGTCGGCGCGGTCGGGAGGGGGGTCTCGGGAAGGTCGTGGATGGGTACTGATGGTGGTTCAACGCTGGCCAGCCCAGCGGTCGGCAAAGGAGTTGAACCAAATCCTTCAGCGTCGATCAGGAAACTCGCGACGAATCCGTGGACTCCGGGCGCGGTCGCGATTTCCAACCACTCATCTACGCGCCGCAGTTCATTGATTTGGGTGCCTTTGGCGATCCGGCCAAGCACACTGAACTTCTGACCCGGACCAGAGCGGACGTTCAGGCGGGTCGCCGAGACGACTCCATCTTTGACAAAATTGGCGCTGACCCAGACCGGCGTGCCGCTCGGCAAGGCGATGCGATAAAAGGAAGCGGGTTCCTTTGGTCCGCGGCGGGAGGCAGGGACCTTGTCGACAATGGTGACGTTTTCACCCTTTTTGAATTGGGTGACGACTTCGCTCTGAACGGTGGCCTGGCCGCGCACGTTTACGTTGTTTCCCTTCACGGTGCCGGTTTCGGCAAGTCCGTCAAAAGGGATGAGACTCAGCAAGATCGCCAGAAAGGCCATCAGAATCTTGGATTTCATGTGTGCGCTAGTAGAGATTTAATCTCGCCCGGTGTCAATGTTCTCCATTTGCCGACGGGTAATTCTGCGAGTCTGATTTTGCCGATCTGGATCCGGGTCAGGCATTCCACCTGATGACCGTGAGCACCGAACAGTCGCCGTACCTCACGATTTTTGCCCTCAGTCAGGACGAGTTCGACGGTGGTGTGCGAATTGTTGGCCTCGTGGATCTTGGCGCTCTCCGCTTTCAGGAACTGGCCGAGATCTTCAATCCCACTGCAGATTTTGTCGATCGTTCTCTGCGAAACCTTGCCGACGACATAGGCAAGGTAGGTCTTGCGGATGGCGTAGCGGGGGTGGGTGAGTTTGAGGGAGAAATCGCCGTCGTTGGTTACAAAGATCAGTCCCTCAGTGTCCTTGTCCAGTCGACCCACGGGATACAAATGGCTCCATTCGCGAGGCAGCAGCTCGATCACGGTCTTTCCTCGGTCGTCCTTGCGGGCGCTGAGAAATCCGACCGGTTTGTTCACGGCGGCGTAGATCTTGTTCCGCGCCCGGATGGGAAGTCCATCGACGGTGATGTTGTCGTGGAGCGGATCTACCTTCGTTCCCAGGAGGCGGATCGGTTTGCCGTTCACCTCCACGCGTCCATCAAGAATGATCTGCTCGCTCGCTCGACGGGATGCCACACCGGCATCAGCAAGGTATTTTTGTAATCGGAGCGTCATGTGGGGTGGCAAAAGAAGGGGTGGGCAAAAGAAAACGGGCCGGATGCCGGATGGCAGCCGAGCCCGTTCAGCTGAAAATCTGTTTAGATGATCGGTTTGGTCTTCTTCAAACCAGTCACGCGATCGCCTTCTTTCCAGTCGCCGCGCTTCTTTAAAATTTCCACGCGTTCAAAGCGTTTCAGGACACTTCGCTTCGCACCGACCATTCCGGCACCTTTCAAACTGCTGTGTTGTGACATAATGAAATCTTTCTTTTCAAACCCCAAAAAGGGACGGGGTTTCTAGCATAGCCGATGCTGAAAGCAACAGGTATTTTGGCGAATCAGGCCTCCTCACGGTTTCGGTTTGATAAACAGGACTTTGTCTCGCTCGATCCATCCTTTCCGAAGGTCTACCCGGAACCAGCCATCACTGTTCTTTTTCTCAAAGCGGAGCGGGGAAGTCTTGCCGAATTCCTTGAGGTCGTATTGAGCCCAGGTCTTTCCCATGTCCGGCGAATAGATGAATCCGGTGGAATACGGCGAGGCGGGCCCGTAGTGAGCCGAGAGAATCACCCCATCTTCAATGATCATGTTCGCCGATTCGTAGAGGGGATTGAACAGCTGGGTGTGTTTCTCCGGATGCGGAAGGTCTCCCGGATCGCAGCGAAAGATCCCGCGATCGTGAAATTCTCCGGCCGGAACGCGTCCATTCGCGTCTGCGGCCCAATAGAGCTTCCCATCGACGAAGTTGATCCCGCCCGATTTGAACCGGGAATTCGAATTTGAGGAAACGATCACCTTCCAATCCCATGAATCGTTCGTGGAATCATAGGTCCCGCGAAGCCAATGGCACTCGTGGCCATGACCCCGATCGATGTCTCCCGTGCTGGCGTAGAACGCGTTTTCCACGGGGTTGTAGGCGACGGCGTGAATGTGGCGGGCAATGACCGGGTTCTCCGGATCGCCCAACATCTTCTTCGGATCAAATCCCTTCTCCTGGAAGCGTGGGTTCTGGCCGAAGGAGTAAGCAATCTTCACCGTCTCCCCATTGTCGGTGGAGTAGTAGATGTTGTTTGGCACCGCGCCGCCCAGGACATTGCAGTAATTCCCCCAGACCAACATCTCTTTCCCGTTCACATCCCAGGTGTGAACCCCGTCCAGAGGATGAAAATACCAGCCCGGCCGATCGGGATTCTTTGGAAGGTGAGGGAGATAGTCGCTCCCATCCCGGTCCTGCACGATGATCTGATGATGCGTCTTAAGATTGTCTGTGCTGAGATAAAGTTTGCTGCGGGTGGCGAAGACGATGTTCCCATTTTTCAGAATGCAGCTGAACGTCACGTTCTCGGCGTTCGGGAACTCCGCACTGTGGGGCCAGGTTTTTCCGTTGTCCTCCGAGAGGGAGATTTTTCCAGCGCCAAACCCGAATGCCTTGTTGTCGCGTTGTGAATCGATGTAAGGGCCTTTTGGTGCGACGCGATACCAGAAGTGTTTGGTGGATCGGGTTTCGCCCGGTGCCGCGTCGAGTTGCAGCGCGCTCGGGAGCATCGTCGCGCCGGCTGCGATCGCAGAGGCGCTCATGAACTGTCGGCGATTCGGCTGGATGAGGGGAGTGGGCGTGTTGTTCATGGTCCTATCATTTCTCCGTCCGGGCGGTTGAGCAACCGTCTTTTGCCTGATTGCTCCATGTCGGGAGGGCAAAGAAATTGAATTGACTCCCGACCGCAATGATCTGAACTCTCGATTTCCAAAGCTGACCATGTCTGAAAGCAACTCCAATTCCAGCCGTTTTCCGATCTGGAGGACCGTGATCGCCCTGACTGCGGGGCTCCTCCTCCTCGTTCAATATCAGAGCATAGCGGCACTGCGCGTGGAAGTGGAAGCTCTCCGGTCGAGCCAATCCGCGGCGAATGCGCCGAAGGGTAGGGTCACCCGCGCGGCACGCCCTGCGAGTGGATCCAGTCCCACGACCATCATCATGGCCGCCGGCGATGTGGAAGATCGGGTCGCGGTGCTTGAGGAGCATGTTGCTCTACTCGGTAAAAATGCCGCCCACCTTATGGATCGGGGCCAGGTGCCACCGGATGCCGAGAAAATCGCGGAGTGGAAGGAGCGTTTCCTCAATCCGGACACTCCATTCAAATCGATGTATGGCGCGCTGAAACTTCTTCGTGCGAACAAGGAGTTTGATGATGCCATGGCGGCGCATGCCGCGCAGATGCTTTCCAGTTCCACAAACAACGGAATCATCCGCGCGTTGCTCGATGGAGTGCGAGGTATCAACAGCCCCGCGCTGAAGCCCGCGTTACTGGCTCTGGCTGCCGAATCGAACGAGAGTTCGATTCGTTCGCGCGCGATTCTCGGTCTGCGCGAATTTGCTGCCGATGATCCGTCGGTCGAAGCGGCGCTTTGGAAAATTGCGAAGGGAGATGAATCAAAAGACTTGCGGGCCCGGGCGGAGGACGCGCTGCGTCGCGTGCCGATGACCGAGACGCGCCAGGCCATGCTGACTCAACAGGTCGCAAACGCAGGTCTGCCGTTTGACGAACGTTGGTCGGCGCTGCGCATCTTGGGAGGGAGCAAGAATACCGATATCACGCAGTTGGCGGCGTCCCTGGCCCAGACATCGCAGACGACCACCGATCCGGAATCCCAGCTGGCCTATCTCAAAGCCTTCGATGACGTGAATCATCCGGAGTTCATGTTGCCGCTGGTGAAACTGGTGCAGAGCGAGAACGCCGAGGTACGGCTGCGCGCGGCGGATGCGCTGGTTGACTACAAGGGCATGGATCCGAACGTGATCGAATGGCTCAAAGTCCTGGCTGAGTCGGATCCGGATCCGCGTGTTCGTAAGGAAGCCACCCGGGCATTCAGAGGATCCAAGAAACCGCAGAAACGCGAACGACGTTAGGTTGTGGGGAAGCTCCTATTGTTTGACCTCGACCGCGAGGCGGAGGAGTTAGGCGACGATTTGAATATTTTCGCTGCGGGCCTGCTTTAGGTTGCTGGCGAAGCGTGCTTTCTCATTCACTTCGCGGATCTGGATCATCCCGCCTTCTTTCCAGAATTTGGTGGAACCGCCGACGGTCAGCCCGCCAGCGCCACGCAGTTGTGCGACGAGTTCCGGGCGCACGTTTTTGGCCAGATAGAAAGCATTCACTTATTTTGGTGTGAGGTAGGTGGGGAACCAGAAGCGGTTGGGGCCGGGGCGACCGCCGGTTGGAATATTGACTGGCCAGCAACAGACTTGAGAACATTTTCTCAGACGGTATTGTCCGCGTGTGTCGGACGATCTGAATACCCGCAAGGAACGCTGGGCCCGTAAAATGGCCGGGAAGGAAACGCGCGTGCCGCGCTCCGGCGACCGGCTGCCGCCGGGCCAACACGAGGTGACTGATTTTCCGGTGCTCGATCTGGGCATCAAACCCGAACTGCCCGGTGCGGAGTGGCGATTGAAGATCCACGGGGAAGTGGAGAACCCGGTCGATCTGAGCTGGGAAGAGTTTGAGAAGTTGCCGCAGTTTACCGACGTCTGCGACTTTCATTGCGTCACCACCTGGAGCCAGTTCGACCTGGAGTTTTCCGGGGTGGCATTTTTTACCATCGCGGATCTCGTGAAGCCGAAACCGGAGGCGAAGCATGTGACCATGCAGAGTTACGATGGCTACACCACGAACCTGACGCTTGAGGCGATGTTGGATGATGATGTGATGATCGCGCACTCGTGGCGCGGCCAACCGCTCACCAAGGAACACGGCGGCCCGGCCCGCGTGTTGGTGCCCAAACTTTACGCCTGGAAGAGTCCCAAATGGATTCGCGAATTGAACTTCTCCGCGACGGACGAACCCGGCTACTGGGAACGTCGCGGATACTCGAACACCGCCGATCCCTTCACCAATGACCGTTTTTCCCACTCATCATGACGTCACAAGAAGCAGTTGAAGAAATCAAGAACACGTGCGACGAGATGTCGAAATCGACCTTGAAACTGAACCCCGCCATCCGCGCGCTCGACAACGAGGATTTGAAGAACGAACTGATTCAGGCGGTCTACAAGCTCACCGTCGATCTGGAGACGGTCAAGAAGACGCTTCGGCGCAAGGGCAGGGACGGCAAGCAATTGCTCTGAGTCCGCGTAGCTGTAACTGGTGAGAGTTACGTTTCGGCTATGCTCGCTCAGGATCGATCACGTAGAGAAGATAGGCGGCTCGTTTCGCGCCGGCATGCACTTTTGCCGGAACCCGTTCGGCTCGGAGACCGGCCTTGCTCAGGCGCGTTTCGAATTTTTGATCATGCCCGGCTGACCACAGTGTGATCCTTCCGTTGGGTTTGAGGATTCGGCACAGCGAGCGCAGGCCCGATGCGGAGTAGAGATTTGCGTTGCTGTCGGCGACCATTGCAACCGGGCCATTGTCGATATCGAGCATGATGGCGTCATAGGTTCGTGGATTTGAATTCGTGACGAGGTTGGCGACGTCTGCGCAATGAGTTGTGACTCGCGGATCATCCAGGAGCTTTCCGTTTAGGTCCTTCATATGCGACTGATTCCAGCGGATGACTTCCGGGATCAGTTCTGCCACCTCGATCTGTGTCCCCGGCCCGACCGATTCGATCACGCTGCGGAGTGTGAATCCGAGTCCCAAGCCACCGATCAAAACTCTGCCCGGCGCTTGCTGATCCAGGTTCTCCACGCCGACCTGCCCCAGCAGCTGCTCCGAAGCGGTCACTTTCGAATGCATCAGCTCCTTGCCATCGAGAAAGATTGCGAACGCACCATCGTGTTCGAACAGCGCGAGCGATCCGCCATCAGGGGTTTTCGCCTCAGCAATTTTGATTCGTGGTTTCATCTCGATGAACTTCGACGGGAGTGTGAATTCTGGTGGTTAGGGCTGCAACGCTTGTCGTCCATCTTCGGTGTGCGGACTTGACCAATTCTCGGCGCGCACGCCATATCTCCGCCGCACTCATGCGATTCCGATACTCACTTGATTTCATTCCGACTGTGGTCGCGCTGCTGGCCGTTGTGAGTTTCGCCCGATCGCAGCCGATCGTGGGTGGATTGGCAGGGAAGGGGAGTGATAATGAGCTTCTTCGAGGTCGCGTGTTGTTGACGGAACTCAATTGCACCGCCTGTCACGGTGCGCCCACGCAACAGGCCCATCTGAGAGCAAAAGGGGCTCCGGTTCTAAAAGGTGCGGGAGATCGGGTTGCCGCGGATTTTCTGCGTCGCTTCATCGCGGATCCGCACGGGGTGAAACCGGGGACAACCATGCCGGCGGTCTTGGGGCACTTGTCAAAGGCCGAGCGAAATAGGAAGGCCCTCGCGATCAGCCATTATCTCTCGTCCGGCGTTGAAAGTGGAAAGAGTGCCGGGCTGACTTCTCCCGGTTCGGTTGCCAAGGGCCGGGAACTCTATTCCACCGTGGGCTGTGTCGCGTGTCACGGATTCAAAACGGATTCAATGGGACTGATTCCACTCGGGCCGCTTGCCAAAAAATACTCGCTGAACTCGTTGGTTAAAGTGCTCAAAGATCCATTGCGCCATCGGCCCTCCGGTCGCATGCCGGATTCGAATCTTAGCCATTTTGAAGCGGTCGATATCGCCACCTATCTGATTGGCGTGGGATCCGAAGAGGAGTTCACGGTTAAGCCCTCGCTTGCAAGCGAAGGGGAAAGACTGTTTGGACAACTGGGCTGCGCGCAATGTCACTCTGACGAGAGTAGCAGCGAACCCGCTCGTGCCTATCCGGCGCTGCGAACCGTCCGGCCTGCTCGCGGTTGCCTCTCGGGTGAACCGGGAGACTGGCCAGATTTCCGATTGTCGGCTGATCAGGTCAAAGAGCTGCGTAAGGCTCTGGCCGCGCTGGATGCTCAACTCACCGTTGATGACCAAATCAATCTTAGGATCAGCCAGCTCAACTGCGTGGCCTGCCATGTTCGGGGGGAACTGGGCGGACCTTCCAAGAATCTTGCCGCGCATTTCAAGGGCGTCGATCCGAACCTCGGAGATCAGGGACGGATTCCGCCACCACTCACGGGTGTTGGTGCGAAGCTGCAGCCGGAGTGGCTGGGGAAGGTGGTGGCCATGGGTGAATCGGCGCGTTCTTATCTGAAAACGCGGATGCCCGGTTTCGGTGCCACCAACGTTGTCGATCTGATTCGACTGTTTGGCGAGAAGGATTCTTCGGAGGCACTGGATTTTGACCGAGTCCGCGATCCGAAGATTGCCAAGGAACAAGGACGAGTCCTCGCCGGAAACCGCGGCCTGAACTGCGTTGCTTGCCATACGTTTCGGTTGGAAAGCGCGGCACCTATCCGGGCGCTGGATCTCACGACGATGACGGATCGTCTCCAGGAGAACTGGTTTCACCGGTACATGCGCAACCCGCAGCACTATCAGCCGCTGACCATCATGCCCAACTTCTGGCCCGGCGGAAAAGCCACGCAGTCCAAAGTGCTGGATGGTAACACCGGTCAACAGATTGACGCGCTTTGGCAATATCTGTCCTACGGACGTAATGTCCGAGCACCCTCGGGTGTCGTTTTGGAACCGCTTCCGTTGGTGGTCGGTCATGAGGCGGTGATGCTGCGGAGGAATTTCCCCGGCATCGGCAAACGCGGCATCAGTGTTGGGTATCCTCAGGGAATCAACCTGTCGTTCGATGCGGGCCAGATGCGCCTGGCATCCATCTGGCGTGGCGACTTCATTGAGGCTTCGCCCGCCTGGCGCGGGCAGGGATCCGGGGCGGTTCGAATCCTTGGCTCTGATACGATTCAGTTTCCGACCGGCCCGGCTTTTGGATTATTGCAGGATTCTCGTTCGCCGTGGCCGACGAATCAGCAAAGGCAACTCCCGGATTTTCAGTTCAAGGGATATTCACTCGATGAACAGCAACGCCCCACTTTTGCCTATGTGTTCAAGGGTGTGGGAATCACGGATCGATTCAGCGACCGGAAGGATGCGAAAGGCCGTCCCTATTTTGAGCGGATTGTTACCTTGGATCGATCTGATGTGGGGCTGTACTTCCGAGTCGCGCAGGATCGAAGCTTACGGCAACTCGACGATTCAACCGTTCAGGTCGGGCGAAAACTTCGCATTCGTTTGCCCGGTGAATCGTTGATTCGTGGGACCGAATTACTCTTCGAAATGCGCGGCCAAAATGTGTTCAAATTTGAGTATCACTGGTGAGATGAAGGCGATCTGGAACATTCTTGTTGGATTGGTGCTGACGGCAGTGCCGGTGACCGCACAGGAACTCGGAGTTGAGTGGGGGACTGCGGAGCGGGAGTCAAGATACTACCGGATCGTGGACTTTCCTGTTCCGGATGGAGTTCATCTGGAAGCCGGTTCGTTTGCGGATCTTCCGGATGGTCGTATTGCGGTGGGAACCCGTCGCGGTGACATCTGGATTCTCAGCGGAGTGGATGAAAGACATCCGCAGCCGAAGTTTCAACGATTCGCCTCCGGTCTCGATGAAGTGCTGGGGCTCGATTTTCGCGATGGTGCCTTCTACGCCACGCAACAGGCAGAGTTGTCCCGCATCACCGATGAAAATGGGGACGGCCGGGCGGACAAGTTCGAGACCCTGAGTGACGGCTGGGGATTCAACAACTATCACGAGTTTGCGGTTGGTTCTAAGCTGGATGCCGACGGCAATACCTGGGTGGCTCTGTGCCTCTCAAAGTCCTACTACTCCACCGAACTCTTTCGCGGTTGGGCTCTCAAGATCACACCGGATGGGCGCACAATTCCGATCGCCAGCGGTATTCGCAGTCCACTTGGCGTCGGACTGAACGCGGCCGGTGTGATGATCTACGCCGAAAGCCAGGGACCGTGGAACGGCTCCTGCTCGCTCAAGCACCTCAAGCCCGGCGGCTTCATGGGGCACCCTGTTAGTTTTAACTGGTACCCCAACGCCCCCAATATGGGACCCGTGCCAGTCGTGCCCAACGGACCCTCACGCCTGGAGATCGAACGAAAACGTGTGAAGGAACTCGTGCCCTATGCCGTTGTCTTTCCCTACCGCAAGATGGGCCAATCCATCTCCGGCTTCGTCCTCGACAAAACGAAGGGAAAGTTCGGCCCATTCTCAGACCAGATCTTCATCGGCGATTACTCCCTCAGCGTGGTCATGCGGGCAACGATGGAGGAGATTAACGGTGTTTGGCAGGGAGCGTGTTATCCGTTTCGCGAGGGGCTGGCCACCGGAATCCTGAATGTCCATTTCACCAAGAACGGAAAACTGCTCGCGGGTGGCACCAACCGCGGCTGGCCCGTGCGTGGGGCACGCAACAATGTCCTCCAACGCTTGGATTGGACTGGCCTGACACCGTTCGAGTTGAAAGAAATCAATGCCCATTCGGATGGCTTCAACCTTACGTTCACCAAACCAGTTGACCCAAAGACGGCTTCGGATCTCGCATCCTATCAACTGGAAACATTTACCCATATTTATCGCCAAGGATACGGCAGCCCCGAGGTGGATCAAACGACTCCCAAGATTCGTCGGGCAATCGTCTCCAGGGACCGCCTAAGTGTGCGCCTGGTTGTCGAAGGAATGGTGCAAGGTCACGTTCACGAATTCACGCTGATGGGAATCAGGGATGCGACCGGCGAGCCTCCCATCCACAAGCAGGCCTACTACACACTGAACGAGATACCGATTCGACCGTAGTTGGACTTCCTCTCGGGTGCTACTCATCCTCGAAGCCTCGATCAGGCGATGAGTTTCTTGATCACGTGGCCATGGACGTCCGTGAGACGCCGGTCGATGGAGTTGTGACGAACGGTGAGCTGTTCGTGATCGACGCCCAGCAGATGGAGGATTGTGGCGTGGATGTCGTAGACCTGCGTCGGCGTGCTGCGGTTCTGTGGTTTGAATCCCCACTGGTCGCTTTCACCAGCGGTCACTCCGCCTTTGATGCCCCCGCCGCAAAGCCAATTTGTGAAGACGAACGGATTGTGATCGCGCCCGGTGCCGCGTTGCGCGCAGGGCATGCGACCAAATTCAGTGGTCCAGAGGATGATGGTATCGTCGAGCATTCCGCGTTGCTTGAGATCGCGGATAAGGGCGGAGGCACCCACGGCCATTCCGGTAGCAAGGGGTCCGTGATCGCGGACGATGTTCTCATGACTGTCCCAGTTGCGGCGCGGATGTCCGTTCTCGTTCCCACTCCAGATCTGAACGAAGCGCACACCACGCTCGAGCAGACGACGCGCTACCAGACATTTGCGGCCGAAGAACTCCGCCTCGGCCTGGTGGTTGATCACTGAGTCATCAACGCCGGGGCCCTCTGCTGCCAGGCCATACATGTCCTTGATATACTGCGGCTCCGGATCGACATCCAAAGCCTCGGTCGCGCTCAGCTGCATCTTGGCCGCCAGTTCGTAGCTGCGGATACGCGCGTGCAGCCGACTGTCGCCCGCCCGCTCCTCCGCGTGTTGTGAATTGAGTTTCTTCAACAACGCCAATCCGTCCTTGTCCGCTTTTGGAGTGATGAACTTGTTACCCTCCGGCGGAAAAAGATCGTTGATCGGCGTCTTGTGTCCGGGACGGATGATGGTCCCCTGATGATCCGCTGGAAGGAACATGGATGACCAGTTCTTCACCCCGTTGGATGCGAGTCCACGATGATCCGGGAGCACGACGAAATTTGGAAGATTCTCATTCTCCGAACCTAGCGCGTAACTTACCCAAGAACCGGCACTCGGAAACCCGGGACGATTAAACCCGGTGGTCTGAAGCAATGTTCCCTGACTGTGCACACCGGTTTGACCGACCAGATCGTGCACGAACGACATCTCATCGATCACGTCGCCAAACGGCGAAACGACATCACTGATCATCTTCCCCGACTGCCCGTACGGTTTGAAATCCCAATACGATTTCGCGCTGTTGCCCGGTGAGCTTTGGAACAGTTCGACCGATTCTCCCGGATCCCATTGCTTGCCATGTTCCTTCTCAAGTTGCGGTTTGTGGTCCCACAAATCGACATGACTCGCAGCCCCACCCATGAATAGCTGGATCACGCGTTTCGCTTTGGGCCGGTGGTGCGTGGAACTGAGGTGGCCCTCACTCGCCAATAGATCGGTGAGAGCGAGGCTTCCGAAGGTGGAGGTAAGTCCGGACAGAAATTGGCGTCGTGTGGGGTTCATCTTGGACCCGCTTTGTGGGGTTCATCTTTGCCGATTCGTTTGCCCTGGCCCAGCCAATCGCAGAGTTCATTGATCTGCGCCAGCTTTTCGAACCGGCTGGAGATAGCCGCCGGTGACATGTCGCGCGAAAATCTTCGCGAAGCATTCTTCATGCGTTTCTGCTCGGCAGTTTCAGACATCGGTTTGATTCAGGTGTATCAGATCAATCAGATCCTTAGGCCTTCCGGCCGCTTTTTTCATTTTACGAAGGCCGTCAATATTCACGACCGATATGGTTTTGTCGTCAAATTCAAATTGCTCACGATCTTTCCAAACATCGGCAAAAAACACGCCGGCGAGAATGAAATCGATCATTCGTCAGTCGAGGTATGCGAATTCGTTCAGATTGAAAATTAATCGGCACGCGTTGGCCAGTCCGTGCTGATCGGAATAGGTCTTCAACGAGCGCAGTTCCATCGTTGTCGGGGGCCGGCCAATGGTGAGCCATATGGCTTCAACAATCGGATCCTTTGTCTGCCGAACGCGTTTGGCGAGGTTTTCGGACATGGCAGTCATGAACGGATTGTTCAGGAGTGCGAGCGCCTGCAAGGCGGTCGTGGTTTCATCCCGCTTGGCGACCATCTGCGAGGGGTCGGCACAATCGAGCACGGTCATAAAAGGATGCGTCTGGCTGCGCGCGATGAAGCGATAGATGGAACGACGATGCGTGTCGGGGTTGTTTTCGTCGTGGAGGTGATACCAATACTTCGGCGTGTGATCGTCCTTGAACTTGAAATCCTGGTAACTCTTGCCGCCGATATCCCGGCGGAGTTTTCCGGCGGCGGCGAGCACGCTGTCGCGGAGTTCCTCGGCGCGGAGCTTCCGTCGCGGCATTCGCCAGTAGAATTGGTTGCTGCCATCAATCGCAGCTTTGGCTTCGTGAAAGGCGGATTCCTGGCGATAGGTCGAACTGGTGACAATCAGGCGATGCAGATCCTTGATCGACTGTTTGTCCCGGAAGCGGTGGGCCAGCCAGTCGAGCAATTCAGGGTGGGTCGGTTTTTGCCCCATACGGCCGAAGTCGTTGGGTGAATCAACGATGCCGCGGCCCATGTGATGGAGCCAGATACGGTTGGCGATGGACCGCCAGGTAAGCGGATTGTCGCGAGCGGTGAGATATTCGGCCAAGGCGCGGCGACGCTGTCCTTCGTTATCAGAAGCGGCCAGTGGGAACTCTGGTCGGATTTGATTCCACAGCGCCGGAGCGCCGGGCTTCATCACTTCACCCGGCGTGCGCAGATCGCCGCGGAGCAGATGGCGGATTTCACGGGGCTTGCCCCCGGTCGGAATGACCTTGCCCGTCTGCTTGAAGCGGGTCGCGATGGCGTAGACCATTTGCCCTTTCGGGAGTGCGGTAAGCGCCTTTCGTTTGGCTGCCAATTCCTTCTCCAGCGCGGCTCGCTGGTTTTGAATTTCCTTGGTATCGATCTTGAGGAGCAGTCTCTGCAGATGGGCTCGCGTTGATGTGAGCCGGGCCATCGCCACCGGATCGCCGCCGGTGGAATACTTGCCATCGACGAGGTTTGATCTGCCCCAGCGGGTGGGCGCTTCAATCGAGTCCTTGGACGTGACTGTGACTGCCCGGGCCACGTTCTTTCCATCCTTGTCAAAGGCCTGCAATTCCGCCAGAGCGAAAATGAAATCGTTCTTCCGCGCGGCGAGTCTGGTCGCGGTCACGCGAATGAACTTCGCCTGTGCACCGTCAACCGCGATCGACACCGGCACGACACCCGGATTGGGGAAATCACCCTTTGTGTGGTCGCCAATCGCAATAACGCCTGTCTTGAAGGTGGGGTCCTCCGAAATCTCGACCCGAAAGCGCACGGGGAAACCGAAGCCGGCACCAATGCCGGCGAAATTGTCGTGGCAGCCAATCAGTTCGATGCGAGCGAGCTCAGAAATTTCAGGCAATTCGACCTGCACCCATTTGGTCGCCGTCCGGTCCTTCATGGTATGGCTGTGATAGCCGTGTTCCGGAACGGTCTTGAGCTTGGCGTTGCCGGTCTTATCGAGCTCCTTGACCCGGGTTCGGAGTGCGGTGAGTTGAGCACCTCCGGCAGCGGTGATTCTTTTTTCAATCGCCTTCCGTCTGGTATCGAGATCAGCAATGGACTGCTCGAGTTTTCCACGTTGCTGCTCAGTCTTCGGATCGAGATCGTAAATCCGGTCCGCGCGATCCACCGCCGCAAAGATCGTGTGCAGGCGGTAGTAGTCCTGCATCGAAACGGGATCGAACTTGTGGTCGTGACATTGGGCACACTGCACCGTCGTGCTCATGAAAGTGTTGAAGACCACGCTGACCATGTCGTCCCGATCCATGTGCTTGGCGATGCGGCCATCGAGTTTGCCTTCGCCGACCTCGGAATGAGCGATGTAATCCCACGGACCCGCCGCGACGAATCCCAGTGCGACGATCCCATCGGGTTCACCGGGCCGAATGATATCACCGGCGACCTGCTCCTGGACAAACTCCGAGTAAGGTTTGTCGTCGTTGAAGCTTCGGATCACGTAGTCCCGATACGGCCACGCATTGAAACGAGCCTTGTCCTTGTCGTAGCC
>JBLFYM010000099.1:0-21327 GCA_047608975.1 Limisphaerales bacterium | reverse complement strand
GGAGGTACACCAGATTGAATTCCTCGACGGCACCCTGCACGTAAGTGTGGAGCTGTTCGAAGAAGCGATCGAAGCTCGAAGTCGGGTTGGCCTTCTCATATTGGCCGCGCGACAAAGCGTGATAGAATCCCTCCTTGATGCGCGGATAACCCCACTGCATGGGGGGATTGGTCATTCCCGCCAGGGGCATGTAAAAATAGATCAAGGCACCTCCAACCCACGGGACGTAACACAGAACGGCCGGTATGACCCGGGTGAACAGAGCGTTCGTCTGGGTGGTCAGCCAGATGGCCATACCGACGCAAAACAAGCCGATGCAGTTGAAGGCCGCCCATAACTGCGTGCCGCCAACGATCCCTTCCGGACCATATTTGACTTTCACCGCCGCGAACGCCAACAGGTAGAAGATCGCGTTGATCGCGAAGCGGTCGCGGCCCAATGCCTTAACGCGGGCCATGATCGCGACTTCCATCCCGATCAGTGCGACAATCAGGGTTTGGTGATTGGTGAAACAGATACCGCCCCAGAACCAGGCAATGTAAAGCCAGCGATACTGATGGGGGGAATGCATCCACCGCATAAGGAAGATCATCTGCAGCACCAGGGTAAGTACGCTGAGCGTATAAACCTCCACGATGACTGCCTGACTCCACATAAATCCGTTAAAACCCATCAGCATGCCGCCGACAAATCCGCTGGCGATACAGATCGGATTCAATGCGGAAGCGGGCATGTCTTTCAGTGATTCCACGTTCGAGAAAATCATTTTCGAACCGCGTGAAACCATCATCGCGATGAAACCACACGAGAGCGCGGCGGCAACGGCGGAGGACATGGCGACGCGCCACGCCATGTTCGAGAACGGGAGCAGCTTGGTGAACAGCCAGGTATAGAGCGTCCAGACCGGATAGCCGGGAGGATGTGGCACGCCGGCATACATCGAGCCGACGGCGAGTTCGCCCGAGTCTTCCAGGGTCAGATCGGGGGCCAACGTGAAGTAGTAACCGATCATCACGATCAGCGTCGTGATGGCAAAGGCGAACCAATCGCGGCGTTCGAAGAAACGCGCCACCGGCACATCTTCGACTTTGTCCTGTTCGAAGAGCCGGAATCGGGCAGAGGAAGTCCGGGGCAAGGCTTGGGGCGCGGCTTGGCTGGGTGTGGGCGCGGCCGACCTGACCGGGATGTCGCCCGGTTGCGGTTTGCCCTTTTTACGGCCTTTGCCTGGACGGTTACTTGACTTGTCTGAACTCATTGGAACGGTAAAATTCGCGATTATTGGCGAAAAAGAGGCGTAGATTCAGGGTGAACCACGGGGTTTGTCGATCCGAAAATAGGTGCGCTGCAATGGTTAAGAGTGCTGTGGGCATAAACCTGCCCGAACACCGCGTCCGAGCAGCCGTTGGTCAGTTCGGAAGCGGAGTAGTGGAACTGGGCAATGGCACTCGGGTCAGGCACTCGGGCCAGGCAGCCCGCCATCAGCACCAGCGCCATCGCCCCGACCGGAGCGACGCTGCGGAGAATCCCTTCCGACCACGAGGAACGTCGGCTCACACTCGCACCCAGATCGACCGCCGGAGCCGCCTGCGGTTGCGCGAACAGCCGATCTCTAAGCTGTGGGGAAGCCGGCCGTGGTGTCCAGCCACTCATGCGGGATTCTAGGTTGTTCGTGCTGCTCATGTCTCAGGTTCTCCAGTCTTTTTTTTAGTTTCTGCAAACCGTAGCGATAACGCGCCGCGGCCGTATTGGGGGAAATCTCCAGCAAACCGCCGATATCGTCGAAGGTTCGTCCGTGCCAGATCTTGAGAACGATCACTTCGCGCTGCGCCGGGGGAAGATCCTTGAGTGACGCGACCGCGAGCGCTTCCTCGGGATTGTCCTCATCCGCCACCGGCTCGAACCAGATTTCGGCCGCGTTCTCCCGGCGGAACCTTCGCATCAGGCTGCGTTTGAAGGTGAACGACTTGTTCCGATACGCGCGGGTGGCGTAGAACTCCGGCTGTTTCGGCGGTGCTTTGAGCTTCAGCAGCGCGACGAAGGTTTCTTGGAGGACATCCTCCGCTTCGGCGTGCCCCAATCCCAGTGCTCGTCCGTAGAGCAGCAACTTCGCGCTCATGGCATCAAAGAGTGCCGGCTGCCAGTCCTGTTCAGTTGAAAGTTCGTTACCCACGTTCTGCCCGATAGACAGCGGCGGAGAACGTTTCGTGCAAAAGAATGTGGGGAGAAGGTTCTTTGGCCCCCGGGCCTCCATCCTCGTTCCACAGCGGAGTCTGGAAACGAGGGAGGATTTTTCCACAGATTCAGGTCCCCACAGATGGGGAACCTTCGAATCGGTGGGAAGAATGCGTTCCGCCGCTTCCGTTACTTACCGGGTTTCTTCGCAGGTTTCTTGGCCTTGCGGTTGCGATTCTTGGGGGTCCGCTTCTGGATGACGGGTGGTGTCAGTCCGTCGTCGGGTTGGTTCCAGAGACGGTAGGGATCATTGAGACGGCGCATTTCCCCAAGGAGCACGGATTCCATTTCGGCGAGCTTCTTAGCATGCTTGGGATCGTCTGCCAGATTGGACTGCCGGTACCCGTGCTGGGCGATGAATTCATTCGGATTGTCCGCCAGATTGAAGAGTTGCGTTTCGCGGACATCGCCGTTCATCACGTCATACTTGATGAGCTTCCAGTCGCCTTTGCGGACGCTGCGCATGCCCGGCTTGGTGCCCCCGCAATACACGCCGAACAGGGTGTCGCGAACGGTTGTGCGCTGGCCCTGAAGGACGGGTTTGAAGCTGATGCCTTCGCTGGTTGCCGGCTGCTTGACGCCGGCGAGGTCGCAGATGGTGGCGAGGCTGTCGAGCAGGTAAACATTTCCCTGGGCGCGCGTGCCGGGTTTGATTCCCGGGCCCTTCACGATGTAGGGAACGCGCCAGGTGTGTTCGTAGAGATTCTGTTTGCCTTGCAATCCATGACGGCCGATGGCCATGCCGTGATCAGCGGTGTAGACGATGTAGGTGTTGTCGAGTTCGCCGATGGCCTCGAGTTTCTTCAACACGCGGCCGATCTGGATATCGATGTTTTCATTGCACGCGAATTCTCGACCGAGCTCGTTTCGGATCGTGCGTTCATCGCGGCGTTCCCAAACTCCACTGACCTTCACCTCATCACGCAGTCCCGGATGTCCGTGATGAAAGGGGTGAGCGGGGAGGTAGTTCACGGGCAGCTGTGGTTGTTTGGGATTCGCCGCCGGGATGGTGTCTTTGTCCTTGTGGTTGGTTGCCCCATATTTTGCGAGCAACTCAGGAGTGCCGTCCCGGGTGTCGTGCGGATGGGAGAAACCAAAGTAGATCAGGAACGGTTTTCGGTCGGTCTGCTTTTCGCGGTCGTTGAGATAACCCAACACGTTCTCTCCGTGCCAGGCGCTGCCAGATTCGGCGGTTCCACCGCGCTTGGTGGCGTCATTGCGGATGGTGAACTGGGCATTGGCCCCCTCGTAGCTGTTCCCCCGTTTGCAGGTCCGGACGGTTTCATATCCGGCGCGGTTGAAGACAGCGGCCATCGTGTTCTGTTCCATGTTTGGCGGCACGAGGCCGGCCTTGGCTCGGCGACGATTCGGGAGATGCCAGACAGTGCGGCCACACATCACCATGTGCCGTGAAGGCGAGCAGACCGCGCCGCTGTAGGATCCCATGTGGTAGGCACCGTCGAGGACCATTCCTTCGGCGGCCAGTCGGTCGATGTTCGGCGAATCCTGTTTGGACTTGGAGTTGTAGATCTTCAGATCAAACGGCGACTGGTCGTCCACGATGATGAAGAGGATATTGGGACGTTTGGCCGCCTGGATGGCAAAGCCGATCAGCAAGAGGAGTGAGAAGAGAATTCGTGTATTCATGGAATGTGGGTGTGTATGCAAAATTCTGACGCATTTCGCCATCCCTGTTTTCGATGATTCTGATGAAATCTGTTGCCTGACTCCGCCCTTGCCCGGTTCACGCGGAGTTGATAGGTCATCCGGCCATGAGATCTCACCTGTTGTCAGCCGTGGCCTGCACCTGGCTGTGCGCCTCTTTTGGAACGGAATCCCTGGCGGCCTCCAAACCAAATATTGTCTTCGTGCTCGCCGATGACCTCGGCTACGGGGACATCGGGCGATTCGGTCAAAAACTCATCAAGACGCCGCACCTGGATCGCATGGCCAAGGAGGGGATGACGCTGACCAGCTTTTACTCAGGATCAACCGTTTGTGCCCCTTCGCGATCCGTTCTGATGACGGGCCAGCACACCGGGCGCACTTGGGTACGCGGAAACGCCGGGCGCGACGATCGTGGCCGGCAGACCCTGCGGCCGGAAGACGTGACGGTGGCGGAGGTTTTGAAGGATGCGGGTTACGCCACCGCTCTCTGTGGCAAATGGGGACTGGGAGAACTCGATTCGACGGGGCATCCGAACCGACAGGGCTTCGACTATTTCTATGGTTATCTCAACCAACGCCACGCCCACAATTGCTACCCGACATTTTTGGTGAAGAACCACTACACCGTGAACCTGCGCAACAAGCCGCATGCACAGTGGTTGGCGGCGGCGAAGAAGGGGAGCTTTCCTGATGACGGTGCCGGCTACGCCAGCGAGAAGGTGGACTTTGCTCCGGACCTGATCGCGGATGAAGCGCTGTCTTGGATCGACAAACACAAGGACGGTCCGTTCTTCCTCTACTTCGCCCTCAACGTGCCGCATGCGAACAATGAAGCCGGGCGTGGTCTGGGAGATGGTCAGGAAGTTCCGGAATACGGGATCTACGATTCCAAGGATTGGCCAAATCCGGACAAAGGACAGGCCGCCATGATAACCCGACTTGATCGCGACATGGGTCGCCTGATGAAGAAACTGGAAGAGCACGGCATCGCCGACAATACCCTGGTATTTTTCACGTCGGACAATGGGCATCATCGCGAGGGTGGCAACAATCCTGAGTTCTTCGATGCGAATGGTCCGCTCCAAGGAATGAAACGTGACCTGACTGAAGGTGGAATTCGCGTGCCCACGATCGCTTGGTGGCCGGGCCGGATTGCGCCGGGATCGGTTTCCCATCATGCCTCCTACTTCGGCGACTTTATCGCGACTGCTGCTGAGCTTTCGGGTGAGAAGACGCCGGCAAACACGCAATCAATCAGTTTCCTGCCGGCCTTGCTGGGCAAGAAACAACCGCGTCACGAATACCTGTATTGGGAATTCTACGAGCGGGCCGGCAAACAGGCGGTTCGCTTCGATCAGTGGAAGGCCATCCGCATGCCAATGCATACCGGTGAGGTCGCGCTCTTCGATCTGTCGAACGATCTCGCGGAGATGTTCAACGTGGCCGACGCGCATCCTGATCTGGTAAAGCGTGCCAAACGGCACATGGATGACGCGCATGTGCCGAACGCGAATTGGGTGAATCGCCCGCCAAAGAAAAAGCGCTGAGTTCTCCACGGACGCCTGATCGCGTGAACTCTAACCGCTGGCGCGGGGTCAGGCGCGTCCCTTGAAAAAAATGCCTTGTCGAATTTGGTGCTGACCAAAACAGTTTGGCTCTCACCTATCCGCTCTCTATGACCAAACGTAATCTTCTCCTCTTTCTGGTTTTCTTCCAGATCGCGCCGGGCCGGGCAGCTCAACAGCCGAATATCGTCATGATCGTCGCTGACGATATGGGGTATTCGGATCTCGGCTGTTATGGCGGTGAAATCGAAACGCCGCACCTCGATTCTTTGGCAAAGAAGGGGCTGAGGTTCACAAACTTTTACGTGAACAACATGTGTTGGCCCACGCGTGCCAGTCTGATGACCGGGCTGTATCCGAAGACGGCGCTCCCCTACAAAGGATCTTCGAGCGGCGGCCTGCATCGGAAATCAACCACGCTGCCCGAAGCGTTGCGCGCGGCTGGTTACACGACTTTGATGTCCGGTAAATGGCATCTTTCGGACGTAAAGGAACCCGCCGGTCCGAGCACTCCCCACCATCGCGGCTTTGATCACTTCTATGGGACCATCAACGGTGCCTCTGACTTTTTCGCTCCCGTGGATGTGCAGTTGGACGGCAAAAGCATGACGCACGAATGGGAGGATAATCCTGACTACTACTACACCGATGCGTTGACCGATTATGCGCTGAAATTCCTGCGTGATGAAAAAGCGAATGAGAAGCCCTTCTTCCTCTACGTTGCCTACACCGCTGCGCATTGGCCTCTGCATGCCAAACCGGATGACATCGCGCATTACCGGGGGCGCTACTCGATGGGCTGGGATAAGTTGCGCCAAAGACGTCATGCCCGGATGAAGGAACTTGGAGTCGTGGATTCCGAATGGCCGCTCTCCCCACGTCACCCAGATGTGCTGGCGTGGAAGGATGAGCAGAACCACGAGTGGCAAGAGCGGCGCATGGAGGTTTATGCGGCCCAGGTCACCAGCATGGATCGAAACATCGGTCGCATCATCGAGCATCTGCGCAGCACCGGTGAATTCGAAGACACGATCATTGTGTTCCAACACGACAACGGTGGATGCCACGTGGAATACGGGAAGACGCGCACCGGATCCTGGACCCGTGACTTCACCACCGATGGCAAACGGCTGCCGATTCGACCAGGCAATATCCCGGGCCTCATGCCCGGACCGCAAACGACCTTCCAATCCTACGGGTACGGTTGGGCGAATGCGTCCAACACCCCATTCCGTCTTTTCAAACAGCATGATCACGAAGGCGGTACCCGATCGCCACTGATCGTTTCGTGGCCGGATGGACTTGATCACGACATTGCGGGTGGCCTGGCCAATCAGGTCTGCCACGTGATCGACGTCATGCCCACCTTGTTGGATGCAGCAGGGGTGTTGGAGGACGCTTCCCCTCAGAAACCATTACCATTTGAGGGACGTTCCTTTCTCCCGGTGCTTCAGGGATCACCTGAAAAGACCACTTCGCATGAGGCGATATTTTGGGCGCACTCAAAAGGTCGTGCAGTGCGGTCAGGGAACTGGAAGCTGGTCTCCGAAAACAAGAAGCCCTGGGAACTCTACAATCTCCAGGACGACGGTGTGGAACTGAACAATCTGGCCACCTCCAAGCCCGGCAAGGTCGCGGAGCTGGAACGCCGGTTCAAGGCCTGGGACAAACGCACCAATCTTGGTGGATCGGCTACCTCCAAGAAACCCAAGACCAGGTCCAAGAAAAAGAAGAAATAGCCACCTCTCGCATCCAGTCCACATGAAGACCTCAAAGAATATGATTCGCTATCTGCTCCTCCTGACGCTCGTTCTCTTGATTCAACAAGATTGTCAGGGGGCCAAAAAACCCAACGTCGTGATCCTGTTCACGGATGATCAGGGAACGCTGGATGCAGGTTGCTACGGCGCAAAAGATCTCAAGACACCAAATATCGATCATCTCGCTGCCACCGGCGTCAGGTTCACCCAGGCCTACGCCCACACGGTTTGTTGTCCATCACGCGCGGCATTGATGACCGGGCGACATCCTCAGCGCGGCGGCGTGCACTTCTGGACGCAGGGCAACATGAAGGGTGCGGACGGTATCAACATGTCGCTGTCGGAAGTGACTTTGGCCGAGGCCTTGAAGCCGGCGGGGTATCGGACCGCGTTATTTGGAAAATGGCATCTCGGCGCTCATCGGGATTTTGGCCCGAAGAAGCAGGGCTTCGACGAATTCTTCGGAATCCGTGACGGCTTTATCGAAAACTACAATCACTACTTCCTGCACGGCACCGGATTTCATGACCTGTACGAAGGCACGACGGAGGTGCACGCGCCGGGGGAATACTTTCCGGAACTTATGGTGGATCGGTCGCTCAAGTTCATTGAGGAGAACCAAGACCGCCCGTTCTTTCTCTATGTCCCGTTCAATATTCCGCATTACCCGGAACAGGCTTTGAAGAAACACGAGGCGATGTTCACTGATATCAAGGATCCCGCCCGTCGTTCGTATGCCGCGATCATGGCGACGACCGACTACTACATCGGTCAGATCGTCGACAAGTTGGAGTCATTGCAGCTGCGGGAAAATTCGATCGTGATTTACATGAGTGACAACGGACACTCGGAAGAGACCGGGAACAAGATTCGGGTGGACGGGCACAGGAGTGGTTTGCCAAAGGACCATTTCTATGGCGCGAGTGGTGGTGGCAGCACTGGCAAATGGATCGGGCACAAAGGAAATTTTCTGGAAGGCGGCGTGCGTGTGCCAGCCATTCTCAGCTACCCGGCGAAGGTGAAGAAACGCGGGATCTGCAATCAGGTTGTCACCGCGATGGACTGGTTTCCGACCGTGCTGGAACTCTGCGGAATCGAACCCGCCGCCGGTTCACCAAAACTGGATGGGCATAGTGTCCTTCCCTTGATTCAGGATCGGAAGGCGAAGTCAAAGCATGGCGTCCTGCACTTTGCCTGGGGGAAGAACTGGGCCGTGCGTGAATCCCGCTGGAAATTGATTGCTCATGTCGCTCGCAAGACCGGCAAGGCCCGGTTCACTCTGCACAACCTCGCCGAAGCCCAGCCCGAGGTGAAGGATTACGCCAAGGAAAAGCCCGAGACCGTCGCCCGATTGCGGAAGTTGCATGAGGCGTGGGCCAATGACGTCGGCATGCCCTGAGAGCGCCCAAGTAGCGGGACTCGTAAGAGTTTCGAAGGCGCAGTTTGTTAGAGGTTGCACGTTGGTCTCGGCAATGCGGATGGAGCAATACGCCTGACGCGCACCCTCTCGATATACCGGCTCAAAATCCTTACGAATTCCTCCACGATCTACCCTCGTTACCAAGCAGAGCTTGGGGACGAGGGGCAGGGGGAGTTCGTTCAGGTGGGCACGTTCATCTTGGTAACGTGGATCGATCAAAAAGCCTGAGGTGCAGCCCTGAATAGACAGTGCCGAAATTCTTACGAATCCTCTACCTGATTGACGGACCCCGATTCACACCCCGATGATCGGGAGCATGAGCAATGTCCGAAATTTTGGCGCGGTCGGTGATGGCGTTTCCGATGACACTGCAGCGATCCTTCACGCGCTTGCGGATTCCGACGGAATGCTGGAGTTCCCGCGCGGGAACTACCTGATCAGCGAGACCATCGAAATCCGGCTGGATGAAACTGGCCGTCTTGGGATCGATGGCGCGGATGGCACGGCGACGGTGATCATGTCCGGCGAAGGCCCCGCGTTCCGAATCATTGGGACGCACAGTGGCACCGGCGATCCCAATTCATCCAAGCCGAACATCTGGGAGCGACAGCGAATGCCCACCCTCCGGAACATCGAAATCACCGGTACCCACGCCAATGCCGATGGCGTTGAACTGATCGAGACCGTCCAGGCCGTTTTTTCCGGCGTGCTGATTCGTCAGGTCCGTCACGGCATCCGTCTGCACAAACGCAACCGGAACGTGCTCATCAGCGATTCGCACCTCTACCACAACACGGGCGTCGGAATCTTCCTGGATGAGGTCAACCTCCACCAGATCAACATCTGCGGAAACCACATCAGCTACAACCGTTTGGGGGGGATTCGCATCGAACGATCTGAGGTCCGGAACCTGCAGATCACCGGCAACGACATTGAGTACAATAATCACCGGTCATTCGGGACGGAGCCGGAGATCACCGCCGAGATCTACATCGATACCACCGCGGAACGGGCAAGCGTGAACGAGGTCACCGTGGCGTCGAACACGATTCAGGCCACACCTTCGCCGGGCGGCTGTAACATCCGCATCAAAGATACACCGGGGACGGATCGTCCACCCGGTCTTTGGACCATCACCGGCAACATTATCGGCAATCAGGAAAACAGCGTTCATCTCACCGGCTGCTACGGAATCGCGCTGACTGGGAACACCATCTACTCATCAGAGAACCGAAACGTCCTGATCGAGCAATCCAGTGACATCAACCTGAGCGGCAATGTTCATCGGCGGCACACGAAGGCTCTGTTCGCCGGTGTGCGTCTGGTTGATTCGACGGACTGCCTGCTGAGCGGTTGCAGTTTTCGCGACGAAGCGCCCGCAGGGCAGGGGAACGGAGCGTCTCTGTTGGAACTTTCGAACTGTCGCCGTATCAACGTGCAAGGCTGCCAACTCATCGACGGAGCGCCCTATGGGCTGGACGTCGACGGTTGCAGCGAAGTGAATGTCAGCGGTTGCACCTTCGGCGGCGAATTGTCAGCGGAGCGGGGTGAGGGGGCGCTGCGGTTTCGCGGGCAAGGTGAAAGGAATCTTCTCGCCGCATGCACCGTGGCCGGAAAAATGGATCTCGCGCCCGAATCCAACGTCACGACCGCGAATCTGATCTGACCGTTGGGCTCAGAATTGTTGCTTGGGTGAACCACTGAAGTGTGCGGGAATAATTCCCATGTCCTTCGCAATCCAATGGCGCTGTGCGCTCCTGTTTCTGCTACTTGCGGTAATTCCGCTTCGTGCCGCCGACAAACCCAACATTCTGCTGATCCTGGCCGACGATCTTGGCTACTCGGACTTGGGCTGCTACGGGGGCGAAATCGAAACGCCTGTCCTCGACGCGGTCGCAAACCGGGGTATTCGTTTCTCCGAATTTTACAACACCGGCCGTTGCTGGCCTACCCGCGGGGCGCTGATGACCGGCTACTACGCACAGCAGATTCGGCGGGACCTTCTTCCGGGGATTCCAGCCGGCAATCGCGGCGTTCGACAGCCGTGGGCACAGTTGCTCCCGATGATGTTGAAGCCGCAGGGCTATCGTTCATATCACACGGGCAAATGGCACATTGATGGGATGCCTCTCCAGAACGGCTTCGATCGTTCCTATTACATTCAGGATCAAAGCCGCTTCTTCAGTCCCAAAGTTCATTATCAGGACGACGTCAAGCTTCCGGCGGTTGAACGGGGTACGGATTTTTACGCAACCGTTGCGCTCAGTGATTACGCGATTCGGGTTCTGGAGGAGCACGACGCGAAGCACCGGGGGAAGCCGTTCTTTCATTACCTGGCGTTCGCCGCTCCCCATTTTCCCCTGCACGCGCTGCCCGGAGATATTGAGCGCTACCGTGATAAGTATCGTCGTGATTGGGCGGACGTCCGGAAGGAACGTTTCGACCGGCAGCGAAAGATGGGATTGCTGAAGACCCGCCTTTCTGCAGTGGAGAGTGAAGTGGGCCCACCGTATCATTTTCCCGATCATCTGGAGATCCTTGGCAAGGGTGAGGTCAACCGCCCGGTCAACTGGGGCTCCTTGACCGAGAAACAAAAGGATTTCCAGGCGACCAAGATGGCGATTCACGCAGCGATGATTGACCGGATGGATCGCGAAGTGGGGCGAGTGTTGGAGCAGATCAAGAAGATGGGCGAGCTGGACAATACCTTGATTCTGTTTCTGTCCGACAACGGGTGCAGCGCCGAGATCATGGTGCGCGGCGACGGTCATGACCCGAACGCAGCACCGGGTTCCGCTGACACTTACCTCTGTCTGGGGCCTGGTTGGTCAACCACCAGCAATACCCCGTTTCGGCGCCACAAGACGTGGACGCATGAGGGTGGCATTTCTACGCCACTGATTGCCTCGTGGCCCAACGGAATCAAGGCGCGCGGAGAGATTCGTCACAACTCCGGACACGTCATCGACATCGTGCCTACGCTGTTGGAACTGGCCGGCGCCACCGCTCCGAAACGAATGAACGGAAAAGCGGTGCCCGCCCCACCGGGGAAAAGCCTCGTCCCGGTATTCAGCCAGGACGCTTCGGTGAAGCATGACTATTTCTGGTGGTTCCATGACGGACACAAAGCGATGCGTTTGGGAGATTGGAAGGCGGTCGCCGCCAAGGACGAAGATTGGGAGGTATTCAATCTGGCCAATGACCGATCTGAAACCCGGAACCTGGCCAAAAAGAATCCCGCTCGGACGAAAGAACTGGTTGCCGCGTGGGATAAGAAGATGAACGAGTTCCGAGAAGTCGCCCTCATGGATCTCCCTCCGAAAAAGGTGAAACCGAAGCCTATTCGCAAAGCGCCAACGAAGAGCAAGGGCAAGAAGCGACCAGTCCGAAAGCAGGTGCTCGTGAATGGTGAGTCGTTCACGTTGATGGGGAAGAAAGCGTTCATAATGCATCCCATGAAGGAGAAACTGAGCAATCCTCAACCCTGGATATTTTACGCACCCACCTTGCCGGGCTCGCCCGACCAGCATGAAAACTGGATGCATCAGCGGTTTGTCGATGCGGGCATTGCAGTGGCGGGCATCGATGTGGGTGAAGGATACGGGAGTCCACGG
Organism: Limisphaerales bacterium; assembly: GCA_047608975.1. Taxonomy (GTDB): domain Bacteria; phylum Verrucomicrobiota; class Verrucomicrobiia; order Limisphaerales; family JAYPXF01. The sequence continues at coordinate 9,068 of JBLFYM010000099.1, read as the reverse complement.
ATGTTCAAATACTTTGATGCCCTCTACAACGAAGTGACGAAGAAGCGTGGGTTTGCCAAGAAATCGTTGTTGTTTGGTCGAAGCCGGGGTGGCCTCTGGGTGAGCAGTTGGGCGATCGCACATCCGGATCGGGTGGCGGGCATCATCGGGATTTATCCGGTGTTCGATTACACGTCTTACCCTGGGGTGAAACGTGCGGCGGGTGCCTATGGTCTGACACCGGAAGAGCTGCTGGCCCGCGCATCAGAACTTAATCCGATTTGGAATGCGGCCGTCTTGGCCAAAGCCAAGATACCGGTGGTGATCATTCATGGGGTTGATGACACCGTTGTGCCGTTGGAAAAGAACTCCAACGAATTGCTGCGACGGTATGAAAATGCAGGCGCTCGGGAACTCATCCATGTGATTGAGGTCCCCGGGCAGGGGCACAACTACTGGCCTGGATTCTTCCACTCGGAAGACCTCGTCGGATTCGCGATCCTCCACGCCAAGGTGGCAGTGAAGAAATGAGGACGTTCCGGCTCCTAACGCTTCCGACGCGGGCTCTGCTCATTGCGGTAATCTGGACGTCTGGTTTCGCTTCATTCGCAGCTGAAGCGATCAGCTTTAACTTCGATATCAGGCCGATCCTCGCGGCGAATTGTTTCAAGTGCCATGGACCGGACGAAAATGCGCGCAAGAGCGATCTGCGCTTGGATGAGATGTCCGCTGTGATTGTGCCAGGGAAACCGGAGCAGAGTGAAATCATCAAACGCCTCACTGCCCATGATCCCGGGGATCGAATGCCTCCGGTGGAGACAAAACGGATTATCACCAGCGAGCAGATTGCCAAGATCCGACGCTGGATAGGCGAGGGGGCGAAGTATGAGGAGCATTGGGCCTTTATCCGACCCACCAGACCTGCCTTGCCGAATGTGGCGCAGAGGCAATGGCCGCGAAACGAGATCGATCGATTTGTTCTGGCAAAACTCGAACAATCGAATCTCAAGCCCCGGAAGGAGGCGGGCCGGCACACGCTGATCAAACGGCTGTATCTGGACCTGGTTGGTCTTTTGCCCACGCCCATGGAAGCCGACGCCTTTGCTGCTGACCGATCGACCAAGGCGTATGAGAAGCTGGTGGATCGTCTGCTGCGATTGGATGGTTACGGTGAGCGTTGGGCGCGTCGATGGTTGGATATCGCGCGGTACTCCGATACGAACGGCTACGAGAAGGATCGCGACCGATCCATCTGGCCGTATCGCGATTGGGTGATCAACGCGCTCAACTCAGGCATGCCCTTTGATCAGTTTACGATCGAGCAGCTGGCCGGCGATATGTTGCCGCACGCCACGCCGGCGCAACGGATCGCCACCGGGTTTCATCGCAATACCATGCTGAATGAGGAAGGCGGTATTGATCCATTGGAATTCCGGTTCTACGCCATGGTTGATCGGGTGGCCACGACGGGCACGGCCTGGTTGGGACTGACCCTCATGTGCGCGCAGTGTCATACGCACAAATACGACCCGATCACGCACACGGAGTACTACCAGGTCATGGATTTTTTGAACAACGCCGCCGAACCGGATATGGATGTCCCTCAGCGGGAACTCGTGAACAAACACCGAGATTTGGAAGAAAAGATCGCAATCGCGAAGGGTGATCTCGTCAATCAGCTCCCGTTTCCGAACGAATTCAGTTTCGCCAAGGGAGTCGAGGCTACGGATGAGACAGAAAAGTTGCGCAAGCAGTGGGTCAATCGCCGTTTCAACGCGTGGCTCAAGAAGGAGCGAAAGCAGGCTGTGCGGTGGACCTTACTGAAACCAACCAAGGTGAGCAGCACACTTCCCAAACTTCGCATACTGGAGGATTACTCCATTCTTGCTTCCGGCGACCACACGAAGCGGGACATCTACCAGACTCGGTTTGCGAACAATCTGAAGGGTATCACCGCCCTCCGCCTGGAGGTTCTGCCTCACGAATCGTTGCCCCTGGGCGGACCGGGTTCCGCTTTCTACGAGGGACCGAAAGGCGACTTCTTTCTGAGTGAGTTGACGGTGAGCAGCGCTGGCGAAAAGGCGAAGATCAAGTCGGCAACGCATACCTATGCGAAGAACGCCATCGGCAGCGGCAAGGTTGCCGCCGAACTCGCGCTCGATGGCAAAGGTGAAACTGGTTGGTCGACGGCGAAGGAGACCGGCAAGCGTCAGGTCGCGGTGTTTGAGTTCGAATCAGCTCATGGTGACGTGGATACGCTGGATGTTGAAATGCTGTTCGAGCGCCATTATCCCGCGGGTCTCGGGCGATTCAGAATTGCCGTGACCGATTCCACGGCGGTTCGGAGTGCCAATCCTGTTCCTCATGAGATCGAGCGGCTGATGCTTGTCCCGCGAACCAAATGGAGTTCCGGCGACCGATCGGACGTGTTTGCGTATTTCCTCTCGGTGGATCCGGACCTTAAGGACGCGTGGGCTGCGATTGAGAAGCTTCGCAAGCAAATGCCGGTGATGCCAACGACGCTGGTGATGCAGGAACGTCCGGCCGATCACCCGCGCCCGACTCATCGATATCACCGGGGCGAATACACCCAACCCAAAGAAGGCGTGCGAGCAGGACTGCCAAAACTGTTCGGCGGGGGGACGGGCGACCCCAAGAATCGATTGGAATTCGCACGGTGGCTGGTGAATGGGAAGAATCCCCTGACCGGACGCGTGGTGATGAATCGCCACTGGTCTACGTTTTTTGGCCGTGGCCTGGTGCGGACCATCGAGGATTTCGGAACCCAGTCTTCGCCCCCATCACATCCTCGACTGCTGGATTGGTTGGCGACCGACTTTGTCGCCCGGAAGTGGTCGGTCAAAGAGATGCACAAACTCATCGTGATGAGCGCGACCTACCGCCAAGACTCGCGGATTTCTGCGGATATGTTGAATCGCGATCCAGCCAACATTCTGCTGGGCCGTGGACCACGAAAACGGGTGGATGCAGAAATCGTCCGCGATCTGGCTCTGAGTGCGAGTGGCCTGTTGACTAGGAAGATCGGAGGGCCAAGCGTTTTTCCACCGCAGCCCGCGAGCGTTACGGATCTGGCCTACGGCAGATTCAAATGGGCTACGAGTAAGGGCCCCGACCGTTATCGCCGCAGTCTCTATACCTTTGCCAAACGGACCTCGCCGTTCGCGGCCTTCCTTACTTTCGATGGCGTGAGTGGGGAGTCGTGCATTGTTCGTCGCGAGCGGAGCAATACGCCGCTGCAGGCGCTGACACTGTTGAATGATCAGGTCTTCAATGAATCCGCCCAAGCCTTGGGCCGGTTGGTAGTCTCGAATGGTGGAGATTCGGATCGTTTGAAGGCGGAGTTTCTGTTGCGGCGCTGCCTCATACGACCGGTTGCCGAGGACGAAGTCGTTGCCATTGTTGGATTCTATCAAAAGCAGCTGAGGCGGCTCAGATCAGGAGAATTGAAGGCCACTGAGTTTCTGGGTGAGTCGGATCACAAGGCTCCCAAGTTGCTTGAAATCGCGGGATGGACCATGACCGCCCGGGCGGTCCTTAATCTGGATGAAACCATCACGCAGGAGTAGCCAGCCACACCAGCACCCTATTATGAACGATTCGCACTCGCTTCTGCATCAGACCCGCCGTCAGTTCTTCGCCGACTGCGGGATGGGTGTTGGAAAAATCGCACTCGCGTCGACTCTGGCCGGGGATGCGCTGGCAAAGCAGATCTCGCCGAGCGATCCGAAACGGCATCACCACCCGCCCAAGGTCAAGAACGTCATCTTTCTGTTTCAGGCCGGTGCGCCGAGTCAGTTGGAGCTGTTCGATCACAAACCCGAACTCGCGAAGCTGGAGGGACAGCCGATTCCGGCGTCCGTTGTGAAAGGGCAACGCTATGCGTTTATCCAGCCGGACGCAGCGGTTTTGGGGCCCCGGTTCAAGTTCAAGCGACATGGTCAATCCGGTACGGAGTTGTCCGAAATGTTGCCGGGGTTGGGGGACATCGTTGATGACATCGCGTTAGTCAAAGGCTGTTACACTGAGAAGTTTAACCACGCCCCGGCGCAGTTGTTCTACAACACTGGCTTCGGTGTGCCGGGACGGCCCAGCATGGGGAGTTGGCTCAGCTACGGTTTGGGGAGCGAAGCGAATGATCTGCCGTCCTACGTAGTAATGAAGAGCGGGGGGAATCTGAGCGGCGGGGCGGCCTTGTGGTCATCCGGTTTTTTGCCAACGAGTCATACCGGGGTTCCGTTCCGCAGCAGCGGCGATCCGATTCTGAATGTGGCCAACCCAAGCGGATACGACCAACGCGCCCAGCGCGATACGCTCGATCTCCTCGGGAAGATGAATCGCCGCCGATTGGAGGTGGTAGGAGATCCTGGAATTCAGACCCGGATCAACTCCTACGAGATGGCGTATCGCATGCAGACCCGGGCTCCGGAATTGATGGATCTGTCGCAGGAGTCGCCCGAAACGCTGGCGATGTATGATGCGAAGAGGAGTGGGGGCGGTTCCTATGCCAACAACTGTCTGCTCGCCCGCCGCATGCTCGAACGGGGAGTTCGCTTCATTCAGGTCTATCATTCAGGTTGGGATCATCACACGAATGTGGAAGGGGGCGTCAAGAAGCAGGCAGAACTGACGGATCGCGCCTCCGCAGCCCTGATCAAAGATCTGAAGATGCGCGGTATGCTGGATGAGACGCTCGTGATCTGGTCCGGGGAGTTCGGCCGCACGCCGATGGTGGAATCCAACGCTGCCCTCGGTCGTAAGCTGGGTCGGGATCATCATCCCCAGGCGTTTACCTGCTGGCTGGCTGGTGGTGGGATCAAGCCTGGTGTCACGATTGGCGCCACGGACGAACTGGGATTTCATGTCGTTGAGGATAAGGTCCATGTGCACGACCTTCAGGCAACGATCCTTCACCTGCTGGGGCTGGATCACGAGCGCCTGATTTACACCTTTCAAGGCCGGCCCTATCGCCTCACCGATGTTCACGGCCACGTAATCGACAAAATCCTTTCATGAAAACCCTCCTCGCAATCGGCGCTCATTATGATGACTGCGTCTTCGGTGTTCCCGGCATCATGTTGCAGGGCGTGCGTAAGAACTGGCGCGTCGTGGCCCTGCATCTGATCGGTGACTATTCCAATTGGCCGCCGGTGCAGGGGCGACCCAAGGATCTGGTTCGGGAGACCACCCGACTCTGTGAAGAACGAGGCGTTGAGGCACGCTTCCTGAATTTCGCCTCACATCGTTACGATGCGCGATTGGAGAACCAGGAGATCGTTGCGCGGGCGGTTGCGGATATTCAGCCCGACGTGGCGTTGGCGCTGTGGAAGGAGGACAATCACAACGATCACATCGTGGCGAGCGAACTGAGCCGTATCGCGTTGAAGCATGCGGGCCGAATTCTCGGGGATACCAAATATCGCCCGCCTCGTGGCATTTACTATTACGACAACGGGCCGCGACACACGATCGGCTTCGAGCCGAACACATTCGTGGATACCAGCGCGGAGTGGAGCGAATCCGCAGAGTGGTTGGGGAGACTGCTCTCGTGGGTGCGCAAACGGAAATACGATCCGAACAATCCCGATGGATCTGTTCGGACCAAAGAAACCATCGCGCGCTATCGCGGGGCGACCTGCGGAGCCCGCTACTCGGAAGCCCTGTGGAATCCTTATCCGGTGAAGTCCGATATCTTGGGGTGATCAGGCGCTCAATTCGGCGAGCATCTCTGGCAGCAATTCAACGCCACTTCCGGGACGGTCGGCGAGCGTGATCTGGCCATTTTCCACGCGAACGCCCGTGGCGGGATCTTTCGCGATGAGCACGGCACCATCGAGATCAGCGTAGTCGAGCAACGGAGCGAGATGCGCGGCGGCGGAGATTCCGACCGAGGATTCGACCATGCAGCCGAGCATGGTTTTCATTCCCAACGAGCGCGCCTCGCGCAGCATTCTGAGCGCCGGGGTAAGTCCCCCACATTTGCAGAGCTTCACGTTGATGCCGTGAAACAATCCGCGGCAGGATTGGACATCCTGTTCCACGAGGCAGTTCTCATCGGCGATGATCGGCAGCGCGGATTCCGCGAATACCTGGCGGTGCTGATCATTTGGGGAGTCAGGTGGCAACGGTTGTTCGATGAATTCAACGTTCAGATCCGCCAGTTCGTGCGAATTCCTGATGGTCTCTGCAACTGACCAACCGCAGTTTGCATCGACCCGAAATACGGCGTCCGTGTGTTGGCGCAGCTCATGCACGATGGCGAGATCGTGTTCGGTCCCGAGCTTGATTTTGTAAACCGGCCAGTCCGGCTTTTCCCGGAGCTTTGCGGCCATTGTCTCCACCGTATCGATGCCGATGGTGTAACTCGACGCGGGAACGTTCTCCCACGCCAATCCCCAGGACTTGAACAACGGTTTCTTGTTGATTCGGCCGAAGAGGTCGTTGATCGCGATATCAATGGCCGAGAGCGCAAAGTAGTTGTCCGCGAGTTTCGGGCGCAGCAGTTCCCACAGCTCAGCTGGAGTCCCAAACGTGTAATTGTCGAGGATTGCCCCGGCCGAACGCACTCCGGCGGAAAGAGATTCCACCGAATGTCCGTAGAAAGTGTCGTCCGGCGCCTCGCCGTAGCCAATCTGGCCGTCGTGTTCGATCGCAAGCAGGAGGCTGGGTTGGATGGCCTTGGAGCCACGCGCAATCGTGAAGACATGTTCCAGCGGAAGATTGCATGGGTGCAGGGTGAGTTTCATAGTTGTCTTTGCCGCCGAAGGTTACCTTGGTTCGGACTGAGGTCGAGCATCAGCGGGATCGCGAGAATTTTGTGCTCAGAAATTCTCCTGATCGGGGATGCTGGAAGGGAACGGAGAATCCAAAATAGTTTGGAAAACCGGTGACTTGTGGTTGGTCGGCGGCGCGGGAAACTGTCTGTTATCCACACAAAAAAACCCCGGTGTTTCCACCGGGGCTTTTGAATCACAATTTCAGAAGTGGACTACTTCTTTTTCTTCGCGGCCTTCTTCTTGGCTTTGGGCGGGGCTTTCGCAGCGGCTTGGGCTGTGAGATTTGCCTGCGCCGCAGCGAGGCGGGCAGTCGGGACGCGGAAGGGTGAGCAGCTCACGTAGTTCAGGCCGACCTTGTCGCAGAAGACGACGGAGGCGGGATCACCACCGTGTTCGCCGCAGATGCCGAGCTTGATGTTCGGGCGGGTTGCGCGACCGCGTTCGGCGGCGATTTCAACCAGCTGGCCAACGCCGGACTGGTCGATGCTGGCGAACGGGTTGGTCGGGAGGATGTCAGCTTCCTGGTAATCGTTCAGGAAGGCCCCGGCATCATCACGGCTCATGCCGAGGGTGGTCTGCGTCAGATCGTTGGTGCCGAAACTGAAGAATTCAGCGGTCTCTGCGATCTCGTTGGCAGTCAGTGCGCCACGCGGGATCTCGATCATCGTGCCGACGAGATATTTGAATTTCACGCCCTTTTCTTTCATGACTTCCTTGGCGACGCGGTGAACGATTTCGACCTGGAGATCGAGTTCGCGCTTGAAACCGACGAGCGGGATCATGACTTCCGGCATGACTTTGATGCCCTTCTTGGTGACGTTCGCGGCTGCCTCGAAGATGGCGCGGCATTGCATCTCGGCAATTTCCGGGTAGCTGATCGCGAGCCGGCAACCACGGTGGCCGAGCATCGGGTTGAACTCGTGCAGGTCGTGCACGCGCTTGGCGATGTAATCGACCTTGATGCCGAGATCTTTGGCGAGTTCGCTCTGCTGCGCGTGGTCGTGCGGAAGGAACTCGTGCAAGGGCGGATCCAGCAGGCGAATCGTGGCCGGAAGACCTTTAAGTGCCTTGAAGATGCCCTCGAAGTCCCGGCGCTGGTGCGGCAGGAGTTTCTTGAGTGCTTTCTGACGGTCATCGATCTTCTCAGCGATGATCATCTGGCGGATCGCGGTGATCCGGTCGCCTTCGAAGAACATGTGTTCGGTTCGGCAAAGACCGATCCCGACGGCGCCGAAGGCGATGGCGTTCTTGGTCTGCTCCGGGGTGTCGGCATTGGTGCGAACCACCATGCGGGTTGCTTTGCCACACCATTCCATGAGCTGGACGAAGTTCTTGTAGCCGGCGGTGTTGCGGGCCTTCTTGTTACCTTCGAGGAGGCCTTGAATGACTTCCGAGGGAGCGGTCTTCACTTCGCCGGCGTAGACCGCACCGCTGGTGCCGTCGATGGAGAGGTAGTCGCCTTCCTTGAATTTGTCTTTGCCAACCGTAAGCGTCTTTTTGCTGTAATTGACCTCCAGTTTCGCAGCCCCACAAACGCAGACCTTGCCCATCTGGCGGGCAACGAGCGCAGCGTGTGAGCTGACCCCACCGCGGGCGGTGAGGATGCCGTCTGCGGCGATCATGCCGCGAAGATCTTCGGGAGAGGTTTCAACGCGGACGAGCAGGACGCGTTCACCACGATTGCCGGCGGCTTCCGCACGGTCGGCATTGAAGTAGATCTTGCCGGTGGCGGCGCCAGGTCCGGCCGGGAGGCCTTTGGCGATCTGCTGGGTCTTCTTCAACGTGGCGAGGTCGAAGATCGGGGAGAGGACCTGGTCGAGCTGTTCGGCCGGCACGCGATTCACGGCGGTCTTCCAGTCGATCAGTTTCTCTTTGACCATTTCGCAGGCGATCCGAACAGCGGCGAGGCCGGTGCGTTTGCCATTGCGGGTCTGGAGCATGAAGACCTGCTTGTTCTGGATGGTGAACTCGAAGTCCTGCATGTCCTTGAAGTGCTTCTCCAGGACGCCGCGGATGCGCTGCAATTCCTTGTAGGAACCGGGCTGCTTCTTCTTGAGCAGTTCGACGGGGTCCGGGGTGCGAACCCCGGCCACCACGTCTTCGCCCTGCGCGTTCATGAGGAACTCGCCGTAGAAGACCTTTTCGCCGGTGGCGGGATCGCGGGTGAAGGCGACGCCAGAACCCGATTCTTCACCGGTGTTACCGAAGACCATGGCCTGCACATTGACAGCGGTACCCCAGGCGGCGGGAATGCTGTACTTGCGACGATAGACAATCGCACGATCGTTCATCCAG
>JBLFYM010000098.1:0-21385 GCA_047608975.1 Limisphaerales bacterium | reverse complement strand
CGATGGAAAAGTAAACGAGGACAAGGTTTACAGCCTGGCCAATTTCCTGAACGTGAATCGTGACGCCCGCAAGAGCTGGCTTGGCACCGCACTTTTTGAAGTAGTGCGGGATGTGTTCGAAGACGGCTTTGTGCCGCCGCAGATTGATCAACGGGTAAAGGTCAAACCAAGCAATCAGTTCGATTCAACGCACAAAGTCGACCGGCGCACGCACGAAGGCGATTGGTGTAACATCTATACGCTGAAGCCGGAAGGGAAGTTGGAACGGTTTGCCTCCGACCTGCCGACGAAACGTTGGAGTTATGATGCCCGACCGAAGCAGTCAGCCCGGCGGGACAGCTTCTTTAAGAAGGCGTTCTGATGAAAAGCGGACCGGGAGAACCGAGCCGCCGCTACGGATTGATGAAGGCGTGCATCAGACCCCACTCTTCCGGCGCGATCGTGTGAACCTTCTCGAACTCATGCCACTCGATTCCGAGTCCGGCCTGCTCCAACAGCTGCATCTGATTCTTTGACCGTTCGAACGGGAGGACCGGATCATGTGTGCCGTGGGTGACCATGAACCGCTGACTGGAAACGCAGGGTGAAAGGCGGCTCAGCAGATCTTCGGCATCCCGAAGCCAACCACTGATCCCGATGCAGCCGGCGAGTGGGTGCGGATATGTGCAACCGACCTCCAGGCACAGCAGACAACCCTGACTGAATCCGAACAGCACCGTTTGTTCGGTCGGAAAACCCTGCTTGCGCTGTTCGTCGAGAAGTTCTGAAAGCGACCTTACGCTGCGCTCGATACCGGGTTTCGGATCGCCTTCAAAATCAAACCAGGAATAGCCGCCGAAATAATCGTCGGGGGCATTGACCAGCAGGTAATTCATCGACGGCTCGCGCACCATTTCAGGCATGAACCGATAACCAGCCGCGCTGTCTCCCAAGCCATGGAGCACGATCATCAACCGCCTGGAGTCCACGTCCAGCGCTGGGATAAATTCAGATTTCAACATCAGTCAGATCAATCAGACGGGGGCAGTTCAGGTCGGGCGCGGAGTTTCACCACCCGCTCTGAGCATTTTACTTTCTTCTTGGCTTTCTTTCGCGGTGAGCTCAGTTCGATGAATTGGGCCTGACTTCGACGCGCCGCCACACCTTTCTCCAACTCCGGGATCCGGTAGGAACCATTGCTACGCATGACCCGGGCCTTGGAGTTGTCAGCCAGCGACACGTCGATGAGTTCGCTGAGAATTCGGTCACGCAGACGCCCGTCTTCAATCGGGAAAACCGTCTCGATCCGGCGGAAGAAATTTCGCGGCATCCAGTCCGCGCTACCAATATACAGCTCGGGTTGCCGAGCGTTGTCGAAGTAAAAAACCCGGCTGTGCTCAAGAAAGCGATCGATGATACTGCGAACGCAAATATTCTCACTCACCCCCTTGACCCCGGGCCGCAGGCAACAAATCCCCCGGATGATTAGATCAACGCGCACTCCGGCCTGCGAAGCCCGGTAAAGCGCCTCGATCGCTTCCGGATCCACGAGTGAGTTCATCTTCACGATGATCCGGCCGGGCAGCCCACGTTCAGCGTGTTCCCGCTCGCGATTGATGAACTCCAACATGCGATCGTGCAGTTGAAACGGCGCGACCAGAAGCTTGCGCGTGCCCTGAAACTGGCACACTCCGGTAAGCAAATTGAACAGATTGGCAATGTCTTCACCCAGATCACGATCGCAGGTGAGCAGACCCAGATCGGTGTAGAGCCGGGCGGTGCTGGGATTGTAGTTACCCGTGGCCAGGTGCAGATAACGCCGAATGCCATCGTCATCCCGCCGCACCACGAGCGTGGCCTTGGAGTGGATCTTGTAGCCGACCAACCCGTAGACCACATGGACGCCTTCCTCTTCCATGTGCCGCGCCCATTGGATATTGTTTGCTTCGTCAAATCGCGCCCGCAGCTCCACCACCGCGGTGACCTGTTTGCCATTTCGCGCCGCCTTGATGAGCGACCCGACCACGCGCAGATCGCCGCCCGTGCGATAGAGTGTCTGTTTGATGGCCAAGACGTTCGGGTCATCCGCCGCTTCTGCCAAAAAGTCCACGACGCTCCCAAAACTCTCATACGGATGATGCAGCAGCACATCCCGCTTCCTCACCACGTCAAATATCGCACCGCGATTTCGCCTTAGCAGGTCGGTCACCCGGGGAACATGCGGCGCGTCCCGCAGATTGGCTGAATGATCACCCTCATACACGGTCATCAACCGAACCGGATTGATCGGGCCGTTGATGGGGTAGAGATCCTCCTCTCCCAACTCCAGATACTTCAGGAGACGGGCACTGATGTCCGCCGGCATGGTTGAGTCCACCTCCAGCCGAACGGCGTCATTTTTGCGGCGGTTGCGGAGTTCCTCCTCGACTGCCATGAGCAGATTCGCCACGTCATCCTCCTGAATATACAACTCGCTATTGCGCGTGACGCGGAAGGACCAGTGGCCGAGCACTTCGTTTCCAGGAAACAAATCCGCCGCGAAATGCCCGATCAAATTCGCCAAAAACACATAGTGCATCCCGTCTTCACGCGGCAACCGAACCAGCCGGGGCAACACCCGTGGCACTTGGACCACTGCCATGCCCTGGATGGATTTCCGGCCCTTTCGATGCACGTTGAGCTGCACCATGATGTTCAGTGACTTGTTCAGCAGTTGGGGAAACGGATGTGCCAGGTCGATGCTCAACGGAGTCAGAACAGGTCGCACCTCCTCCCGGTAAAATTTTTCCGCGAATTCCCGGTCAGCTCCTTTCAGCTTGTGCGGTTCGTGAAACTGAATGCCGGTCTGGGCCAGCGCCGGAACCAGTTCCCGGCGCCAACACTTGAACTGCTGCTCCACGAGTTTGTTGATGCGTTTCGTCACCGCTCTCATGCACTCCACCGGTGTGAGACCGTCCACACTGCGCTCGGAAACACCCGCCTCAATCTGCTGTTTGAGGCCAGCGACACGCACCTCGAAAAATTCGTCCAGGTTCGAACTGGTGATGCAGAAGAATTTGACCCGCTCCAGCAACGGCGTCTCGGGATCCAGCGCCTCGTCCAACACCCGCTGGTTGAACTCCAGCCAGCTCAGTTCGCGATTGAGGAAATGTTCCGGTCCAAATTGTCGTTCTGCTTCACCCATGCCAAGAAAAGACGAGCATAGTCCGACCGACCGCGCGATCCAACGAGATTCAGATGGTGCCTGCCATTTGCAATTCAGGGCAGGTTGGACATCAACCCGCCGGAAGGTCGCCTTCTGAAACCACGGACACCACGCGATACTCCCCGCGTTTCGATCCGGCGAGTCCGCCATGATCGGCATGATCGGCAAACTGGTCGGCGGAGAAAACGTCATCCGCCAGCGCGTTCAGTTCATCCGAATCGTAGCCCTCCAGCAACAAAACCAGATCAGCGGCCAGGTCCTGACCGCCGCGAAGCCGGGCTTCGTCCGTCTTGATTCCACTGGCAGTCGGATCGCCCGCGAGCAGATGGATGCCCGTAACGCCCTGCTTGGCGCAAAGCTCGGGCAGACTTTCCCGCAACCACTCGATCAACTCTTCGTGACGGTCAGGAACGGGCGAAAAACGAAACGTAACGAGCGAAGCGCCGAGCCCTCCTCCGACGCTCACCAACACGTTGCAAAGCGTGCGGGTCATCTCACGAATCGTCGGAATAATCCGCTGCGACCACTCCGACGGATCATTCAACCGCGCCTGATACGCGGGCGCGGTGAGAACCGAAAGGTCATCCACCTCGTACATCAGAAAATACTGTTCTGCCGATCCCGACACAGCCCGACATCGGCGGCCACGCCGAAAGCCGGGAATGGCGACCCGCTCGAACATGTGCTCGTGCGAATGCCAGTCGTCGTGATCTGCCTCGCTGCCCGGGGCCAGATTGTGCCACGCCACCATCGCTGCCTTACCCATCAAACTCATGGGCGCACTGATACCACGTTCCGCCAGATTTCCCAGTATTGAACGATGGACTTGAACCACGAATGGACACCAGTCGACACGCACCAGGGGTACGTTCGGCATGGCGTTGCTGCATTGATACGGCTCAGCCTCGTTACCTCGGCAGCTACGATGTCAGCCAAGATTTTTTGAGATGGCGGATGGCGGCGGGAAGAACGGTGGTGGGATCGCCGGAGAGGAATCGGCATTCGACTTCAATGATTCCTGCGTAGCCGTTTTTTTTCAGGATGGCGAATCCGGGTTTGAAATCCAGCGAACCGGGACCGGGTTCGACGCGCGTATTTTCTGCGACGTGGATGTGGGACACTTCCGTGCCGGCGTTTTTCAGCGCGGTTGGGGTATCCAGTTCCTCCAACTGCATGTGAAAAAAATCAGCTGTGCATTTCAGATGCGAATGGCCGATTTCACGGGTCAACCGGGCAGCGTGTTCAACGGAATGCAGGTGATCGGACTCATATTTGTTCACCGGCTCCAGAAGCAGGGTGACTCCCCGATCCTTGGCGGCTTCCGCAAGATGGGGGAGCTGATCAAGCAACCAGCGGTCGGCATCTTGGGTCACCTGCTCAGGATTATCCTGAATCAGACAGGGCGGCATATTGAATCGCGGCACGCGGAGCTCCGCGCAAAGATCGAACAGACGACGCAACGAATTCCGACAGTGCTCACGAGCGGATTCATCCGGGCTCAGCAGCGAGCGCTCAAAGCCCAGTGAGATGCTGGCGAGCGGCAGCGGGAGATCGGCGAAACATTCCTTGAGAGGGCCTTCCCAGCGGTCCTTGAATCGACCCGGAAGCGCGATGGCATCGAAACCGTACGAACGGGCATTGGCGATCTGTTCACCGACGGAAGCACCCGGCAACACTTCCAGACGGATGGAAATATCGGGCTTGGGCGAACTCATCACGTCCGGTCTTTGCCACCAAAACTCTCAGCCAGCGCGACTGCCTTGAACATGGCCGTGGCCTTGTTCACCGTCTCCTGATACTCCGCTTCCGGATCGGAATCCGCGACCCAACCGCCACCGGCCTGAACATAGGCTTTGCCGTCCTTGATGAGAGCGGTGCGGATGGTGATGCAGCAATCCAGGTTGCCGGTGAAACTGAAGTATCCCACACAGCCGCCGTAAGGACCGCGGGCGGTCTGTTCCATTTCGGAGATGATCTGCATGGCTCGGATCTTGGGCGCACCCGAGAGCGTTCCGGCCGGAAAGGTGGCGCGCATCAGATCGTATGGCGTGTGGTCTTTCGACAGTTTGCCTTCGACCTCGGAGACGATATGCATCACATGGCTGTAGCGCTCGATGATCATCAAGTCCTTCACCTGCACGGATCCGTATTCGCAAACCCGGCCGATATCATTGCGCGCCAGATCCACCAGCATCACGTGTTCGGCCCGTTCCTTCGGATCGGCGAGGAGATCCTTCTCCAGGGCCTGATCTTCGGCTTCATTGGCGCCCCGCTTACGCGTACCCGCGATCGGTCGGATTTCAACTTTCCCGTCCTCGCTGCGCACATGAATCTCCGGCGAGGCACCGACCAGCGCATAGTCTTCCAGTTCCAAAAGGAACATGTATGGGGAGGGATTGATCGTCCGGGCCGCGCGATAGATTTCGAGCGGCGAAGCCTTGATGTCGGTGGAAAAACGCTGCGACCCGACCACCTGAATGATGTCCCCCGCCTGGATGTATTCCTTGGCTTTGGCCACGTTCGCCAGGAACTGGTCTTTGGGCATGTTGGACTCGAAGTTTACATCGGGCATCTCCGCCGGAAGGCTCACGGCGGCTTCTTCGATCGGCTGCTCGAGGAGAGCGACAAGTCGTTCGATCTCCTCGACCGCATTTGCGTGCGCTTCGTGTGGAGGAACCCCGGGTTCAACGATCGCATTGACGATGATGGTGAGCGTCTGGGCGACGCGATCGAAGACAAGGAGTTCATCCGCGATGATGAAATACATCGTGGGAGTGTTGAGTTCATTCGCCGGCGGACGGGGGACGACCGGTTCCACGTCGTGAATGAATTCGTGACCGATGAATCCCACCGCACCTCCCGTGAAACGTGGCAGATTCGGCAACTGCACCGCTTGGTATCGCGACAGGATTTTCTCCACGACTTCCAAGCCGTCCTTCACACACTTGTCACAGTCCTCGTTCTCCTTGGTCGGAATCGCGAACTTTTCCTTCACCCGACCGTCCTCGATCAGTTCGATCCGGTTGCCCGTCTGGCGAATGACCGCCCGCGGGTTGCAACCGACGAAGGAGTAACGGCCCAGGTGTTCCCCGCCTTCTACCGATTCAAAGATGAACGAGTCGCCCTGGCCGCGAATCTTTTGATAGGCGGACAGCGGCGTTTCGAAGTCGGCCAGCAGCCGGGTGGAAACGGGAATCAGGTTGCCCTCTTTGGCAAGGGTATGGAATTCGTCAAAAGTGGGAGTGATCATGGGTGTTTGATTCGGCTGCGGAGCAGCGGCCACGAGGTAAAGATCGTAATGGCGAGGGCGTAGGCAAGAACCCCGACGCCGATGCCCATCGGGATGGAGCCTAGCGGGCTAGTCAGGAGCAGTGCGATTCCGATGCAGGTGAACAAGGCGGCCTCACCCAGTAGACAGAACAGGACCAAGCTCCGGCGCGCACAGCTCATCTGGTTGAGAATGAAAGCGAGATAATGGTTCTCGCCCATCGTGCGCATCAGCCAGGCACTTTTGAAGTTGCGGGCGGCCACCAGCATACTGGTGGTGACAATGACGACCGCCATCAGCGGCAGACGCGCCACGAAACCACAGAGAACGAGGTTAACAACGATGCCCAGCTTCCAGCCCAGCCAACGGGCAATGGGGTTCGCTTCCAATGCGAGTGTCGGCGTACCGGTCCACGTGCTGAGCAAATCCATTCCCCGCGCGAAGATCATCAGCCCCAACATGATTCCGTAGGCAGTACTGCCAAAAGGCACCAGCTCGCGCGCAAGAGATTCCACTACCGGTTGCATGTCTATTTTGAGCCGTACACCTCGTCGGGATTGACGAGCTGAATTTCGGAGATCGCGGCGGCTTCGCCACCGTCCTTCACGGAACGGAAGAAGCAGCTTTTATAACCTTCGTGACAGGCCGCGCCGGCCTGCTCCACCTGGATCAGCAGGGTGTCCCCGTCGCAATCGAAAGAGATGTCGTGCACATTCTGGGTGTGACCACTGGATTCGCCCTTCATCCAATACTTCTGGCGCGAACGACTCCAAAACCAGGTCTTGCCGGTTTCAACGGTCTTGCGAAACGAGTCTTCATTCATCCACGCCATCATGAGAACCCGGCCGGTGGACTGTTCCTGGATGATCGCAGGGATGAGACCGTCCGCGGTGAATTTCAAGTTTTCCAAAACCTTCATAACAAATTTCTAGATCAATCTTGTGGGAATGCCTTGCGCGGCCATGTGCCGTTTCACATCTCCCACCGTGTACTCGCCAAAATGAAATATACTGGCCGCGAGAACGGCGTCCGCGCGACCTTCCAAGAGCACTTCGGCCATATGTTCCAGCGAGCCGGCACCACCACTGGCCACGACCGGAACTCCCACAGTCTCACTGACCCGCCGCGTGATCGTGATGTCGAACCCCGCCTTGGTGCCATCCGCGTCGATGCTGTTCAACACGATTTCTCCCGCGCCCAGATCGACTGCTTCCTTCACCCAGCCAATCGTTTCGCGTCCCGTGCTTTTGCGACCGCCATGGGAAAAAACTTCCCAGCGATCTTCGGCGACTTTCTTGCAGTCGACCGAAACCACGATACACTGGCTGCCAAATTTCTCCGCGCCCACCCGGATCAGCGCCGGATTGCTGAGGGCCGCCGAATTGATGCTCACCTTGTCCGCGCCGGCGCGGAGCATCACCGACATGTCTTCGAGTTCACGAATACCGCCACCGACTGTGAGCGGCATGAAGCACTCGCTCCCCGCCCGCTCGATCACGTCCACCATCGTGGCCCGACCATGCGCACTCGCCGTGATGTCAAAGAACACCATCTCGTCCGCACCTTGGTCGTTATAGCGGATGGCCAGATCGACAGGATCGCCGACGTTCCTCAGCCCACCTTCTTCGGCGCGACCGAACTGCACCCCGCGGGTGACCTGTCCGTCATGCACGTCGAGGCAGGGGATGACGCGTTTTGCCAACATAGTTTCTTATTCGCTATTCTGTAGGTGGATGAACGTGCTGGTTCCAAAAAAGAACCCGACGATCCGAAGAATCGCCGGGCTTTGAAATCGGCCATTCTGCATAGGTGGAAAAGTCTTGCCGAAGCGGCAGGACTTTTCAACGACACCAATGCCAATGGCAGAAATTCATGATCACGCAGGGCCGAACTTGCCGCCGTTATTTTTGAATTTCTTATTGGTGTACAACATCGTGCGGGTGGAGTTCATCGGGTTGTTCGTGGTGAACTTGTAACCAACCTTCTGAACCGCCGCGACGATTTCCTTCGCACTCAACGGCTTTTTGGCCGTGACCTGTAGTACTGCTTCGGGGAGTGACATCCCACTCCGCGGCCGACGCCCAGCAGATTTCTTCTTCGCCGCTTTCGGGACTACGGATGTCGGGACGGCTTTCTTTTTGCCGGCCGGTCGTCCGCGCCTTTTGACGGGAATCTCTGTTACTGGTGCAGGCGTGCCCCCTAACGCCATATTGATTTCGGATAATCGAGCCTCCAGCTCAGCTTTCTCTCGTACCAACGCATCCCGGAGGGATACGAATTGTGCTACATCTTTACTAGGCATAAACGTGAGGATCTTCCGGACTTGGCAGAAGCATTACAATACTATATTCCGGGTATTACAGCGGATAATCGTCCAAAAAATCGCACCACCACCACGCCGAACAGGGAAATTCACGCATTGTGCGACCGGTCCGTGGCAGTAAGGTATGTGAATATATTCTTTCTCACCACACGTCCAATACGCCGAACAAGACCCTGCCATGAAGAAAATCATCCTGCTCCTCGTTGCGCTCTCCGCCAGTCTGCCCGCCCGGGCGCAGGTGTTTTCCAGTGAATCGCTTGGCAATGCCGCCCTCGGTGGACTGCTGGGTGGAATTATCGGCCACAACAGCGGCAGAAAGACCGCCGAAGGGATTGGAATTGGTGCCGGAGCGGGGCTGCTGCTCGGCGCATTGCGAAGCAATCACCGCAATCGGGGCAGTTATGACTCCTATATTCCTTCCCAGCGCCAATCGGCCTACGCGACTGGCGGACGAGTTCAGACCCGTCCAAACTACGCCGTCACCGGTGCCGCATTGGGCGGATTGGCCGGGGGAATCATCGGCCACAACAACGGTCGCAAGACTGCTGAAGGAATTGGGATTGGCGCGGCATCAGGCCTGATCTTGGGCGGCCTCGCTGAAGGCGCTGCCCGGCGCTCGGAACGTCGGCATTATTACGCGCAACCGGCACACCCCACCCAGTATTCGTCCTTTTACGCCAATCAGCCCGTCGGGCGCCAATCCACTTTACAGCCGGTCACCACGCGAACAGCGACCCCTTCCACCGTGATCACCACCACCCAGACGCCCGTCAGTGGCTCCACATTAGTGACTCGCATCCCGGCGGAATCACGCGTTCAGACGGCAACCACCGGGATACGCCAAATGAGCACCCACCGCGGAACGACCCGGCCGGCATCAGGCCAACAGCCGATCAAAGCTCAAACGGTGATTATCAACAATTACTATGGATCGAACTCTGGCCTTGGCAGTGCCAACCGGATGTTCGGCCGATAAATCCGATAAAAGAATGGCACCCTTAGGAGGGTCGCCTAACCTGTCCCCCGCTTTTATGAATAAGAAATTGAATCGTTGGAGTGTATCCTTTTGCCTCATGTTGGCCGGTGCCATGGCATCGGGCTGCGCGACGGGTGTCAGAAACCCGTCCGGTGTGGGCGTGACCGTGATGGGGGCGGATGAACAGGGCTTTGTCGCCGGCACCGGTATTGAATCCCAAGACCTCGTCCGCGTGGCTGACAAGATGGCGCGCGGCATTCTCAGTGTTCCCGGACTGAGCGGAAGCCAAGGCGTGCCTCGCGTGGTGCTGGATCCGGTCATCAACGAAACCCGCTTTCCCATCAACAAGGATATCTTCCTCACTCGCATCCGCGTCCAGCTGAACTCCCAGGCAGCGGGTAAAGTCCGGTTTCTCGCCCGCGAACGGATGGGGACGCTTGAGCGTGAACGGGAGATGAAGCGGAGCGGCCAGGTGACCAGCTCCACCGATCCCAACGCGAGCGCGTTCAAAGGAGCCGACTTTTTCCTGACCGGTAAACTGCAGAGCCTTACCACCAGCACGCAACGAGGCAAGAGCGACTACATCCTCTATTCCTTCCAACTGATCGAGGCGGATACCTCCGACATCATCTGGGAGGGCTACGACGAAATCAAAAAGCAGGGAGCCGTCGACGCCGTTTACCGTTGAGGCGGTAGGATGGCAACAGCAGCATGAAACTGCTGACCACAAGTCTCTTGCTCGGATTTGCCGCAGCCCTCTGCGGCTGCGTCGCAGTTCCACAGGCTCCCCCCTTTCATTCCACCGGTGACGCGGTCCAGGATGGGATTGCCCTCGCCGCCCGGGCTCCGCAACAGGACCGCGTGATGTGGCATTACCGAACCGCCGCCGTGGCCATGCGGGAGGCGCGTTTCGAGGAGGCCAAGCGCCTGCTGGATGACGCGATCAGCACGATCGAGGGAATCTATGGCCCGGACCAGCGCGCAAAAAAGGCGCGCACTTACTTTGGTGCAGAATCTTCCAAGACCTTCATCGGCGAACCTTACGAACGCGTCATGGCGTATTTCTATCGCGGGATCCTGTACTGGATGGACGGCGAACCCGATAACGCCCGGGCGTGCTTCCGCAGCGCTCAGGTCCACGACGCTGATGCGGAGAACCACACTTACGCCTCTGACTACGTCCTGTTGGATTACCTCGACGGGTATGCGTCGGCGAAGCTTGCCGCCGACGGTTCCGACGCCCTAAAGCGGGCGCGTGCTCACAGTGCCCAGAGCAGTCTGCGGGACTATGACCAGCAGGCGAACGTCCTGGTGTTCGTCGAATATGGGAACGGACCGACAAAGACGGCCGTCGGCTCCCATCGCGAAAAACTCCGATTCCGACCGTCCCGTTCCACGACCACATCTGCCGCCATCACGATCGCAGGGCAAACCGTGGCCGCGAAACCCTTGGACGACCTCTACTATCAGGCCACCACCCGGGGTGCGCGGGTCATCGATCATGTGCTGGCAGGACAGGCCAAGTTCCGCGAAAGCACTGACAAGATTGGCAACGCCGCCCTGATCGCTGGAGCGGTACTGGCGCAACAACAGGGAAAGAAGAGCAACGCCGATGAAATTGGGGCGGGACTCCTACTCTTCGGTCTGGCCACCAAAATACTCTCTGGTGCCACCAATCCCCGCGCCGATACCCGTGCCTGGGACAACCTTCCCCAATACCTTAGCTTCGCCGCGTTTCGCGTGCCACCGGGGCAACATTCACTGACCGCAGAGTTCCAAAACGCATCCGGACAACCGTGCAAAAAGAAAACTCTGACTATCAATCTGCCGGCGACGTCCAACGACGTGGTCGTCTTTGTCAGCGACAAAATGAACTAATCAGAAAGGACCGATGAAAAAGCTGCTTACTCTCTCCGCCCTCCTCGCCACGTTTGGCATGACCGCCTGCCAACACGGCGGTGCCTTCAAACCGAAGAACACCCAGGTCTACAACCACGAAGATTCTGAACCGGTCGTACTCATGGACAGCATGGTCCAGAAATCCGTCACCTCACCCGGCGTGAAGATGGGCACCCTGCCCGATGGAAGGCTGAGAGTGATCGCCAATCTTCGAAATCGCGAAGCGCGTCGGATCCAGGTGCAGGTCAGCTGCGTCTTCAAGGACGAGGACGGTTTTCCGACCGGTGAAAAATCCAATTGGCGCGACCTCATCCTTACTGAAAGCGCCCAGGAAGGCGTTGAATTCGTCTCGATGAACGACAAGGCCCGTAAATTCACCATCCGCGTTCGCCAAGCACACTGAACCAAAAGACCCTCATGAAAACCAGATTCCTGATCCCCTTGGGCGCAACCCTGATTGCCGGCTGTGCGACTAACGCACCCAACAAACAACAGCGCGACGCACCTCCCAATGTGATCGTGACATCCGAAGCTCCCGCACCGGTCCAGGTGCAAACCGGCACCCGCAGCTTCACCCAGACACCGACTTCGTCGATCCCAACCATCATCACTCCCGAAGACGCGCTCGCGGTGATCGAGAAGTTCAAACAGACCTATAACAATCTGGGCCGGCCTCGCATGCTGATTCATGTGAACCGGGCATTGGTTGATGAGCAATCAGGAATCGTTCTGAATTCCTTCTCACACACCAGGAACACCGATCAGACCACCGTTACCTCCACCATTCAGGCCCAGCCGAAGCAACCGGGAAACAGCACGGTCAATGTCACCACCGGCGGCAACGTGAACGTCGGAGGACCGGGCTCGCAACAATATCCCCCGGGTCCTGGAACCGTAACCACCACCCGTGAAACCGGTTCTCAGAAAACGGACTACGCCAACCGCCCAAAACCCGCGCCGACCCTTGCCGATCGGCAGACTATCCGTGACGTCGAACGCCTGTTCGGTCGACCACTTCGCATGGGCGGCGTGCAACTCGCGGATCAGGCCGTGGCAACCCAGTTATTGAGCAATCGATCACTGGGGGCGGTCCTCAACAACACGAACAGCGAATCCGCCCGAAAGGATCGTCAGGCGCTGCGAAAGATTACCGACGTCGCCCTCGAAATTCTGGTCTCCAGCCGACAGGTCACCGTGCCTGGTATCTCCGGCAATCGCGTCTACACCGTGCCCGATATCCAGGCCACGGCGATTCAACTCAAGGACGCCCGGATCATTGGACAGGCTGCCGCCGCAGACATCTACGGCAGAGATCAGGACATCGGCCGCTATACCCAGTTCGACATCAATCAGCTCACCGAGGCAGTCGCCATCGCTTTGATGGAAGACATCACCCACGGCCACTGAGCCTGAAAGCGGCATTTCGATCAACCGCATAGATCACCAAGAATGGATTGGTGGGAGAGGAGTTCTTCACCCGTTGGGTGAGTTCCTTCGAGAGCAGAATTCTCCGTTCAATCTTCTCGGCGCTACGGGTCATCTTTGCGGTTGATTCCAACTGCCGTTTCACGGCTGAACCACGCAACTTAAAGCCGGTTGACGAACGCGGACATACGTTCGGCGGCCGTTTGAATATCCTCCATTGAAGTTGCAAAACAGCAACGGAGAAAGCCGCCGCCGGATTCACCAAAGGCATCGCCAGGAACACAGGCGACGTTCTCTTCTTCAAGTAGTTTCACCGCGAATTCCTTCGAACTCAGCCCGGTCTCCGCGACCGAGGGAAATGCGTAAAACGAACCGCGCGGAAGATGGCATGGCAGCCCCATGCCATTGAACGCATTGACGATGAAGTTGCGCCGGAGGCGATATTGCTCGCGCATCTCAAGCATGTCGTTCCATCCATTTTCCAGGGCTTCGACTGCGGCTTCCTGACTGATGATGCTGGCACAGAGCATTGAGTACTGATGAATCTTCATCATCGCATCGATCAGAACCGGCGGGCCACAGGCATAACCGATGCGGAATCCGGTCATCGCGTACGCTTTTGAAAACCCATGTAGGAACACCGTCCGCTCAGCCATACCCGGTAGCGTGGCGATGCTGGTATGTTCGCCTTCGAAGGTCAGCTCCGAATAGATCTCGTCGGTGATGACCACCAGATTGTGCTTTCGCACGACCGCGGCGATCTTCTCCAACTCCGGCCGCTCCATCGTGCCGCCCGTTGGATTGGTGGGAAAGTTCAGCACCAGCACCTTGGTGCGCGGAGTGATGGCCTTTTCGATGTTCTCTGCGCGGACCGCAAAGTTGTCCTCCGCACAACATTGCACCGGCACGCCAACGCCATAAGCCATGGCAATCCCGGGGGCATAGCTCACGTAACAGGGTTCGTGGAAAATGACTTCATCGCCCGGATTCACCAGGGCACGGAACGCGATGTCCATTCCCTCACTGACCCCGACGGAGATCAGCACCTGATCGTGCGGGTCGTATTGCAGGCCGAACTGTTTGTCCAGATGCTTGCTGATCTCCCGCCGTAGTTTTAGCAGGCCAAGGTTGGAGGTGTAGCTGGTGTGACCGCGCTCCAAGGCAAAGATCGCTGCTTCGCGAATGTGCCACGGCGTGACGAAGTCGGGTTCGCCAACGCCCAGTGAGATCACGCCCGCACGTCCCTGAACAATGTCAAAGAATTCACGGATACCGGATTTCGGAATCCGATTGATCTGTTGGGATACAAAGTCCTCTGGCTGGAAATCGGCCATACGCTGAATGTCGAAGGTCACCCGCAGGTGACGCTTATGCTGCGGCCTGGCCGGCCTTGCGGGTGATGAGTGGCTCGGTGTCACCACGGGCGACTGCCCGCGTGATCTTGACCGCCTGGATGTCCTGGGCGCTCGGAATCTCATACATCACATTGAGCATGAGTTTCTCCAGCAAGGCGCGGATGGCGCGGGCACCGGTGCCTTTCTTGATCGCCTGGGAGGCGAGTTCCTTCAGGGCCTCACGGGTGAAATCGAGTTTGACGTTCTCCATCCATAGCAGTTTTTCAAACTGCTTGATCAACCCGTTCTTGGGTTCGGTCATCATGCGGACGAGTTCCTCTTCGGTCAGTTCCTCAAGCACAGTGGTCATCGGGAGACGACCGACAAACTCCGGAATGAATCCGTAGATCAAGAGATCTTCCGGTTCCACCTGCGCGAGCAGCTGGTGCTTCTCGCTGGCCTCGAGCGATTCAAAATGTTTGGCGGCACCGAAGCCAAGGGCACCGCTGCCGTGACGTTTCTGAATGATCCGATCCAGATCCACAAACGCGCCGCCCACAATGAACAGAATGTTCGTGGTGTCGACCCGGATGTATTCCTGCTGCGGATGCTTCCGACCACCCTGCGGAGGAACCGAACAGACGGTGCCTTCGAGGATCTTGAGCAAGGCCTGTTGCACGCCTTCTCCGGAGACGTCACGCGTGATGGAGACGTTTTCGGTGCGGCGCGCGATCTTGTCGATTTCGTCGATGTAAACGATCCCCATCTGGGCGCGGTCCACGTCGTAGTCACAGGCTTGGAGGAGCCGCAGAATGATGTTCTCAACGTCTTCCCCCACGTAACCGGACTCGGTGATCGTGGTCGCATCCGCGATGGCGAAGGGAACGTCGAGCAGTTTGGCAAGTGACTTGGCGAGCAGGGTCTTGCCGGAACCAGTGGGACCAATAAGTAGAATATTGGATTTTTCGATCTCCACATCGCGATGCGGGAAATCATCATCCTCGGCGAAGCTGTCGTCGTGGAGGAGACGCTTGTAGTGATTGTGCACCGCCACCGAGAGAGTCTTCTTCGGGTGCTCCTGACCGATACAATACTGATCCAGATGGGCCTTGATCGCCGCCGGCTTCGGAACTTTCAGATCGCCGGCAACGCCGGTGGCGACCGGCTCATCAGCTTCGAGTTCTTTGTCCAGAACGCTCTTGCAGATGCTGATGCAGCCGTCGCAGATGTAGACGCCCGGCCCGGCAATGAGTTTCCTCACCTCTGCATGCGACTTGCCGCAGAAGCTGCACATTGTCAATTTGCCGGGGCGCGCCACTATTTGGATTCTGGTTTGAGATCCGTACGGGAGCTGACGACTTCGTCGACGAGTCCAAACGCCTTGGCCTCATCCGGCACCATGAAATTGTCCCGATCACAGGCTTTCTCCACGATCTCAATCGGCTGGCCGGTGTGTTTGGCGATCACCTGATTCAGGGTCGCCTTCAAACGCAGCATGCGCTTGGCCTGAATTTCCACGTCGCTGGCCTGACCTTGGGCACCACCAAGAATCTGGTGAATCATCACCTCGGAATTGGGGAGCGCGAATCGTTTGCCCTTGGCACCGGCGCAGAGGAGCAATGCCCCCATGCTGGCCGCCATGCCCATGCAGTAGGTGTTCACATCGGCGGTGACGAACTGCATGGTGTCGTAGATCGCCATCCCGGCGGTCACGCTGCCACCAGGGGAATTGATGTAGAGATGAATGTCCTTCTTGGGATCGTCCATCTGGAGGAACAACAGCTGGGCAATGATGTTGTTGGCCACCATGTCATCCACGGGAGTGCCGAGAAAAACGATGCGGTCGATCAGGAGCCGCGAGTAGATATCGTTGCGGGTTTCTCCGCGGCCGGTCTGCTCGGTCACGTACGGGATGATGTAGTTGCTTTCTGGCGTCATCTTAAATAGTCCGGAAACGTAACGTCGCCATTCACCGGGCGTCAAGTGCCGCCGCGTTGTTTTAACCTGATTTTGTGGGCGGGATCACGGATTGCGGTTCGTTCACGCTCCGGTTACACACGGGAATGCCCTCCAAGTTACTCACGTTGGTGATCTTGCTCACAATGTCCGGTGGCGAAGCGTCATCGGCTGAAGGATTCAAAGCACCCCGCTGCGAAGTCATCCCCCTGCCCAACCAACAGGCCTCGTTTCGCATCGACGGAATTGAAAAGACCCGTTGGCATTTCGGCACAAATTCGCCGCGCCCGTTCTTCTTTCCCTTCAACGGACCGGCAGGCGAATCGTTGACCAGGATGGGGCATCCCGGTGCCTCGAATCATGATCATCATCGCTCCGTGTGGTTTGCGCACAATTCGGTCAACGACACGATCTACTGGTCCGACCTCTCCCCAGCCCGGATTCGTCAGAAAATGTGGTACGTGTATCAGGACGGCGACGACGAGGCGGTCATGGCCACACTGGCGGGTTGGTATGACGAAGACGCCAAAGAAATCATGGAGCAGGATACCGTGGCCGCTCTGATACCCATGCGAGACGATGAGCATGCCTTGGAACTGCAGGTCACGTTCCGACCCGCCAAGGGGCGTAAATCAGTTCGGCTCGGGAAAACGAATTTTGGACCACTGGCAGTTCGGGTGGCGAAGACCCTGTCGGTGCATTTCGGCGGCGGAACACTTCGCAACAGCGAAGGCCAGGTGGGCGAAAAGAACATATTCGGAAAGCCGGCCCGCTGGATGGACTACAGCGGCCCGAACGTCGTTGGGAAGAGCACAACCCGCAGGGTCGTGACGGAAGGAATCACGTTCTTCGATCATCCGAGCAATCCCCGCCATCCGGTATCATGGCATGTTCGGGAGGACGGCTGGATGGGAGCATCGTTCTCCATGCATGAACCATTGGAGGTAACGCACGAGCAACCACTCACTCTTCGTTATCTGCTCCACGCCCATCGTGGGAACTACGATCAAGAACGGGCAGAAGCGGTGGCGGCGAAGTTCAAGAAGCGAACCGGATTCGAGGTGATCAAGAGCCGGCGACGCCACCAGCAGCATGAAGTTTGGCGACTCAAGCCGTGAGCGGCTGTGCCTGCTACCTGAAGACGTCCAGCTTGCTCGAACCAATCCCGGAACCATACGACGACCTGCCCGACGCTTGCCCACGGGTGGTGACGTTCTTTATCCGGTCCGCCGACAACCCCGAAGTAGAAAGCCATGCCGTGGCTGCCGCCGGATTGTTCTGCATCCAGTACCGACCGATCTTCTCGATCCGATCCAGGTTCTTCTTGTCCGTGCCGAGTTCGGTCACCCACTGCGCCGCGGCCCGAGGATCTGCCGAGTCGGCGGCGTTGACAAAAGACTCGATGGCCCGGGCGCGCGACTCCCCTTCCGGAAGACCGCCCAGAAACTGCGACGCCGCGTTCGCATCAGCCCGGCCCCATCTGCTCATCAAGGTATTCATCGCGTCCCCCCGGGTTTTGCCTTCGGGAAACTGGGCCGCCCAGCCGGCAGCGGCGGCGGGTTCGGTCGCCGCCCAACGCGAAATCACCGAGAGCGCAGCGGAATCCTGTACTTTCCCGGCCGGCAATCCCGCCACGTACTCAGCGGCGGTCTGGGGCTGCTGCGTGGCCAGGCCACTGATGACACCGTGGACAGCTCGATCCCGCACCTCTCCTCCCGGCAAAGTTTCCAGCCAAGCCAAAGCGGTCTGCGAATCGTTCCCCGCCCAACTGGTCGCAAGTTTCAGAATGGCCGTGTTCTTCGAAGATCCAGCCGGCAACGCCAATGCCATCGTGGCGGCGTTGCTTGGATCGCTCGCGGTAACGATCCCGATGAGAGTGGTGAGTGCCAGCGTCTTGCCGCGACCTTCCGGAAGCGTCTCGGTCCATTGACGAGCGGCGACGGGATCGGCCGTCGCCCAGGCGCGGGCAACATCGTCCATCAAACCCAACTGAGTGGCATCCGGAAGCTGTGCCACAAACGCGGCGACCTTTTGAGGATCACGGCTTCCCAAATCTCGGACGATCTGCGTGGCGGCTTCCTTTTGCCCCAACTCCAGTGAACTCGCCCAGGCCATGGCCGCATCGGGATCCGTGCGCGCCCAGCCCTGTGCCACATCGTCAGAGAGTTTGCGGCGGGAAGATTCGGAGGGGATGAAGTCAAGCCACCCGGCGGCGTTCACCGGATCCGAATTCGCCATCCGATCCACTGCGGTATACATGCCGGAATTCTTCATCGAACTGGGCGGAAGCTGGCTCAGCCAATCCAGTGTCGCGGCGGGATCTTTCTGACTCCAAGTCGAGACAATGGTGCTGGTAATCGTCGAACGCGAGCTACCCATAGGAAGGCCATCCGCAAATGCTGCCGCCGCGACCGGATCCGTCTCGGCCCAACGCGGAGCCAGGCCACGCATGGCGCGATCACGATCCTGAGTGGTGGTCAGACTGGTCGCCCAGGCCAGAACTCCATTCAGGTCCGTCTTCGCCCAGGCAGTGCTGATCGCCGAGATGGAATCCAGACGCGTACTGCCGTTCAGGCTCAACGCCGCATTCGCCGCGCCGGCCGGATTCGAAGTTGTCATCTCACCCAGCAAGGCGGAGTAGGCGTATCGACGTCCATCACTGTTGGGAAGAGATCGGACGAACGCCAACGCGGCATTCGGGTCGGTCTTCGCCCAGGCACGGGCAAGACCGCGCAGGGCATAGTCCCGTTCTTTGCCCGCCGGCATTTTCAGAAGTTCTGCTGCCGCGCCCTGGGGATCGCTCGCCCCCCAGACCGAGAACAGATTGGCGGTCGGCCCGGTGGATCGGGTTGTGCCGAGTTTCTCGCGCTTGATGTAAACCATCGCGCGAGCGGGATCTTGCTCGGACAGGACGCTGACCACAGCTTTCGCCGCCTCCGTTCGGCCGGCCCCGAACGGCATCGCATTGACGTAGGCCAACGCGCCTTCGAGATCCATCTTGACCCACCCGCCAATGACGGAGGTGATGGCGGTCTGGCGACGCGCCAACCCGAGACTGCGGGCAAATTCCATCGCGGCAGTCGGATCGTTGGCCCCCCAGATCGGGAGCAAAACATAGGAGACGGTATACCCGTAGCTCTGTGCCACCACCCCACGGAGCAGTTCCATCAATTCCGGAATGCGCGCGGGTGGCACGGCGCGAATGGCGACCGCGACCCAGGCGGCACGTTGATACGAACTGCTCGACGAAAGCGCAGCCTGAATTTCCCGAACGACCGGGGCCAGATCCAAATCAGTGTTTACCACTGCCGGGGGATTTTCCGCAGCGACCGCGGGTCGCGCGATGGCGGCCACGGCGCTCGACGGAGAAGGGGTTGGCGGTTGAACGATCGGTTCAGGTACAGTCCGCGAACCGAGTTTATAGCCGGCGAGCAGACCGCCAAGCAGACACAGAAGGGCAATTAGCTTGGAATTCATAGGCGTGTATCTGACCAGGTTAGACGGAAGTCACACCCAGACAAGCCCAACAATGTCAGGAAAATGCAAGATTTCCGGGTATTCCCCGCTTGTCTGCCAGCGGGTAGGACGGCACGCTCTCCGACCATGCGAAGCCGTGGGTTCCTCATTCTCCTGATCTGCGTGGGATGTGCATTCCTCACCCAGGCAGCGCCCAGTCCCGATCTGGAAAACAGTGACGAACGCTTCGCGATCAACGAGATGCACGGAAAGGTTTCTCCTGATTGGAAGCTGAAAGGATGGCTGAATTCCCGCGCCCTCAAGCTTCCGGAACTCAAGGGAAAGATCGTCGTGCTGGATTTTTGGGCGACCTGGTGTGCCGAGTGCGTGCGCGCGATTCCGAAGCTCAACGCCTTGCAAAACAAATACGCGTCGAAAGGCGTCGTCATCGTCGGCGTGTGTGCGACTGATGGGTCGGAGCGAATCGCGGAGGTCGTGAAAATTCGGGGTATCACATATCCGGTCGCGATCGATTCAGACGGAATCACCAACCAGCGCTACAAGGCCAACAGTTCTCCAGACTACTACATCATTGATCGGGACGGAAAACTACGTTGGGGAGATTTTGCCAACCGTCATCTGGAGAAGGCGATCCAGATTCTGCTGGCTGAGGAAAAGCGCGAGTAAAGGTTCGCGCTTTGCGTTTGACGGCACTGAACACACCGTTAAGTCCTTCCAGGTAAGCGGTCGTCAGACCTTGTTGCCAGTGGGCCAAGATTCCCTTCATGTGGTTCTCGATGCTCTTGGCTACCCGCAGCATCGGCTTCAGTAGCGAACCCAACTTCTGGGCCTTGCCCCGGACCAGTGACACCAATCAGAGAGCATGCGTTGGGCCGTCTCGGCGGTGCGACATCGATAGACTCGCTGCAGGTATAAACGCATCTGGTAGGCCACCCCGGTGATCAGATGGGTCAGATCCATTTCTGCCAACCGGGCCTGTTGCTTGGCCGTCAGGTTTTTCCGGTTCTTGCGAAAGATCCAGCGGCTATCCTTGAGCTCCTGACGGCGCTCTTGGTCGGCTTCTCGGGCTTCGGCTCGGCGCACCTCATCGACCGCGCCATTGACTATTGCGATCACGTGGAATTTGTCGAAGACCACTTGGGCATTGGGCAGATTTTCCCGCACCCCTTTCTCATCGGCGTTTCAGTTTCCAAACTTGGACACCGTTCTCAGCAATTGTGGGACCGACCCCTTTTCTTTTCAATTCTCCTTTTCGCGGACCGACCCCTTTCTTTGTTGAATGTTGAGACGTGACCCCTTTAGTTTACTGTAGCCCGCCTGAGGGAAATCTATGCCACTTTCTGAGACAAGTTTTCCACACCGTTCTCGAGCATGTGCTTCTTACCAACAGCACTTCGCATGTCTGAAGAAATACACATCACGACCGCAAAAATGACTACAGTATTTAGTCTGGACATAATCACAAATTACAAATATACAATTTAACTGTTTTTGTTTTTGTTTCACCTTCAGGCCAAACACTTTCACTTTAGCCTTCATGATC
>JBLFYM010000097.1:0-21660 GCA_047608975.1 Limisphaerales bacterium | reverse complement strand
ACGCGTCGTTAGACAAAATAATGAGAATCAGCGGGGGACCGTCTTGTTGGTGTGCTCTTCCGGCAACAGGCTTTGAGTGTCTTTCCTACGGAACGGCTACTGAATAGATATCGCCCAGAAACAAGCAAATGACCCACTGGAAATATCCACCGACGATTCTGTCGGTTCCCATAATGATGGCGGCAATTGCGCTGTCTCCGGTCGGTGAACTGCACGCAAGCGACGTGGTTGCCAAATTCATCGGTAGCTACTGCCTCGACTGCCATGACAGCGATCTGAAGAAAGGCGATCGGAACTTTGAGGGTTTTCAACTCCCCCTGAAAACCACAGCCGACCTGATCAATGCCCGGGCCATTTCCGATCAGTTACTCCGGCGCGAAATGCCGCCCAAGAAGGCTGAACAACCGGCCGACGCGGAACGACTCGCTGTAATTGAAGCCCTGCGCGGAGGCACTATTGCAACCAAGGGAAGACTCGATCGCATTGCCGGCGGGCAGACCATCATGCGGCGGCTCTCGAATCGCGAATACGAGAACACCCTCGAGTCGTTGTTCGGTCGCAGCCTCGCCACCTTGGGACTGACCGCGGATTTTCCGAAGGAAAACACCAGCGAGCACATGGACAACATCGGCGCGACACTCGTGACGTCCGGTTTCTTGCTGGATCAGTATTTCCAGTCCGCGAACCGACTGGTCGAATTACGTCTCGGTCGTCCGGACACACCCGCCAAAACCTGGAAGTTCGACGGACACTTCCTGCAACCTGAAGAACTGTCCGGCTCCCATAAAAATGCGTTCAACTATCGCTATCTCTGTATCTACGAGCAGCCCGACACTGATACCCGGCAGGGCGGCTATGGTTACATTCACGATTTTGTGGAGGGCGTTCCCGTTTCCGGACTCTACGATCTCGAACTGCTGGTTCAGGCCATGCATCGCGATACCCATTACGATCCCGCCATCTTCGGGATCGATTTTTCAGAACCTTTTCAGATGGCGGTCATTCCCGGCGACTACCGGAGGGGTCACATTCACTACCCGCAGAAGATCGAACCGATCCTCGGCCATACGATCGCCCCCGACGACCAGCCAGAGTGGCGGAAGTTCCGCGTCTTCCTCGAAAAAGGCCAGACGCCGCGCTTCATCTTTCCGAATGGCCCCTACGAATCCCGGGCCTCGGTTCTTGCTGTCAACAAGCGCTACAAGGACGAATTCAAGAACGGCCCGAAGAAAGTGTCGGTCGGCCGGACACATCTTCTGCGGGAAGGAAAACTTCCCCATCTCCGAATTTCTGAGATCAAGATCCGGGGTCCGCTCTCTGAAGCCCATGGTGGCAAGGAAGAAGTCGCCGTGTTCGGGAAAGAAGGCTTTCAGAAGGATCAGGCCCTTGGCCAACTCCATGCCTTCAGTGCTCGCGCCTTTCGCCGGCCGCTGGCAGCCGCGGATCGAAAACGGATCGACAAGACCTACCGCCGGCGACTCGCCGAAAAGGCATCACCCCGGCAGGCCGCACTGGACACCGTGAAGATGCTCCTCTGTTCGCCCTCGTTCCTTTATCTCGCGGAAGCGACACCGGAAAATGAGACCCGGCTACGCCCCTACGATTTGGCATCCCGCCTCTCCTATGCCCTGTGGACAGCGCCGCCGGATGCAGCCTTGCTCGCGACCGCGGCATCCGGTGCCTTGACCGATCCGGCCGAACTCAGGCAGCAGACCCAGCGGATGCTACAAGACAAGCGTTCAGCCGGATTCGTGAATGCCTTTCTCGACAGCTGGCTCGTCCTGCGCGATCTCGGGAATCAACCGCCGCCGCGGAAGACCGCTCGCCGCTACTACTCGGAAAACTTGCCGGCGTCGATGAAGGAGGAGGCACGGCAGATGTTCAGGCATCTCCTCGAGCGAGACGGCCCGGTGACGGACTTTCTCAACGCCGACTACACCTTTGTGGACAAGAAACTGGCCACGCTTTACGAACTCCCTGAGCGGGAGAAGCTGAAACTGGCTGACGGATTTCAACGCGTCAGCCTGGCCGGAAACCCTCGGCGCGGCGGCGTGCTCGGAATGGCCGGAGTCCTCACGGTGAGTGCCAACGGAGTCGATACATCCCCGGTCACGCGTGGCGTTTGGGTGATGGAAAACATCCTCGGTATCAGTCCGCCACCACCGCCCGTCGATGTGCCGGAAATCGAATCCGATGTCCGGGGCGCCACCACCCTCCGCGAGCGCCTGGCCAAACACGCCGCCGACAAATCCTGCCGCACATGCCACCGCCAGATCGATCCGCTGGGCTTCGCCCTCGAAAGGTTCGGTCCGATCGGTCAATGGCGGGCCTACTATCCTGGCAGCAAAAAGCCCCGCCTGAAAATTGATCCCACCGGCGAATTTTCCAGCGGTGATTCCTACTCCGATTTCGCCGGGTTCCGTCAGTTCCTCGCCAAGAACCGCAAAGACATTTTTACCCGAACCCTGATCGAGAAACTGCTCACCTACACCACCGGCCGCCACATCGAGCCGGGGGACTACGCGGAAATCGAAGCCATCCTCAGAATGGTCACAGCCGAAAACTACGGCCTCCGGACCATGGTAACAGAAGTGACCGGCAGCCACGCCTTTCGGTCCCGTTGACCGAACCGCAACGCTGTTTGGGCCGAGTTACCCTGAGACTTGCTCACCTCACCAAACGAATCGAAGCATCACTTTAATCCACCTCCTCGGTCTCCACGGTGCCGGCGGGAAGGGCTGCGCCAACTTCACAGGCGGACCCAAATCTTCCGCTCGCGATTTGCTTCTCGATCATCGATTCAAGTTCCGGTTGGAACTTGAAACTGTCACTGCCTGAACTTTAGCACTTCAGTTTCGGAGGGCAAAAACATGTTCGGGAAAATATGACAAACGCAGGTCGGCGCGCAAACGTCGATCGGCACTCATGCCGTTTTCCCAGAACCCTCAATTCACCTGCAGAAGCGTTCACTCAACCGGAATGAGCTGCAGGGCGTCGAGGATCACAAAGCCGCTGGTATCTGTGTTCGTGATTTCAATTACGGTTTCCACGTCTGTCTGCAGATTGATCGTGTCGAGTGGACGGAAGTGGCTGCCGGTGGGAAGGGGGTGGGTTTGGTCGACCACGAAGGATTTCTCGTGAGGCCCGGAGGAGACGGTTACGGGGACATTCTTCGCTCGGGTTTCATGAGCGGAGTAAGCCATCAACAATTGGTAGCGACCGGACTTGGGTGCCTTGAATCGGAAAGTCGCGGTGGAATTGCCATCGCCTTTCGTATCCCTGTTTCCGCTGAAGACATAGCCGCTGCCAATGTGTGGTTTGAAATTCGTCGAGCGAGACCAGTTGCCGGTCAGCTTGGCGTGGGCGTCATCGAGGACGATTCCCGGCAGTGATTTCACGCCGATGGATTCCGGTGCGGGTGGTAATTCGATGACTTCTGGCAATTCGAGAACCTGCCCTTGCGCCAGCAATCGCTTGCGTAGTTGGGGGTAAGGAAGATCCTGCACCGCCATGTCTTTGCTGGCAGCAAATGCTGCGGCAACACCCGCAGCTTCGCCGATGATCATCCACGCTCCCTCGATACGGAGCGACGAGATGCCCACGTGCGTGCAAGACAGCGCAACCGGCACGAGCAGGTTGTCGCATTGTTCGGGGCGGGGCAGGATTGAGCGGTAAGGCACGTGATAGGCATAGCCCTGTTTGGGGTTCGTTCTCCTCACGGGAAAGATCGTCCCCTCATTGATCACTCCACCTCCCTTGAGCGCGATGCGCTGGCAGTCGTGCGAATCAATCGGGAATGAGGAAATCGCGATCGGGTCGTCTTTGTCTGGTGAATCCAGGATGTCCTTCTGGCTGATGACATACATGCCCTTCATGCGCCGCGATTCGCGGACGTAGAGCGCCGGGGAGAAGTGGTCGTAGCTGGCGAATTCATCTTTGCACAGGCCGAGTGCAGCGTATTTGTTGCGCATCCCTGCGGGCACCGCCGGGTCGGTGATCAGGAAGTGAATGAACTCGAGCGTGTACTGCTTGTGGGCTTCCCAGATTTCCTTCCTTCCCGCTTCGTCGGCCGAATGCCAATCGTTGCCGCCACCCACCAACCCGATCGAAAACTGCCCGCCGATAGAGTTGTTGCCGTCGAGCTTGCCGCCGGGCAGTGGGTAGAGATCGAAGCCGACCCGTTTCTCTCCCGCCTGCAGCGCGCGGCGGACGATCTCGAACCGGGCCGGGTCGTAGTTGGCCGGCTTGGGCATCGGCACGCGGTTGTCCGGGTCTGCGGTCAGACAGAGCCGAAAGCTGTAGGTCATGACGTTCCTGTCGCCCGCTACTTCAGGTCCGGCAGCTTCGGTCGTGAGCAGCGGCAATAGCTTCCCTTCATCGTCGAAGCCGTTGATGTTCATTTTCTTCTTCGGGTATTGCCTGCCCGCCAAAGACTCTCCGTATTCGTCACATCCCTCGCGGCCGATCGTCCAGTCCACCCCCGCGGCTGCCATCAGATCACCTTCGTAAGTGCCATCGACATAGACCTTGGCGGCGAACGTGCCGTTCTTGGTGATCAGGGACGTGATGCGCCGTCCGTCTTTCGTAACCTTCTTCAGATAGCGATTGGTAAGCACCTTGACCCCGGCCTCGTCGAGCATCTGCATCGTCACGCGCATCGCGACGTGCGGCTCAAAGGTCCATCGCGACTGGTCCTTCACCGCGGGATGGTAGGGAGCCTTGAGCCCACGATCGGTGTAGTCCTTAACCACGCGCCTATGCCACTCGTCGAATAGCCCCATCACGGTATTGCGGACCATCTGGTTGGAGTCGCAGTGGCTGAGCCCACCTGTGTTCATCGCGCCGATATGGTCCGACGGCTCCAGGAGAATCACCGAAGCGCCTTCGCGGGCCGCAGCAATCGCAGCGCAGAAACCTCCGGGAGTGGAACCGTAGACAATCACATCGTTTTTGGTCGCGGCCATACCGCGCGGGCTGATCGCCAGAAGCATCCAGGAAAAGACCATGAAGTAGCGAATGATTGGGGTCATGGATTTGGTGTTTCAGTAATTTGGTTCATTCGGAATGCCACAGACTTTCGAGCAAGCTCAGTGTCTCCGACACGACCCGCTCACCGGCCTTGGGCCCGACCACGCAGGTCTTCGCAATCGCGCCATACCCGCCTTGGCGGACGGCCCGTTCGGTAGGGAGATAGGAAGCGCTCCCGGCCAGCTCGACGACGAAGGTCTGTACGGCCGGACTGCGTCCTTTCATTCGGATTCCGTAGTCGAGGTAGAGCTCGAACGGATTCGTGACCATCGCCACATCGCCGAGTCGCACTGCGTGAATTTCGATCGGAAACATTGGCGCGTCAGGAACCGGTTCCGGGAATCCGCCCCGGATTTCAAGAACACTCATCGCATGAAGAAGCACTGGTGAAAAATCGATTTCCGATTTCACGACAGACAAGGTCTCGGAAATAGTGGCTGAAATACGCCGGGCGATCTCTTTTCGGCGCTGAGCTCTTTCGTCATTGCTGCCGGGCAGGCGAAGTTGCTGCATGCGCCTTTCGGCTTTGCGCTCAACCATCACGGTCGTGGCGATGTCTCCGGCGGCGCTGAGTTGTGGTAGCAACGCCACGTCGGGGCCCAGCTCATCACGAAGGATCTCGCGAACTTCATGCCAATAGTCCGCGCTGATTTTATCGCCCCGCTGCACTTGAGCAGGGCAGGCAACATTTGCGATCACGCCAGTGAGCTTCTTCTTGCGATCCCAGGTGTAGAGGAGGTTCACCGAATGATCCTCGAAGCCTTCGAGATGAGTGAACTTGGAATTCCCCGTGCTGCCTTTCTGAAAACTGCCACTCATGCGCGAGCGGCCGTCCGCGTAGGTCGCGATGCGATTGTGTCCGGCCACGGCATGACCGAGTCCGTAGCTGACGCCGCCGGGAGCGCGTCGCTGCCATGCCTGGATGACTGCATCCGCGATCAGGGGAGTAGCAAACTTGTTGTATTTCGCATCAGACTGGACTGACGGTGCCACATGCGTGTGGGTGGCCATGAGAATGATCTGCTCCCCGCGCAGTTCAGGGATCGACTTCGTCACCCGCGCGCGGACGTCGTCACGCATGTTCGCCGCATAGCGATTGCCATCCGTGATATGTTGCAAATCGCAGCTCACCAGAACGACCGCATCGTGAAACGTGTCGCTCTTTCCTGAAGGATCTGAGCGCTCCAATACGAGTACCGTGGCGGTGATCGGATCAAGAACTCCGGCCGAATTGATTCCGCCCCGCATCCTCGCCGAACCCTCCGGGGTAATGTCGGTCGAAGCCCAGCCCACCTTCAGCGGGAAACGGTCGCGTTCAGCCGCGATGGAGAAGCCGCACGCGGAAAGAAAAATCCACCCGGCGAGAAAGAGAGGGCGAGAGGAAGTGATTCGACCGTTTCGTTTCCAAGCTGAAAAATGTTTCATGATTGTGGCGTCAGTGATCATTCGTAATTCCCTTCCCGCCATCCTCGATTGAGCAGACGGGACAATTGTTCGACCTGTTCCGTATAGGTTTTCTTTTCCCCCCGGTTGTGTTCCTCCCGTGATTTTTTCCGATGGTCATAGAGCTCTCGGTGACGGAGATCGTCGGTCTTCT
Organism: Limisphaerales bacterium; assembly: GCA_047608975.1. Lineage (GTDB taxonomy): Bacteria > Verrucomicrobiota > Verrucomicrobiia > Limisphaerales > JAYPXF01. The sequence continues at coordinate 15,035 of JBLFYM010000097.1, read as the reverse complement.
GGTCGCGCCACTCTTGGGTGCGGAGGCTGTGCCCTGTTACCCCCTCCCGGGAATACTGGCTGAAAGCCGTCTTGCGCAGCGCGGCGTTGGGATCATCGAACAGGGACGCGAAACTGCTGCCTTGAAGATGTTTCGGTTTTGGCAGTCCGGCGAGATCGCAAAGCGTCGGATACAGTCCCACGAGCTCGACGAGCGACTTCGTTCGTTTGCCTGCCGCTTGGCTGTGCGGAACTCTTACGAGAAACGGCACGCGGGTCGACAGCTCGAAGTTCGTCGCCTTTCCCCACATCCTGTGATGTATCTTCACCGGGATGTCACGAAAAGGGTCCGGCCGGCCCCGCCTGCTGGCAATACGCGCGCTCGAAAAGCAGTGCCGATTTTGAGAACCGATCAATGTGAGGGGTGCGCACCGCCTCGATCCCATAGCAACCCAACTCCGGTCGCAGATCGTCGACGAGAATAAGGAGGATGTTAGGCCCCGCGGCGGATTCATCCGCTGCCGGGAGAACAAAAGGAACGGCCAGTATCGGCGCGAGACAAAGGCAGAGGGTTCGGAACAGATTCATGGCAACGTGCAATCAGTGGTTGAGCCGTCTTCTTCGTCAAACTTCAAATGTTTGATTCTGGGCTCTTGCAAGGGTGTGTTCGAGAACCGAAATCACCCATGATGACGCATGGCTCACACAGATTCAGGGAAGCCACAGATTAGAATGAATCCAATCTGTGGACCACTCGCTCACGCTCGCCCGTCGATAAAACCACGCTGGCCACGGAGACCCACATGAATTTTGTCGCGCAGTTGCCTCCTGATACGACCAAAGCCGTTGAGCGGTATCTCAAACCGACCGGGGAAACGGTCCGTGACCTCAGTGTGGTCGTTCGGCTATCCCACTTGGAACCATGCGGTTTTCAGATAGGCCGGTTCGGAGGGGGAGACGGGGAAATCAGGGGGTTGGCCGACAAAGACTTCTTTTTGGATATCGCGTCGGGTCTGGACAATTTCGGAACGTATCTGGTTCAGAAAATTGGATTTCGAAAGCTGCGCGGCGTTGGTGGACGCAAACAGAATGCCTCCGCTCTCGAGCAGTGGCAACGCGTGTTCGATGAGGCGACCGTAGTCGCGATCTGCTTTGAAGATGTTCTTCTTGGCCTTGGAGAATGTCGGCGGGTCCAAGACAATGGCTTCGAAGCGGCGGCCCTTGTTGTGCAGTCGTTTGAACCATTCAAAGACGTCTCCGTAGATGAAGTCGTGCTGATCGGGATCGAGGTCGTTGAGGTCGAAGTTCCGGCGACCCCAGTCGAGGTACTTGCGGGACAGATCAAGGCTGGTCGTCTCAAATTCACATTTTGCCGCACAGACGGAGAATGCGCAGGTGTAGGCGAAGGCATTCAACAGTCGGGCCGGTTGGTGATGCCCGGCAGGTAGCCACGATCGGATTTCAGGGGCGCTCCAGCGCGCGCGATTGTCGCGTTGATCGAGAAAGAGGCCGTACGAATAACCTTCGCCAAAACTTGCCTCGTACCCGATTCCGTTTTCGAGGATGGTGAAGCGTTCGGGGGCAGCCGTGCCCTGGATCAGTTCGGGCGAAGCGTTTCCCGGATCCGTTTTTCGCACGTCGCGGCGGAGTTGCTTGAAGTAGACTCCGTGACAACCGTGCTCTTCGGCGAGTGCCGCCAGGTGTTGCTGCAAGATCTTGTCTGGTGCGTCGGCAGATTGGAGGAGGAGGTGGTCAGCCAGTCGTTCGATGTAGACGCCGGGCCAACCGTCGCTGCCGCCATGAACCAGACGAAGTGCGTTGGTGCGGGCCGGGTCGAGAATGTCGGGACGTGAATTCAAGTCTACCGGAGGAGATAGAATTTTTTGTCCACGCCCTGGAAAGAAAATCTCACGAACTGCTGGCCGATCTCGGTCAGTTCGGCATCGCGGACCATATCGCCCAGGCGCATGGTTTTGCCATTCACGAATGCGGAGGAATTATCGCGCATGATGATGATGCCCTTGAGTTCGATTTCAGGAAATTCGACGGTGGTCTCCGGCTCGGGTTTGTTCGCCCCGCCGTTGTTGGCGCGGGTGAGCTTGGGATTGCCGGTGTGGTTGGTTCCCGTGGGGGGCGGCGTGTTGGCTCCGGTCTTGGTCGGTGCCCGGCCCTGGACGACTTCGCGACTCAGGAGCACTTTTGGTTTGGGGGTGGATACGAGCTGGGTGCCGGGAGGCTTAGGGCTGACGGGCACGTCGGCGTGCGGATGAACGGCGACGGTCGCATTCGTCGTCGGGGGGGAGACGGCAGCGATCACGGAGTTGGAAGCGTTCAGCGCAACATTGGTCGCGGTTGCCACGGCGTTGGTGTTGTTGGCGGCTTCAGTGCCCTTTCCCAGCATGCCGCTGCCACTCTTTTCTATGCCCTTGGGACCTTTGTCGTAGGCATCGATAATCATGGTTTCCAAGGCGCTCTTGTCAGGCAGGATTTGGGGATGAAAGCGTTGGCGGTCTTCCCACCATCGGTAGAAGAAAAAACTGGATATCAGTAGCAGCATACCGACCAGCATGATCATGCCGGATTGAGTGGGAAACATGGAATCGTTGCGCCGACCCAAGCGTTGGACGACGGGCTCCATGGGCGGTCCGGCGGCTTCGGGGCCTTTGGGAGCGCGCGCACGCCGGCTCGGCTCGCTGCGCTTCTGCGCAGCGGCGGCCCTCTTGAGCGCATCGTTGATCAGACTCATACGTTGATCTGGCCTTCGAGCTCCTTGATCGCCCGCCCGACCATCCGGAAGTCGATGCGCTCAAGGCGCTTGACGTAGCCGGCCAGGAGACACTTGTCACACACGGCGTTGATGAGCCGCGGAATCCCCCGGCTATATCGATAGATACGCCAAAACGCGGCGGCTGTAAACCAGGGAGCCCCGTTGGCACCGCAGGCCACGAGCCGGTGTTGGATGTAATGTCCGACTTCGCCCTGGTTGAGCGGTGGCAGGTGGTAGCGGACGGTGATGCGTTGGCGGAGCTGACGAAGACTGTGGTCGTTCAATCGGTCCCGAAGCTCGGGTTGGCCGAGGAGTACGATCTGGAGGAGCTTGCGGTCATCGGTTTCCAGGTTCGAAAGCAGACGTACCTGTTCCAGCAGTTCATTGACGAGGTCCTGGGCCTCGTCGATGATCAGAACGCAGTCGTTTCCAACCATGACCTGTTCGAGCAGAAAATCGTTCAGCGCGGCGACAGTTTCGAGGCGGTCGAGACCTTTGACCGGGATTCCGAATTCCATCGCGATCGCCTTCATCAGCTGATCGGGGCTGAGCACCGGATTCAGAATCAGGGCGGTTTCAAACCCGTCGCCCAGCTGTTCGAGCATCGCGCGGCAAAGCGTGGTCTTCCCTGCACCGACCTCGCCTGTAAGCTGGACAAAGCCCTTTCGTTCCCGAATTCCGTAAAGCATGTGATTCAATGCTTCGCGGTGCTTCGAGGTGAAGTACAAGAGCCGTGGATTCGGATTGATGTTAAAGGGTGGCTCTTTCAGACCGTAATATTCCAGATACACGCGACGGTTTTTGTAGGTGCTAGGGTGTCAATAGAAAAGGATAGAATGACTTTGAAGGCTACTGGTAGGGCTGGCCCGAGTTGACGAAATACTGAGTCACCGGTCGAAGGTTGACCACGGGCTCAGGCCCCGGAATCATGAGCGCATGAGTTTGACTATTTTTGAGGGGTGCATTCCTGCTTTGATGACTCCCTGTGATGCGGCGGGAAACCTGGACCATGAGACGCTCGTCAAGACGGCGAAGGAGCTGATCGGCCACGGCATGCGAGGGGTGGTGTATTGCGGATCCATGGGCGACTGGCCGCTGCTGACGGACGAACAGCGACAGACGGGCGTGCGGAAGCTCGTGGAGGCCGGGATTCCGGTGGTTGTCGGCACGGGCGCACAGAGCCCCGCTCTCGCAGCAGCTCACGCAGCACATGCGAAAGACGTCGGCGCCGCCGGTCTCATGGTGATCCCAAGGGTGCTTTCGCGCGGGAGTTCACCCGCGGCGCAACGGGCGCATTTCGCCGGAATCCTCGAGGCGGGCGGTGACCTGCCAGCGGTCATCTACAACAGTCCCTACTATGGATTTGAAACGCGTGCTGATCTGTTCTTTGACTTGAAAGGCGAGTTTCAAAGCCTGGTCGGGTTCAAAGAGTTTGGTGGTGCGGACTCGTTGAGCTATGCCGCCGAGCATATCACCAATCGTGATTCCGAACTGACCTTGATGGTTGGCGTGGATACCCAGGTCTGCCACGGGTTCATTCGTTGCGGTGCGAAAGGTGTCATCACCGGAGTGGGAAATGCTTTGCCACGTCAAGTGCTACAGCTCGTGGCATTGAGCGAGCGGGCGGCCGGCGGAGATGTGGAGGCGCGGCGTCTCGCCGGAGAGCTCGAAGCGGCACTCTCCGTGTTGTCGAAGTTTGATGAGGGCCCTGATCTCGTCCTTTACTACAAATACCTGATGGTGCTCGAAGGCGACACGGCCTACGAACATCAGATCAACTCCGCCGACACGTTGAGTGCAAGTCAGCGCGAATTTTGTCGGGCGCAGTGGGAGCTTTTTAAGAAGTGGTGGGCCAATTGGCTTGGGGCAGCCAAGTAACCCGGTTTTGCTGAACGAAAAACCGTTCGCTCTCAGCGGGTGCGGCTGATTTTGAAATTCTCCGCGTTGCTTTGGGTCTTCTCCCAATCCGGCAGATTGACCATTGGATCCTGTTCGCTCGAGGCGTTTTCAGGTAGTTGCAGAGCGATCTGCTCCACCTGTTGCATCATCGAGGAGAGGTTCAGATTCGCGTTGGCCAATTCAAATTGCGCCTTCCGAATCTCTGTTTCCAGACTCGTCAGCCGGGTTTTGAAGGTGAAGAAAAACAGCAGCAGAATGAAGATCATCAGGAACGCCGCAGCCAGGGTCATGATCGCGAAGGTCTGGGACATTTCTTTCTTCCCATCGCTGCTACGTCTCGAATCCGGATAAGGATCGAACCGGTTCGGGTCGGACTGCGAAAACGAGCCGGTCCGGGTTTCGTCTGATTCGATTCGCCCGCTCTGGGACGCAGCTGCGGTTTTTTTTTCGGATGCCACCTCACTCTTTTCGCTGCTGGGTGTTCCGGCATCGCGGTCTGCCTCTTTTCTTAGAGTTCTCAGAGCAGCCAAGCCAGCCCGCTCCTTTTCCTCGTTGGTCACGTCTGCGCTGGGGGTGCTGGCTATCGGGGAAGTGCCCGCGCCAAACGCGGTGAATAGTTTGGAATTGTCGGGGGCACTGGATAGAGCCGAACCGACGGACGCCGGCGGTGCGATAGCGGTGCTCGATGGGGAATTGCCCACGGATGCTCCGGTTCCGCTGGCTGAGGCGCCCGCGATTCCCAAAATATCAGTGACCGAACGACTGGATGACGCGGCGGGAACTGTTTCGACAGAACTTGCGGCAGGAGTCGCCGCCGCGCCAGAAACTGAAGCGGAACTGGCGAGTCCGCCCGGAACTCCCGTGCCGGGTGCGCTGCTGGCCACATTGGTTGTGGCAACTTTCGGGCCAGTACTGAAATTGTAGAATCCTCCGGGTGTCTCAGGCTTCGCCATGAAGGAAGGAGGGGCCGGCGGCGCGGGAGCGATCGGGGCGGCTGCGGTTGCCACGGGTTTCGGTTGCTCGGTTTCGGGTTCAGGCTGCAGATAGGCAAGGGCACCTTTATGGTTCTGGGCGGCTGCCTTGGTCATCCAGTTCTTGCCTTGGAAAGCATTCTTCTCTGCCCCTTCGCCTTTGAGCAGCGCCTGTGCATAGGCGAACATTCCATCCGGATTGCCCAGCTCGGCCGAGGTCCTGAACCAGCGGATGGCGTCGTAGGGCGACCTCGGGACTCCCCTGTCTTCCTGGTAAATCCGGCCGAGTTGCAGCGCGGCCACCGAGTCATTGGCGTAGGCCGCCTGACGAAGAAAAGAAGCGGCTTTGACATGATCTCTGGGAACGTCTTTGCCGAGGTAGTAAATCTGTCCCAGCACTCCTTTGACCTTGGGATCGGTCTTGGCCGCCCGCTCAAACCAACTGATTCCGGTGGCGACCTCCTTGGGAACGCCGTCCCCTTCGAGATAGCACCAACCCATGTTGAACTGCGCGTCCGGATAGCCGGCCTCGGCTGCGGCGCGGTAGTACTGAACCGCCGACTGGAGGTTCTTCTCCACACCCAATCCGCGGTCGTAGAGAATTCCCACCTGATACTGAGCAGCCACATTTCCAGCGGCGGCCGATTGCTTAAACCATCTGACCGCTTCGACGGCGTTGGTCGCCACGCCGGCACCCGACAGGTAGCGCAGCCCCAGCCGCCTTTGGGCTTCGTTATCGTTATCGACGGCCCGCAGTCGCAGATCCTGAAGCGTCATGGATCCATACGGAGTCATGATCTGCGCCGATGCGGTGATCGATACCGATACCATTGCCGCCGCGAAAATTAGCACGCGGGGGTGAAGTAGGAGTTGGCGGAGCTTGGGGAATTTGGTCTGTGACATCGTCTCAATCCGTTTTGTTTCGCGTCGGAAGTACGACCGAACCCGACTGATCAGTGTCTTCATCGTGCTGGCGGCGGCGGGGGAGTGTCAAGGATCGGATGGCTGCGCCTATTACTGATATTGGGGCGTTCGCTTGGTGAATCGATTTTGCTCTGTTCTGGGAGTCGGAAATTGCAGACTCCTGTTTCCGGGATCGTCGCAAGAAGACCCGCCCTTGACGCGCAACTCGCGGGCTGAAAATTCCCGATAAACAGTCGTTGACACACTCGGGTGATTTTGGTCTATTCCGCGTCCCTTTTTAACAGAGGCATTATGTACGCTGTCGTAGAAACTGGTGGAAAACAATATCGGGTCGCAACCGGCGACAAACTCGAAGTAGAGAAGTTGTCGGTCGACGTCGGACAGCCGTTCTCAATTGACAAGGTTCTCCTTGTCAATAATGACGGTACCGTGACCTTGGGTGCGCCCTTGGTTGAGGGAGCTTCGGTCGATGTGGACGTCTTGGAACATAAGAAGGGCGACAAAGTCATCGCCTTCAAGATGCGTCGCCGCAAGGGATATCGCAAAAAGAAGGGTCATCGTCAGCACATCAGTGTGATCCAGATCAAAGACATCAAGAGCGCTTAAATAAAGAACTTGTTATGGCACATAAGAAAGGTGGCGGAAGCAGCCGAAACGGACGCGACAGCGTAAGCAAGCGTCTCGGAGTGAAGAAATACGGCGGACAGGTAGTGCGCGCCGGTAACATTCTCGTGCGTCAGCGCGGGACCAAATTTATTCCGGGCCGCAACGTCGGTTTGGGACGTGACTACACGCTCTTTGCATTGTCTGACGGCCGCGTGCTGTTCGACAAAGGCAGCCGACGCGTAAATGTGTTGGCCGAAGAGGCGACCAATAACTAACCTGCCGGCCGCTGGCTAATTTGCGGGCGAGGCTGCGGCCTCGCCTTTTTTATTGCCCCACCATGTTTGTTGATCAGATAAAAGTATTCGCGCAGGCCGGAAAAGGCGGGAACGGCTGCGTCGCCTTCCTACGTGAGAAATATCGCCCCAATGGCGGCCCCTCCGGTGGCAACGGCGGTCGGGGCGGAGATGTCATTCTCCGCGCGGATCATGATCTCAACAACCTGGTCGACCAGTATTTCAAACCACGAATTCTGGCCAAACCCGGCAAAGCCGGTATGGGCAAGGAGATGGATGGTCGCTCCGGAAAGGATCTGATCATTCGGGTTCCCTGCGGAACCTTGGTCTGGCGACTGGAACGGCCCGAACCCGATCTCGCCCCACTTGAACCGGTCAGGAAAGAACCTGCTGAAGGTGAGTCCGACGTCAACGCTGGCACCGGAGACGAAGCCACCGGAGACGAAGCCACGATCATTAAGACGGCGCAACGGCCGGTGATCCGCCATTCGGGCGCTGCGGTTGGGTCCGAGATTGATCTGAGCGACGACGCGCTTGATGTAGGGTCGTATGTCCCACCCGAGGAAACAGCTGAATTGATCGCCGATCTTACGGAAGACGGCCAGGAGTTCCTGCTTTGCAAAGGGGGCAAGGGCGGGCTCGGTAACAAGAACTTCAAATCCGCCACCCGCCAGACACCGCGTATTTCCACCCCCGGTAATCCGGGTTTCGAAGGTTTCTTCCGGCTCGAGCTTCGCATTGTGGCCGAGGCCGGATTGGTGGGCTATCCCAACGCCGGAAAATCCACGCTGCTCACCGCAGTTTCTCACGCCCGCCCGAAAGTTGCGGCGTATCCCTTCACCACGCTTCATCCCGGCATCGGTATCGTGGAATACGATGACTATTCGCGACTCACGCTCTGTGACGTGCCCGGAATCATTGAAGGTGCCCATCAGAATGTCGGGCTGGGGCATGCGTTCCTCCGCCACATCATGCGCTGCAAAATACTGGTGCTGGTGATCGACATGGCCGGGACGGATGGCCGGGATCCGTGGGATGATTACGACAGTCTTCTCCACGAACTGGGCGAATATCACGAATCGCTGCTCACCCGGCCGCGTCTCGTGGTCTGCAACAAAGTGGACGAGCCGGCGGCCGAGGAGAATATTAAGATTTTCAAAGAGAAAACCGGGGTAGCGGATGTTCAGGAGGTCTCTGCCGCCTTTGATATCGGCATCGATGCATTCAAGGAACGCATCCGGGCCGCCGTGAACGATTCCTCAGAGAAGGATTAATTTCAATTTCGTAGGACATGAACAGGAACCCTCATGTAGCAATCGTTGGAGCCACCGGTGCGGTCGGCATTGAAATGATCAGGGTTTTGGAGCGTCGCAAGTTCCCGGTCGGGGAATTGACGCTGCTCGCTTCCGCGCGCTCCGCAGGCAAGACCCTCAAATATCTCGATCGCGAGATCGTTATCAAGGAACTCACCAAGGATTCGTTCGGCGGGATCGACATCGCGCTCTTTAGCGCAGGTGGCGGAATCTCAAAGGAATTCGGTCCGGCAGCGGTGGCCGCCGGTGCCATCGTGGTCGACAATTCGAGCGCCTTCCGCATGGACCCGGATGTGCCGCTGGTCGTCCCTGAGATCAACGGCGGTGACGTAAATAATCTGAAGAAGGGCATCATCGCCAATCCGAACTGCACCACGGCGATCACGCTGATGGCGCTCTACCCCCTGCATCAGGAATTCGGCGTAATTCGCGTTTTTGCCTCCACCTATCAGGCGGTTTCGGGAAGCGGTGCGAAAGCGATCAAGGAACTGGACCAACAGGTTTCCCAGATCGTGAAGGGCGAGGCGGCCACGGCGGAAGTCTATCCACATCAGATCGCCTTCAACGCGTTGCCCCATGTCGATTCGTTTCTGGAGGACGGTTACACCCGCGAAGAAATGAAGATGGAGAATGAAGGGCGGCGCATCATGCACCACCCCGATTTCAAGGCGAGCGTCACCTGTGTTCGGATACCGGTTTATCGCGCCCACTCCATCGCCATCAGTGCTGAATTCGAGAAGCCGGTCACAGTCGAGGCAGCCCGCAAAGTCCTCGCAGCAGCCCCCGGCCTGGACGTCGTCGATGACGTATCCAACAACGTCTATCCCCTCCCGCTTTCCCAAGCCGAGCAGGATAACTGTGCCGTCGGTCGTCTCCGCGTGGATTGCGCGCTCGAAAACGGCCTCTGCTTCTGGGTCGCCGGCGATCAGCTTTTGAAAGGGGCGGCATTGAACGCCGTCCAGATCGCTGAAGAGCTGGTGAAATAACTGGGTAGGCCACGTTCACCGACGTGGCGCTGGCCTCGGACCTCGTTGAGGTGGGAATTTGAGGAGCCCCAAGTAACTCTCATGTCCGAGCGCGTCTCGTTGCCGGCCCATATAAGCTTTGGACTGGGACAATTCATCAGATACGGTCTGGCAGTTCCCACTGACATGACTGAAGATGCATCAACCCCAAAAGGGCCGTGGATTCTCGGAATACTCCTGTCACTGGGCTTTGCGCTTTCCCGGCAGCAACCGACGATTTCCCACCCGGTAGCCGCGACACCCTTGGCAGTTCCCCCCACTGTTGCCCCGGCCTCCAACGCAATTGCCCCGCCGCTGGTCGCCGATCTGGAAATGGTCGCGGAGGAGGCGATGAAAGAGCGCGAACGACTCGACTCCACCATCTGGGCCGATGAAATCACCGCTCAGAAGTACGAGGATACCTTCGTTGATCTTTGGGATCGGATCCGGGGGAGCAACGAGAAGTTCACGGTGTTGGGCGGCTTCGCATTTGAGACCCTTGCTGTCCGTGCATTCGGTGCGGGTGAGACGCTACCGCACGATGTGATTCGCCGACGGATGACAGGGGAGGTTCACGATTGGAACTCAGCTGAGTTCAAGTCCTGGCTTGCGGAGCAGAAGGCCTCCGGGTTGAAGATCATCCAGACCGAATGGCACCATCGCAAGTTCGAACGTGGCACCAATGCGCCTGACAGGTCGGTGGTGAGCTTCTCGATTCACGCCCGTAGTGGCACCGCTCACACCCGTCACGTATTGGCCGGCGAGATGGGGATCACCTGGTCCGCCACGAAGAATGAACTGGGTCTGTTTGTGCCCCGAAAAATATCCGTCACGGGACTTGAATTGCTGACCCGAGAGGGGAAGCCCGCGTTCACGGAGGTGGTCCTGCCCAAGCGACCGCCAGGGGCTGCGGCTGGGATGGAGATGACGTTGGCGGCGGATCTCAATGGCGATGGCCTGCCTGATCTCGCATTTCCGCAGATCAATCTGGTCTATTGGAACCGGGGCGACTTCAACTTTGAAATCGGCGATTTGGTGACTCACCTGCCGGGCGGGGTGGACCCCGTGAAAATATGGCAGCTGTTCGTCTACATTCGCGCCGTGGCCGGAGATTTTACCGCGGACGGAAAAATCGATCTGGCAATGATTGTTCCCGACCATGGGGTCTTTGTGTACGAGGGCGGTGAGGACGGATTCAACGGCCCACCCATCCACGCCTTTCGTCCGCGATCGGGATTCGCCGTGCCATCCATGGTCAGTGCAGGCGATCTGAACGGCGATGGCTGGCTGGACCTTTTTGTCGGACAGTACCGGCGTCCGTATTCGCACGGATTCATGCCCCAGCCATTCTATGACGCGAACAACAGCGATCCGGGTTACTTGCTGATCAACAATGGGCGTGGCCAGTTTGCCGACCGGACCAACGAGTTGGGCATGTCCAAGAAACGCAATCGCTTTTGTTACAGCGCCTCGTTCGTTGATCTGGATGACGATGACGATCTGGATCTTTTCACCGTCAACGATTTCGCCGGCGTGGATGTGTTCCGCAACACCGGCAAAGGTCTGGAGGACATTTCGGCCGAATATCTGGATGAACGGGCGAACTTCGGCATGGGCCACAGCCTCGCGGATTTCAACAACGACGCCGAACTGGATCTTTACGTCACCGGGATGAGTTCCACGACGGCGCGACGGCTCGAATCGATGGGACTGGAACGGGATGATTTTCCGGACATCTCGCAGATGCGGATGAAGATGGCTTACGGCAACCGGATGTATCTCGGCAATGGCGAGCGGATGCGGCAGCCCGCCTTTCTCGAGCAGGTCTCCCGCACGGGCTGGGCGTGGGGCTGTGCCGCGTTTGATTTTGCCAACAACGGGACGATGGATCTCTACGTGGCCAACGGGCATCTGAGCGCCGGGAGTTGCAAGGACTACTGCACCCGCTACTGGACGCACGACATCTACGCGCAGCACAAGAGCACCAATGCCGTTTTCCGACAGCTGTACATGAAAGAATGGGAGCGCAACAGCGAGATGTCCTGGAACGGTTACGAAAAGAACGTGCTCTTCGCCAACGACGGCGGGACCAATTTCATAAACATCGGATTTCTGTTGGACATGGGATTTGCCTACGACTCGCGCTGCGTGGTGGCGGAGGACTTCGACCTCGACGGTCGGATGGATCTGGCCGTACTTGAGCGCCATGCCTGGAGCGAAGGCATCGAGCATCGCTTTCATCTCTACCGGAACAGTTGGGAGCAGAACGGGAACTGGATCGGGGTGAAACTCAGGCCGGCTGCCGGCCAGACGGTGCATGGGGCAAAGATCCGGATCACGGCGGCGGATCGTCAATACGTCGGTGTCATTGTCAGCGGTGATTCGTATCGGACGCAGCAGTCTGCGACGCAGCACTTTGGGATTGGCGCGACGAAGTCTTTGAAGAGTATCGAAATTGTCTGGCCTGGGGGACGACGCCAACTTCTGAGCACCCCGGCGATCAATCAGTATCATACCGTGCGGCCGGAAACCGTGGCGGCGCGTCCCTGAACACCGGCCAGCAACGCGCTCAGGCGCTGGTTGCCATCGCGTTTCCGAGCCCTCACACTATGGGCTCATGAACCACATCCGTGTCTGCACCTACAGTTGTTTTGCGGCGTTGGTGATTTGTTTCAGTCCGGCAACCGATGCCGCGGAACGTCCCAACATCCTGTTCATCTACACCGACGATCAATCGCACCGCACGGTGAGCTGTTACCCGGAGGCATTCGATTGGGTGAAGACGCCTCACATTGATTCGCTCGCCAAACAGGGGGTCCGGTTCTCCCGCGCCTACATCGGTGCCTGGTGCATGCCTTCCCGCGCCACGATGCTGACGGGTCATCATCAGCACGGGATCGAGTCGATGCGAATGGAAGGGACGTATCCGGGCAGTGCCTATGATCCGGAGAAGTGTCCATTCTGGCCGAAGGTGTTCCGGCAGAACGGCTACGCGACCGCGCACATCGGCAAGTGGCACACCGGAGTCGATGCTGGGTTCGGGCGCGACTGGGATTACCAGATCGTGTGGAACCGGCCGGAACATCCGGACAACGCGCCGAACTATTACTACGACCAATTGACCAGTTTCAATGGGGGTGAGCCGCGGATGGTCAAGGGATACACGACTGACAATTACACCAAATGGGCAATCGAGTTCATCCATGGCAAAGGTCGGGACGAAAAGAAACCCTGGTATCTCTGGTTGTGCTACGGGGCAGTACACGGACCGTTCACACCGGCTGAGCGACACCTCGACGACTACGCTAAGATCAAGGTTCCGACCCCGAAGGACATCTACCCACCGCGACCGGGCAAACCCGGCTACGTCGACCAGATGGAATACTGGGAGCGTGGGAAAACGGGTGGGCCGGTTGAACGTCAGGCACGAAAAGTCGCCCCGGTCGGAATGAAGGATTTTCCGGGTCGTTCATTGCGCGACTGGGTTCGGCAATATCATCAGGGCGTACTCGCGATCGATGAAGGTGTGGGCAAACTGTTGGTTGCGTTGAAGGAAAGCGGACAGGATGAGAACACGCTGATCGTCTTCACCTCCGATCAGGGCTTTGCCTGGGGCCAGCACGGCTTCAAATCCAAGGTCGCTCCCTACGATGCCACCGTCGCCGCCCCGTTGATCATTCGTCCGCCCGGCCGTGACGCCGCGAAGACTGCCGGCCGGGTGGTTGGAGCACCGGTCAGCGGGGTTGATCTTCCCGTCACGTTTTTTTCGCAGGCCGGAATTGCGCAACCTTGGAAGATGCACGGCCAGGATCTCAGTCCGCTCCTGGCCGACCGCAAGGCAAAGCGGCAGGGGCCGGCCGTGCTGGTTCACACTGGCAAATTTTACGGATCTGCCACCGCCAAGATTCCTCCGACCGGGCACAAAGACCTGTATCATGGGCCCGGTGTTCCGTGGTACGTGATGCTGGCCGAAGGCAAATACAAGTACGTGCGCACGCTGATCGCCGGCGAACCCGAGGAACTTTACGACCTTGGCGCGGATCCGGATGAACTGACCAATCTTGCCCTCGGCAAACAGCATCGCGGCATTCTTCGCAAGTATCGTGCGGCGGCCAAGCGGGAACTGAAGCGCGCGGATGCGCCGTTTGTGGCGGGCATGCCAAAGGCCAGCACGGAGTGATACCGAAAGAAATCTCAGGTCTAGGGGAGCCTGAGGCCCGCCGGTGGCCTCGATTCCGCCCTCTTTTGTGGGCCCTCAATAATCGTTGCGCTCCCGTTGGAGTTTGCTAATACTCCGCTCCGAAAATTCACCAGAATTAGAACTAATATGAGCGATAAATACGTCCCAATGATCAGTTCCGGCGTCGCCGGTCCTCTCGGAGTCCTGCACCTGCCGCGCCTGTGGCAGAAAGTTTCCCTCGAAGCCGCTGGCAAACTGGCTGATGGCTACCCCGGAATCGGCGGCGGCTATGACTCGATGGTGCTCGGCGCCCTCGGTGTCGATCACGAAGCCACCAAGACTTTCGTCAAAGACAGCAAGCCAACCTACGCCGCCTTCGAAAAATGGATCCGCGAGCAGGCCGGCACCAAGGTCAACAAGCAGAACATCCACAAGCTGAACGTTTCGATCCTCGGCTACATCCACGACGATGAAACTCGTGCTGGCATCCTTACCGCCTGTGGCATCACTGATGAAACCACTGTCTGTCCGGACGCTGTGAACCTGAACAATCTTGATGATTGGCAGGAATTTCACGCTGCAGTTTTGGCCTAGTCAAAACCGAAAACATTTACAGAAAAGCAGGGCAATTGCCCTGCTTTTTTGTGCCCAGATCCGTTGGCCTGAGCCTCGGGTGCCATTGGCCGGACACTCATCGAATTGCGTTTCGGTGACAAAATCTGGACGGTGGATTTGGCGGGTGCTCAACAACGGGTGATGCTGTCATGCTCTGGTTCATTTGTTTCCCATGCAATGCTGGCGGCCGTTTTCGGCTGCTTGGTCACGTTACGCCATTCCGCTTTCAGCGGTCACCTGCTCGCCCGCGCCTGCGCCTGCTTCACGGCGGGTGGAAACAGGTTCACCACATCGCCTTCGAGCCGAAGAGTCACTTCCGGACACGCATCATGGTCGGTCGGTCCCCGATTCACGACGGCGTAGGGCACATCGCGACGGGCCGCGATTAACGGAATTTCGGATGCTGGATAGACAGACAGACTCGAACCCAAGGACACGACGAGGTCCGCTTCCCGTGCCGCCTGTTCCGCCGCCTCCAGATCGTT
>JBLFYM010000096.1:0-21713 GCA_047608975.1 Limisphaerales bacterium | reverse complement strand
GACGTCGCCCGAGTGAGGTAACGAGGCGGATTACCCCAAAACGGGTGCAACCCCTTCAGGGTTGAACAGGTGCCATGCGGTAACCCAGCGTGTGCTTCGCGACACTGGGCTCCGGAGTTGAACCGCGTTGCGGTTCTCAGAGCGCCTCACACATACGAAATTACGCCCAAAGGGGGACGGATGACTTTTGATTCTTCGACGCTTTCGGTGGAACAGAGGACATTGGGAACCCAACGGCTGACCAGGTGAAAAGCTTCAAGCCGCAAGCGCCAAACTCCAAATATGCTCCAAACTCCAAGCACCAATCAGGCCAGTAATCACGGTTTCCCGGGGAATTCGGCGTGTTCCAATGTGGTCGGCGGTAGCCCGTTGTTTCCGACTGGAGTTTGGCGATTGGTGTTTATGTGAGGCTTGAGTTTTGGAATTTCGAATTTCCCCAGAACCTGTCATGCCGCTGGAAACGTCGAAGAACCTGAATTTTTAGTGTTTGGTGGAGCTGGTCAATGGTTTGGAGGAATCCCATGGAGCGCGGCCATTAAATTCCTTGCGGGTGTGAGTCGAGCCCCGCTAAAAGACCGGCCGCTTTTGCTGCATGGGCATTACGGCGGTTTTGTTGATGAGTAAGGTCTTGATTATTGGTGCCGGCGGCGTGGGCCAGGTGGTGGCTCACAAGTGTGCGCAATTGCCGGAGGTATTTTCTGGAATCTGTCTTGCGAGTCGCACGGAGTCGAAGTGTTCGGCAATCGCGACGGGGATTGAGACGCCCGTGACGACGGCGTCTGTGGATGCGAACAAGGTCGACGAAGTGACGGCGCTCATTGAGCGCGAGAAGGCCGCGATTGTCATCAATGTCGCTCAGCCATATCAGAATCTCCCCGTCATGGAGGCCTGCGCCCGGACGGCGGTGCATTACGTCGACACTTCGATGTATGACCAACCGGAGATGTTCGCGACCGACTATGCTCCGCAGTTGGCTTTTGGTGAACGGATGGAGCAGGGCGGGGCAACCGGTGTCTTGAGCATTGGATTCGATCCGGGCGTGGTGAATGTCTTTTGTGCCTACGCCCAAAAGCATCATTTCGATCAGATTGATCAAATCGACATCATCGACTGCAACGACGGCGATCATGGCTTGCCGTTCGCAACCAATTTTGATGCGGAAACGAATATTCGGGAGATTCTGGCCGATGCGTTTTACTTCGAAGCTGGCGAGTTGAAGTCAGCGGAAGCGCTTTCGGTAAAGCAGGACTTTGAATTTCCAGAGATCGGAACCCGGACCGGTTATCTCATGTTCCATGAGGAGGTCATCTCCATTGCCGAGAATATTCCGGGCGTAAAGAGCGTGAAGTTCTGGATGACTTTTGGAGAATCTTATCTCCGGCATCTGAACGTGCTGCGCAATGTCGGGCTGACTGGCACGGAGCCGATCGAGTATGAAGGGCAGAAGATCGTTCCGTTGCAGTTTCTGAAAGCCGTGTTGCCGGAACCCGCCTGCCTCGGTCCGCGCTACTCCGGCAAGACCTGCATCGCCACGCTGATCAGCGGACGTCAGGAGGGGCGCGAGAAGAAGATCGCGATTTACAATCTCTGCGATCACGAGGCGGCTTACAATGAAGTGGGCGTGCAGGCGATCTCGTATACGACTGGGGTGCCGGCGGTGACTGCGGCCCAACAGGTATTGAACGGTGCGTGGAATCGTGCGGGCGTGTTCTGCCCTGAACAGCTGGATCCGGATCCGTTTCTGGACGCTTTGGCGGCGAACGGATTACCGTGGCACATACAAGAACTTTGAGACCGACTGACCAATTCTGATATGGACTTAAAAAAGATTCCCTCACCCTGCTATGTGGTTGATGAAAGTGTATTGACCACCAACCTGATCACGCTCAAGAAGGTGCAGGAAAAGACGGGCGCGAAGATTCTGCTGGCACTCAAGGGGTTCGCGATGTGGAGCACATTTCCACTGATCAGCAAATACCTGGTCGGGACCACGGCAAGTTCAGTGGCCGAGGCACGTTTGGGGAAGGAGGAGTTTGGCGGTGAGATTCACGCGTATGCGCCGGCCTACAGCGAGCAGGATATCGAGGAACTGCTGCCGATCGTCAATCATCTGGTCTTCAATTCGGTCAATCAGTTTCATCATTTTCGACCGGCGGTGTTGGCGTGCGATCGCGAGATCTCCATGGGCATTCGGGTAAATCCGGAATACTCCGAGGTGGATACGAAGATTTACGATCCCTGCGCCCCGTGTTCACGGCTCGGCGTTCTGGTCGATCAGCTTAAGGGAGCCGATCTCGAAGGGTTGGAGGGGCTGCACTTTCATACGATGTGTGAGCAGAACTCAGACACGTTAGAACGAACCCTTCCGCATTTCATCGAGAAGTTCGGTGAACTGATTCCGGATTTGAAATGGGTCAACTTCGGCGGCGGGCATCACATCACTCGAGAGGACTATGATGTGGAGCGGCTATGTCGCGTGCTGAAGGAGTTCAGGGCTCAGTATGATGTGGATGTTTATCTGGAACCAGGAGAAGCAATTGCGCTCAACACCGGCACGCTGGTGGCCACTGTGCTGGACATCGTGCAGAACCAGTTGCCGATCGCGATTCTGGACGTGTCGGCCACCGCACATATGCCGGATGTGTTGGAGATGCCGTATCGTCCGACCATCACCGGGGCGTCCGACCCGGCCGTGAAGGCCTGCACGTATCGTCTGGGCGGACTGACCTGTCTGGCGGGTGATGTAATCGGTGACTATTCATTTCGCGAACCGTTGCAGCCCGGTGACCGACTGGTATTCGAGGACATGGCACACTACACGATGGTGAAGAACACCATGTTCAACGGAGTGCGACTTCCATCGATCGGGATCTGGAAACCGACGGAGAACCGGTTTCACCTGGTCCGTGAGTTCGGATACGAGGATTATCGGAATCGCCTTTCCTGATCGCTGTTCACACGGTTTGTTCCATTAAACGAGTCAGTGAGAAACCTGAGCCGATTAAATGAGTCGCGACGGTGGCCGTTCCGTCATTAGTTCGATGAAGAATCGATTGCAGATATTGCTTTTGGCGCTGATCGCCGGGTGGTTGAGCTGTGAAGCCGCGTTGGGACAGGGGATTCAGTCACGCCTGGACTTTCTCGTTCAGCAACACCGTGTCGGAGGAATCACAGGTGCGCTGGTTTCGGACCGCGGCGTTGAATACTTCAAGGCGGGTGAGGTCGCGCGCAATTGGAACCTCCCACTACGGGATTCGTTGTTCGAGGTGGGGGAAGTCTCAATGATGTTCACCTCTCTGCTCGTGGCCGAGAGCGTCCGCGTGAACAAGATGCGGTTGGATCAACCCATAAAGGATTTGTTTCCAGATGATTTTGAATTCGGGTCAACCAAGGTTGCTGCCATTACCATCCGTGAACTGTTGATCCATCGATCGGGGCTGCCACGGGTGCCGTTGAATTTCATTCCTGCGAGCGGGCAAGATCCGTACGCTGACTACTCAAGGGCGCGATTGATCGAATTCCTGATAGACTATGAGCCGGAAGAGTTGCGCAAATCCTATCGGTTCTCGCAACTCGGATATGGCTTGTTGAGCTATCTCCTGGACCGGGCATGGAACAAGGAGTTCGAGAAACTGCTGAAGGGCGTGGTCTTGGAGCCGTTGCGGATGAACAGCTCGACAATCCAGCTTTCCGATCAGCAAAAACCGAGGCTGGTCGCGGGGTACGCGGGGCGTCAATCCAAGGCTCCCTGGAACTTCCAAGTGTTGGAAGGTGCCGGCGGCTTACGATCAACCCCATCCGATCTGGCGAACTGTGTGCAGGCATTTCTGAATCCGGAAAAGTCCATGCTGACCCATTCGCTAGGTCGAGTGTTGAAAGGTTCCAACCCCATCGCAACGGACGGTTCGGTGACGGATTATGGCTGGCGGATTTTGCGCACCCGATCGACCAATCTGTTTTGGCACGACGGTCGGACGGGCGGGTTTCAGACCATTTTGGCGATGGACCTGAAACGTCGGATGGCGTTCGTGCTGACCGCGAACAACAGTGCAATCCGATTTTCGCCGGCGCTGATCTTTGAGCTGATGGAACTGTCGCAAACAAACCGCTGAGGTTGCCCGACCTAATCCGGGTTTCCAACCGTGACCCGTTTGCGGGCGACGATGGGGGGGCCTTGAACGCCGTTGCGATCGACGGCGGACAGCGCGAAGTATTCCGGGAGTTGCGCGATCAGGTCACCGCGAATGAAGAAGGTTTTCTCTTTGCCCGACAGTATCCTGCTGTTCCAGCGCCCACCGATCCTGGTCTGCATGATCCAGTGTCGGGGCGGAGTTGGGGAATCGATCCGCCAGTGAAAACCGGCCAGCTTGGAAACCGGGTCCAGACCGAAGCTTACCTGCGGTTTGGCGGGACGTTTGGAACTGAGCCAGGGTGAGGCGGGGGGGAGGACACGAGTCGTGTAAACCTTGCGCGACAACGCGGAGGCGACGCCAACCGCGTTGGTGAGCAGACCGTTCATCCCATAGAGAACCTGTCCGTGGACATCAGCCTGGTGACGTGCGGCGGCCACCTGGTTTACAACTTCTTCAGCTTTACGGCCGCCCTTCGTGCCCCAGATCGAGATGCCGGGCCAAAGGTGGCGACGTTGGATGTTCTGCGCTGCCCACCATTTGAGCAGGACGGGGAAGCTTTGCGCGGGCGGGTTGATCGGCCAGTAGAGTTGGGGGGTAAAGTAGTCGACCCAGCCCTGCTGCCACCAGAGTAGTGCGTTGGCGTAGATCTCCTCATAGGCGTCCATTCCCCTGATCTGCGGAGGGTGTCCGGGACGCCAGATTCCGAAGGGGCTGATCCCCACCTTTACCCAGGGTTTGGTTTTCTTGATTGAAGCATAGAGCGTTCTGACGAATCGGTTCACGTTGTCCCGTCGCCAATCTGGCACGGCGAGCTTACCGCCTGTTGAGCGGTAGCGCTGATAAGTGGTTCGATCTGGAAAATCGATCACCTTGCCCCGGCGATCTTTGACCGGATAAGGGTAGAAATAGTCGTCGATGTGAACGCCATCGAGATCGTAGCGCTTTACGACGTCCATGATCACGCGCAGGGACTGGGCGACCACTTCCGGATGGCCGGGGTCCATCCATTCGAGCGAGCCGTACTTCCGGACGAGATCCGGGCGGCGACGGGTGATGTGTTGTTTCGAGACGGCTCCTTTGCAGGTGGGGTGTCGGGCACGGAATGGATTAAACCACGCGTGGAACTCTATTCCGCGCTGGCGCGCCTGTTCGATGGTGAAGCTGATCGGATCGTAGTAGGGATGCGGTTGTTGCCCCATGTTGCCGGTCAGATACCAGGACCAGGGTTCCAGTTTTGAGGGGTAGAGCGCATCGGCGGTGGGCCGAACCTGGAGGATGACTGCGTTCATCTTCAGCGCCTGGAGCCGATTGAGAATTGCGATCATCTCAGCCTTTTGCTTCGCGACCGGCAAACCGGGTTTGGAGGGCCAGTCAATGTTCCCAACCGTGGCAACCCACGCCGCCCGGAATTCTCGGGGCAGGGTGGGCAGGGCTACGTCCGTTACTTCGACGTAGGAATAGCGTTTCTGGGCGGAAACGGGGAGGAGACCGGCGAATACCGCGAGGATGCCAATGATCCGCGATGTGGAGCTGTGCGTCAGGAAGGTGAATTTCTTTGCCGGAATTGCCACAGGCAGAGGCATTCTCACAATCAAATCGATGATGACAAGGAATGTCTGCGTCAGGACTTGCTCAACGGTGGCTGCAAATGGTGCGCGACGGTGATTGTTGAAACCGCTTGCGACGCCGCTGCGAAAACAAATACGCTGCAACCTGTGTCATTGACCGATCGACAATTCTTTTTGGCCGCCGTGGTGATCTACGGTTTGAGCATGGTTTTTTCCGTGTTCGTCTGGCGGAAGAATTTCCGGGCGGATAACCGGGTCAATTATGGACTTTTGCTGGCGGGGCTGGTTTTTCACACGATCTCGCTGGCGAAGCGTGGATTCTCGATCGATCGCTGTCCGGTGAACAATTTGTATGAGGCGACCTCTTTCTTTATCTGGGCGTTGGTGGCGGCCTACGCGGCGATTGGGGTGGTTTCGCGGTTCAGATTTCTGGGTGGGTTTGTGTCACCTCTGGCGTTCGCGGTAGGGGTGTTCGCACTGATGCCATCGCTGGATCCACCACCGGGTCCGGAGTCCATTTTCACCGGCGGGTGGATCAGTCTACACGCGGCGATGATCATGCTTTCTTATGGGGCATTCGGCCTGAGCTCGGTCGCCGCGGTTATGTATCTCACTCAGGAGCACGATCTCAAGCTGCACAAGATCAAGGCAATCCTCTCCAAGCTGCCGTCCATCGAACGCATTGAAAGTGTCGTCAGCCGACTGCTGACGTCCGGTTTTGCGCTGCTGACGGTCGGACTTCTGGTGATTCCTTTGGCGGTCGACAAGCCTGAACAAATCTCGTTTGCCTCCGATTCGAAGGTATTGTGGTCCGGGTTGGTCTGGCTGATTTATCTAGTGCTAATCGTCTGGCACTGGCGTTTTCATCTGGCCGGCAAACGGTTTGCATGGGGGGCGTTGGGTAGTTTTATTTTCGTTCTGTTGACTTTTTGGGGGACGAATCTCATGTCGCAGTTGCACAACTGATCACATGCCAATCGTCGTCATCGGAATCAGTCATCACACCGCGCCAGTCGAGGTGCGTGAGCGCTATTCCATCAGTGAATCCCTGGTCCCGACCGCCTTGGAGAAGGCCTTGTCGATCGAAGGTGTTGAAGAGGCGGTGATTCTTTCAACCTGTAACCGTATGGAGGTCTATGCGGCCGTGACGATCGAGGCTCATCAGGCGATTCGACGGCTGAAGGAGTTCGTCGTCGAGTTCAAGGAATTGTCCGAGGAAGGCGCGGATGATTTCTATGAATTCACACAGCAGCAGAGTTTGGAGCATCTGTTCAAGGTGGCCAGCGGGTTGGACTCGATGGTGTTGGGTGAGACTGAAATTCTTGGGCAGATCAAGCAGGCGTATGAGTTGGCGTTGAAGAGCAATTACACTGGCAAGGTGTTGAACAAGGCGTTTCAGACTTCGTTCAACGTGGCAAAGAAGATCAGGACGGAGACGAATATTCAGCGGGGCAGTGTCTCGGTCGCTTCGGTTGCGGTCGAGCTGGCTCAGAAAATTTTTGAGTCACTGGATCAACACCATGTGATGGTGATCGGTGCCGGGGATACAAGTGAAAAGACGGCTCGGGCGTTACTTAGCCGGGGGGCGCGCAGTGTGATGGTGTCCAACCGATCATTTGAACGCGCGCAGACTCTGGCGGGCGAACTGGGCGGGCGCGCGGTACATTTCGATGACTGGCCAAAGGAGTTCCCGTTGGTGGATATCGTGATCAGCAGCACCGCGGCTCCGCATTATCTGATTACCCGCAAGACGCTGGAGCCGCTGCTGGCCCAGCGCGATGGGCGCAAACTTCTGCTGATCGACATTGCGGTTCCCCGTGATATCGAGCCGGAGATCAACTTCATGGACGACGTTTATGTTTACAACGTGGACGATCTCCAATCGATCGCTGACGAGTATTTGAAGTTGCGCAAGGAAGAGCTGGCGGGGTGTATGCAGATCATTTCGGACAAGGCGAGCGGGCTTAAGTTCGATCGTCCCTCCAAGGCCGCCGACGGAGGCGTAAATATGGAATTCGAAAGCAGCGCTTAGCAATAGATGGAAGACAAGAAGGAAGAGAAGAAGGACACCCAAATGGTGACGATGATGCTAAAGACGATGCTGGGAGTGGTGATCTTTCTGGTGGTCGTGTTCTGCTGCGTGTTCGCTTACATCGCTTACACGAAGAGCCAATATCATCGGCTCACGGATACGGGTGATCTGAAGGCACGGATCGTCAAATTCGGTGAGCAGTATATGGGGAATCGGCCACATGCGGCGCTGGCGATTGGCGTGATTCAGAAAGGGGAGGTATTCACAAAGTTCTTCGGCCAGTTGTCGAAGACCAATTCGTCTCCGCCGGATGCGGAAACGATTTATGAGATTGGTTCGATCACCAAGGTGTTCACCGCCTTGACCGCGGCTCAGATGGTGGCGGATGGAAAGTTGAAGTGGGATGAAACAGTGGCAGACGTTTTGCCGGCCACTCTTGCGCTCTCTGAATCCGTCAAACCGATCACGATCAAGCACCTCGCGACGCATATGGGAGGACTGCCGCGAATGCCGGCCAACTTCGAAATGGTGACGGAGAAATTCGACAATCCGTACAACGAATACGGCGAGGACAAGTTGAAAGAGTTTCTGGCGACCTACAAATCCAAGGTCAGACCGGGGAGTAAGGTGGAATACTCGAATCTCGGGTTTGCGCTGCTGGGGTATCTGTTGGAAGTGCGGGCGCAGGCACCCTACGAAGAATTGGTGGCAAAATCGATTTTTGTGCCCTTGGGACTCACGAATTCCCATTTCATTGTCCCCAACGCACTGACCAATCGGATGGCTGGAGGCCATAATCCGGATGGGGGCGCGGTGCCGAACTGGGATTGGAAGGCCTTCAAATCGACAGGGGCGATCAAATCGACACTCAACGAAATGTTGGCCTTTGTGCAGGCGAACATGAATCCCGAGCAAACGAAAATCGATCCGGTGCTGGAAGAGGGCCAAAAGCTGCACGGTCAAGCCTGGAGCGGACATATGGGGTTGGGTTGGCAGTTGCTGGAGACGCTCCAGGGCGATCTGCAATTGGTCTGGCACAATGGAGGCACTGGTGGATTCATCGCGTTCATCGGCTTCGATCGCAAGAATCAGATGGGCGTGGTTATGCTATCCAGCTCGGGCGACGCGATGAAAGGTGACTTCTATCTCGACAAACTTGCGATGGAGATTCTGAAACTGGGTTCCAAGATTTCATTCGAGAAGTCAGGAAACGCGGCAACAAAATCCGAGTGACCGTTTCTCGTTCGCGCTTCCAAGAAATTGAAGCTTGGTTTTACGTGCGGCATCTCCACAGACTTTCCTAATGGGCATACGACGCCAGGCACGCGAACGCGCGGTTCAGTTTCTCTTCCAGTGTGATGTGAATCCACCGGAGGAGCTCGATCGTATGCTGGAGGCGTTTTGGGTCTCGCAGCGCAAAGCCTATCAGAATCAGGAAAAAGGCAGGTCCACTTGGGGCGAGGAAGCGGAGGCACCGGAACCGGATCCGGACGAGACGGCGACCCGGATGTTCGCGGAGCCCCTGATCAAGGGGGCATTGGAAAAGTGGGATGAGATTGATGGCCTGATCACCAAGTATTCGCAGAACTGGGCGTTGGATCGTATCGCGGCCGTGGATCGTAGTATATTGCGTCTGGCTGTCTATGAGATGCACTTTCGGGATGACATCCCCCCGGTGGTCTCAATCAACGAAGCGGTGGACATCGCGAAAAAGTTCTCCACCGATGACAGTGGGAAATTTGTGAACGGGATTCTGGATCGGCTGAAACAGGATCTGCTTCGTCCCGCACGAACTGCGGTGGAGTGAGGCAGTTCTGCCTACTTGAACCGGGTGTGATACTTCTTCGTAAAGCTCTTCATCCCGGCCTTCGCCTTGCCGTTCAGCGGATTCCCGTCGAGGTAGATGCGGATGAAGGGGCTGAACCGTTGCTTCCCCTCGTAATCACCCTTCAGCATTTTAAGGAGCGGGTTGATATCCGCGATCTGGTTGCCTTCGAGGAATAGAAAGCTGAGGTTCTCCAAGCCGGTCAGGTCGTGCAGATCTTTGAGTTTATTGCCGGATGCGGAGAGGGAACTGAGCCACTTCAGCTGATTGATACCCGACAACGAGACCAGTCCATTGTTGTTCAGGTAGATGGAGTGAAGGCGCGGCAGTTTGAGGATCGGGCTGATGTCATTGACGCTGTTGTCGCTGAGATACAGGACGGACATGTTCGTCAGCATCCCGAGTGGCTTGAGGTCGGTGACGTCATTCTGGTTCAGGTCGATGTACTGCAACGCGCGGTTGTCGGCGAGGGGAGCAACGCTGCGGACCTTGTTGTGGTGCAGGATGAGTTGCTGCAGCCGGGGCAGACCTTTGATCGGGCTCAGGTCGACGATCTCGTTTTCCGCAAGATCGAGTGATGCCAGCGCGCGGCAATGTTCCAGTCCGGCGAGGCTTTTGATTCCCATTTTGTTGCCCCGGACGACCGCGACCTGCGCGATGTCGGCAGCCGTCAAGGGATCCTTGGTATGGCGTTTGGCAAACACCTGTGCCCGCACGGCCTGTTCGAGGTTCTTATCCGGAAAGACGGACTTGGGCGCGGGCTTAGGTGTTGGCTTTTTCGCCGCCGGCTTCTTGGCGGCTGGTTTCTTGGCGGCTGGCTTGGGCTTGGCAGCAGTTGGGGTGGCCTTCTTTCCAGCGACCGGCTTCTTTTCCTGTTTCTTCTTGTCGGCGGCTGATACGGAGCAGGTGAGTGCGACGATGAGCGAAAGAATCAACGTAGTTTGTTTCATGGTGTAAGTCTTTATTAAGGCATTCCGACCGTTGCCGTCAAAAGCCTATTTACCTGGGCGCTCGCCGATCGGGGCTCAATGGCGAAAATGGCGGGCACCCGTGAACATCATGGCGACGTCGCGCTCGTCCGCAGCGGCAATGACCTCTTCATCGCGCACGGAGCCACCGGGTTGGATGGCGGCAGTTGTCCCGGCCTCCGCCGCCGCGATCAAGCCATCAGCAAACGGGAAGAAGGCGTCACTACAGACCACGCTACCCTTGAGCGAGAGGCCCGCCTCGCCCGCTTTCCAGACGGCAATGCGACTGGAATCGATACGGCTCATCTGGCCCGCTCCGATTCCAAGCGTGCGATCTTCGCTGACGTACACGATGGCGTTGCTCTTGAGATGTTTGACGATCTTCCATCCAAACAGCATGGCGCGCTGTTCCGAATCGGATGGGGCTCGTTTGGTTGCCTGCTTCAGATCGTCCGCGGTGGTGGACTTCACATCCCGTTCCTGCCAGAGAAAGGATTCCGCACCAACGGCCCGCAGATCCCATGGCGCGGCGGTCTGCGGGTTCTGAAGAAGTTCGATGAGGCGCAGGTTCTTCTTGGTCTGCAGAACTTCGAGCGCCTCGGGAGTGAATCCGGGAGCGACGATCACTTCACTGAAGATCTCGCGAATGTTTTCGGCGCACTTCGCATCCAGCGGTTGGTTTACGGCTATGATTCCACCGAAGGGCGCCTGCTTGTCAGTCGCAAATGCCTTCTCCCATGCGCCTGCGAGATCAGTGCCCTGACCGACTCCGCACGGATTGGTGTGTTTCAAGATGGCAAGGGTGGGGGGCTCACCTTCGAATTCGGAGATCAGGTTTGCCGCTGCGGTCAGGTCGAGAATGTTGTTGTAGGAAAGTGCCTTGCCGTGCAGTTGGCGGTAGTAGTCTTCGAAGCGTCCGTAAAGAGCGGCGGATTGGTGGGGGTTTTCGCCATAACGTAGGGTCTGGGATTTTTTTGACCTGATGAAGAGTTCAGGGGGCGGGCCAGACGGATCCGCGACGACCTTGAATTGCTCGGCGAGATGTTCCGCGATGGCGGCGTCGTACCGGGCCGTCCGGGCGTAGACCTTCGCAGCAAGACGGCGACGGGTGCCAAGATCGGTGTCCCCGTCCGTTTTGATCTGGGAGGCAACGTCCTCGTAGTCGGCACGGTCAACGATGACGGTGACACTCGCGTGATTCTTGGCGGCGCTGCGGAGCATCGATGGGCCACCGATGTCGATGTTTTCGATCGCGTCGATCAGCGTGACATTTGGTTTGGCTACAGTTTCTTCGAATGGATACAGGTTCACCACCACCAGATCGATCGGGGAGACCTGATGTTCTGCGACAGCGGCTTCATGCTCTTTGTTACCTCGGATATAGAGGAGTCCACCGTGAACCAGCGGATGAAGGGTCTTCACCCGGCCATCCAGCATTTCCGGGAAACCGGTGTGCTCACTGATGTCTTTGACGGTCAGACCCGCCTCGCGAAGAACCCGGGCGGTACCTCCGGTGGAAAGGAGTTCGATCCCGGCGTCGGCGAGGGTTTGGGCGAAGGGGACGAGCCCCGTCTTGTCGGAAACGGAAAGTAATGCGCGCTCAATTTTGGACATGCTAGGCGGTGAATGAACCCGATTTCATGACACTCCGTCAACGGGCAGTTACTCACAGGAAGCGGTGGAGGCTACTTCTGACGGGGGATGTGAGGTTCCGCGTGGGGGAGTCGATTGAGCAAGTCGTCGAACAAGTCATGTTTATGCTGGATTTCCAAAAAAGGCCCCTCTACGGTGTCGCCCCGGTTTGGTAATCACTTGAAGGTGCGCAAAAAAAGCGCAGTAACATTGGTTTAAACATTTCGAATACAGACACTGACAGATCAATCTGAGAATTGCGCATGGAACATTGGCTGGAAACCGAAGAGGGACAACACTTTCCATTGGTAGGGAACTGTTCGGTTGGTCGACTTCCGGAGAACACCCTTGCCATCAACGACAAAGAGGTGTCACGGCGACACGCGTTGATTCACGCGCAGGGTGAAGGCGTCTACTACCTCGTTGATTTGGGTAGCCGGAATGGATCGATTCTCAATGGAACCCGGGTGCGCATGCCGATGCAGTTGAAAGACACTGACACCATCCAGATTTCCACGACGACGCTCACTTACCGCCAGACCGAGGCGGCGGAAGACTTTGAAGACGAAGAGGCGATGGCAACCATCGTCGCGAGCAATACGGCCAAGTCCGGAGAGTGCTGGTTGTTGGTCGCGGATATCGTTGCCTTCACCAAGCTCAGTCAGAGCATGGACCAGGATGAGATGGCGCAACTGGTCGGCAAATGGCTGCTCGCCTGCAAACAGATCGTCGAACGTCACAAGGGCGTCATCAATAAATACCTTGGTGACGGTTACCTCGCTTATTGGCCGCTCGATGTCACCCCGGCTGAAACCATCGCCGGTGCTATCGCTGATCTCCGGGTACTGCAGAACGGACTCGATATGCAGTTTCGGGTGGTAGTCCACTTCGGGCAGGTCCGCGTGGACAGCGCAGTGGCGGCAGGGGAAGACAATCTGATCGGACCGGAGGTGAACTTCGCATTCCGGATGGAGAAACTCTGTGGATCATTGCAGCAGTTCTGTCTCTTCAGCGAACCCGCCGCAACTCACATGCAGGAGTTTACGGAAATCTTTCCCGAGGGCGCTCACTCACTGAAGGGCTTTCAGGGAGAGCATAGCTTTTTCTCGGCCTACCCAAAGCCGGGGCAATAGCAGCACCGAGGGGCTCACCAGCCCGTCAGAGTTACCTGCGGTGATTAGTCTGGGAGCGTAGTGTATTACTTTTCCACGACCGCCGGGCGTTGGCGGTTGGTTAACCGGTTGGGGGGGGCAGTTCGCTGACAGACCTATCCCCACGAAAGAACTGAAAGGATTATCGGTCGATGTTGGGGAACCGCCGCGCGAAGTCTTTCCAAAACCGTTCAGGTGTATCAACCCCACTCCAGTCAATGACATCCTGCTTGTAACCCACGTCCTCGCTTTCCTTGAAACGAACGGTGTAGGTAAGGCGCTTGATGACCGGTAGCCGCCGGAGTTTGATGACCGTGAGTGAAGGGAAGGGGATGGAGAGGTTTACCAATGTTTCCTTGCAATCCCAGAGCGGATTCAAATCGGGCTTGGTCGTCAACCCGTCCAGTCGCACCGAGTGCAGCGGGAGACCTGAAAGCGGTTTAAGGCTTAGGATCGACGTCTTGGCCAGACTCACATTCTGCAGTTCTGACGCGGCCAAGGCAGTGATGTCCGTAATCTTGGTGTTGGTGAGATCCAACTCCTCCCGCAATGGTGCACCGCGGATTGGGTCGATGTTGGTGATCTTGGTGTTGGCCAGTCGCAGCACATCGAAGGGCATTCCCTGCAACACATCGATGTTTGAGATGGGCATCTCACGAAGGTCCAGCCACTCCAGAGGCATGCCCGCCAAGGCTGAAATGTCCTCCATACGCCCCTTGAACAGATCCATCTTCACTATCTGCTTACCTGCGAGCGGTGAAAGATCGCGGACAAATGTCCGGGCCAGACCGACGGATTCTCTCAGAGTGTGATTTTCTCCCTTGAGCGCTGCAATAGAGCGGATGCGCGAGCCGCTGGCAGAGAACGTCTCGAGCCGACCGTTTTTCAGGGCGGCGATGCTGCTCACCCGCGTGCATTCATCCGCTTTGAAATAGGTCAAGTTGTCCATGGCCTCCAACCATTTCAGATCTTTGATGGACGTCCCGGAAATGTCGAGGTGGGTCAGATTCATTCCCACCAGAGGTTCGAGGGACTCAACGCCCGTTCCGCTGATATCGAGCCACGTGATATTGGTCATCCCTTGAATTGGGCCCAGGTCGGCCAGTTCTTTGCAGCCTGAAAGATCAATGTGCTGAATGTCTTTGAGACTTCGGATCGGCGTGAGGTCGCTCACCGGGGTATCTCGCAAAATAATCTTTTTCAGAGGCATCTGATCGACGGCCGAGATGTCAGAAATCTCTGCGGCTCCGACCAGGCTCAGCTCGGTGAGCGGAATGCCTCTGATGCCGTCAATGGATGCGTTGGTCAGTCCGTCGAGGTTCAGGAAAAACTCGCGGCTTGAATTGCGCACCAGGGTCTCGGGTAGGCCGGTACGCCAGATGCGTTTATTGTAGCCATCGAGCAGCCGATCATCTGATGCGACGAGCATTTTCGAAATGTGGAACGCCTCCGAGTTCCTTCCTTCGCGAATCAGGTAGGTATTCAGATTGCGAAGCGCGGCGCGAAAGAGGTCGGTATTTTCTGCGGCGCCTTCTTTGAGTGAAGTTCGAACCGAGTTGCAAATTTCACGGTTTGCTTTGGCTTCCTTGTGGGCGGGATCCAGATCCAGAGCCTGCGCATAATTGGTAATCGCGGCGCTGATTTCCAAGGTGGTGAGATAGATATCGCCACGAATGTTGTGAAACTGGGCAATCTCAGAATCCAGATCGATCGCATAGTTGATGCGATTCAGGGCATTGGAAAACTCCCGGTTGTAGATATGTCCTTCGGCGGCCGCCAGGAACGCGGGAGCGGATTCTTTCAGTTCCTCGATCTTGGCGAGCGCTTTCTCCTTCTGCTTTTGTGCCTGATTATTGCTGTGCGTGACCTTGGCCATGAAACTTGCGCCGGTGGCGATGATTGCGCCGATGATCAGGAAGATGAAAAAGACTTCCTTCTTGTTGCGCTGAATCAGAAGTTTCAGCTGCGTAAAGAGGCCGGCGTCTTCCGCAGCCGTTGCATACCCACCCTGGTACGCGGCGATGTCTCCCTGCAGCGATTCGACATACATATACCGGTCGTCGGAATCGTAGGCCATGCACTTCATTGAAACCGCTGACAGGGCAGTGGGAATTTTGCCTTCCGGACAGTGCGGTGCCGGGAGTCCGGTCGGGTTTTGAACCTCGGCATTGTTGTAGTTCAATGGCGGTGTGATCTGACTGCTGGTCACCTTGGTCAAAATCTCGTCGAGATTGGAACCGGTGATCGGAGGATG
Organism: Limisphaerales bacterium; assembly: GCA_047608975.1. Classification (GTDB taxonomy): domain Bacteria; phylum Verrucomicrobiota; class Verrucomicrobiia; order Limisphaerales; family JAYPXF01. Next base: position 6,150 of record JBLFYM010000096.1, on the reverse strand, counting down.
AAGCGTCAGAATCGCATACATGATGCCGCCCAGTGCGTAGACGTCCGTCCGGTTGTCAATATCCTCCACGCGACCTTCTGCCTGTTCCGGGGCCATGTAGTTCGGTGTGCCCTTAACCTGACCGGCGAGGGTGCCGAAGGTTTCACCGTCTGGCAGTTCGGCGTCGAACTCATCGCCTTCGGTGGCGGCTTCGTGGGCATCCCCTTCGGCGCTGAGCACCTTTGCAAGTCCCCAGTCCAGAATGAGCACTTCACCAAATTCGCCGACCATCACGTTGTCCGGTTTGAGATCGCGATGGATGACGTTCTGGGAGTGCGCATACGCGATTCCGTCACAGAGCTTTTGGAAAACGGTCAGCAGGCGGCCGATTGAAAAGCGTTCGATCGTTTCTTCCACGCCATCACGGATCTCCTTGAGGATCTCCCGGAGGGTGCGTCCGGAGATCAGCTTCATCGTGTAGTAGATCGTCCCATCGGCCGACACACCAATATCGTGAAGCGGAACAATGTTCGGATGTTCCAACTGTCCGGTGATCTGGGCTTCGGCGACAAAACTGTAAATCGCAGCCTCGCCAGCGTCCGCGCTGTTGAGCATGACCTTCAGCGCAACCGTCCGCTGCAGGTTGTTGTCGAACGCCCGGAGAATGGCGCCCATGCCCCCGGTGGCCACGACGTTTTCGATCGTGTAAAAACCCGTGCCAGGTGTGGTGTAGGGGTAAAGATCTTCCTCGTTCGGCGAGTTTCGGCAGGTCAGGTAGTGATTGACGGTGATGCTGCCCCGCCCCGCCTCCATCTCCAGCGTAGGTTTGAGTTGCGCGAGCAACTCTTCGGCGGCTCTTCTCTGGGGGCTGACCTTCGTCTTGGCGTTAAACTTTAACATGGCGGAATACTACTGAATTCCGAGATTAGACGACGGCATTGGGGAGCGCCAGCGTTTTTGGAAAATGGAATCGTTAGGATAAATTTATCGACCCTATTGCTTCGCCCGGGGACTCCCAAAGTCCTCGCGCACAAGGAATCCAGAAAACTCTGCAGTTCGCGTTCCCGAGCCGCGGACCCATATTTCGAGGGCAAATGTTCCGTTCTCTGAAACGGCATTCGGCTGAGTGAGGGTGTAGCGGTGAGCTACTTGGTGGACGAGTCCGTGGACCAAATCATTGCCATCGACCCGGAGCAGGCATGCCTCGCCACCGGCATCAGAAAGTGAAGTCGCTCCGACCCGACGCTGGAATTCGCGCATGGGGTCGCGGAACTGTTCGCGGGCATTCAACTCCTCGTATTCATACTGCGCGGAGGGAATTCCAAGCAGTTTGGCTGACCCGTCGCCCAGACCCATCGCTGGCGCGTTAAAACTCCAGTCTCCCAACTCCCGGCAGCGGTAGAAGAAACCAAAGCTACTGGATTCGGGCACGGCCACCGACGCGTCTCGAAACACGAACCCGATCATGAAATCGCGGAGCTTGAGACCGTTCACCACCAGATACGACTTCCGAGCCCCGCCCTCGATGCCTGCGATGTTGCCTCGGATCAGACCGTCGCTGATCGACCAGTGGTCATTGTCTGCACTCCAAGGTTCGGCCACCTGGCTGATCTGGCCATCAACCTCCTCGATGACGACGACCGTGCAATTGTCCAGTGAGTTGAGCGAGAAGACGCGTCGCATTCCGCCGAATCCTTTGGCAACGCGAAAAAGGGTAGGTTCGGGATCCATCCACGCGGCTGAAGACACTCGATTCTCGGCGTTCAGATTCGCACCTGCTCCGGTTCTGCCCGATCGCGCGTTTCTTCCTCGTTGCTTGGCGCGGTTGATTCCGAAGGCGATCAGCGCAACCAGCAGAACCAATGTGCCGATGAGGGCGAAGACTCGCTTACGGCTGCGCGGTGCCGGCTCGTCCTCGGCTTCATACGGAAGCTCAACCCCTTCGGTCAAACGGGGTTCACCGGGTCGCCCGGTCGGTTGTTCCGGCCGCGGCGGGAGTTCCTCGGCGGTCGGATTAACCAGCGCCGTCAGATCGTTATCCTGCTCGGGGATCAGCGACACCGCATTGTCTGCGGGCTCGAAGACTTGATCGCGAAGTGTGGTGGCGTTTGAAATCTCCTCGTTGCCAAGTGCGATCCAATCACGGATCACCTGCGCGGATTGCGGTCGTAGTTCAGGATCTTTGGCCAGGCAAGCCATGATCATCGCGCCCACTGCACCGGGGACGGTGTTCGCAATGCCGAACTCAGCCATACGATCTGCAATCGCATCCGGGGTGAGATTTCGGGTCTGATGCGGAATGTCACCGCGGAAGAAAGGGGGCTTGCTGGAGAGCAGTTCATACAACAGTGCTCCCAGCGCGTAGATGTCGTCGGTGATCCGGGGCGTTCTCCCATCCATCTGCTGCGGACTCATGTAGGCCGGCGTTCCACTCGTATTGCCCTGCAGACTGACACGGCTTATGGAATCACTGGCGACCGCCGCTATTCCAAAATCGGCAAGTTTGAGCCGGCCGCTGTTGTCCAGCATCAGATTGCTGGGTTTGAGATCGCGATGGATGACCTGTTCGCCGTGGGCGTAATCCAGCGCGGCACACAGTTGTTCCGTCAGTCTCCGGAGAGAATCCCATGCCAGGCACCTCTCCGTCTGTTCAGATTTCAGCCGGCTCAGCGTCACCCCGTCGATGAATTCCATCGAAATGAATGGCGGTTCGCCGGGGAACTCATGGAGGTCATGAATACGGACAATGTTCGGATGGGAAAGCTTGCGGCTCCGCGCGGTTTCTCGGCGCATGTCGTCCAGCGCGGACGGATCGAATTGAATTTCAGCAGGAAGAAATTTGAGGGCAACCTCCTCGGAAAGGTGCAGGTCCATCGCCAGCCATACCATTCCCATGCCACCCTGACCGAGCTTGCGTTCGGCCTGATAACGGCCGTTCCCAAACAACTGTCCGGGTTCGACACTGTCCTGCTGGTTTGGCATGCGCGTCTCCCTTAATTCCAATTCGCGATTTTTTCGAGCCTAATCCGATTTTGCTTTTTTTGCCCATTCCATCACCGCAGTCAACGGACCCGGGATGGAGGGAGCTGTTGGCTCAAAATTGGCCATCTTCCACATTGTCTTCTTCAAATATCTCGGTTCTGGCGCCGGGGATTAGGCGGGCTGAATTTTGCAGGGAATCGATGTCATTGGTTCCGTTCGTGACCAACACGGTAGCAGCGGAAATCGGGTCCACTTCGGGAAGATGGCGAGCGGCATTAAATCGCCAGTAGTTCTCTTCGCTCGGCCCTGTTCCACCGAGCCTGTCCAGGGGAATGCGGATAACGGCATCCCAGCCCGTTTCGGTAGGGGGCACCGCCACCTCGGCGCCCGAGTCCCATGAAGAGTCGAGTCCGTCTTCGCCGCTCACTCGAGCGTCGAGCAAGGTGCCGGAGGAATTGACCGTCACAAGGTATTCGGTCTCCCGATCAGTTTCGATGATAAACCGGACGGCATCATCATTGACGATGGTCGGATCATCCTTTTCGAGAGCACTCGGATGGGCCTTCGGCGATTCTGACTGCGCGAAAATGTAGAAGTACTTCGGGGTCACTCCAAAACTGATCTCACCTCGGTATGGGGATCTGGCCCCCGGATTACGCAGCGGGTCGCTCAGCCGCAAGTTCGAAAATTTCCCTCTAAATTTTCGATCAATGGGCGCCGTAAATTCGGTATTAAAGGGACCGGCACGTAGATCAAAGGGGTTGTTCGCATTGAAGGCGTTGATCACCCAGTCCCGCGATGGCCACATGTTTCGCAATGGATCGCTTTCGTAGCCGTCACTGTCGCCGTAGCGTCCGGCGTCAAGCCACGACCAGGCCATGTGTTTACCAAATTGAGGGGATGCTTGGAGCCGTTGAATCAGATCGTTCAGGGCTTGATCGAGGTCTGTGGCCTGAACGAACGCATCCACGTCCTGTAATCGGGGCAGTTCCGCTTTCCTCGCGTCGGCATCCGGACCGTGGCAGGCAAATCACTTATCCGACAAGATGGGACGAGTATCGCGATTGAATCGGATTTCTCCTGCACTGGGTTGCGCGAACACGACGCAGACTAGCAGACAGAGAATTCGTTTCATGGCTGGCGCAGCAGCGGTTGGCCTACTTGAATTCGAACGGCAGAAAGCTTCGCGGGCGTCGCCGGTCCGGATTCGTCGCCTCAACTGAGAGGCTCCACTTCTCGCCGGTGTTGGAATCGTCCATCCGAAAAACCTTCGGACATTCGCTGGTGAACCCTTTGATCCGAACTCCGGAGTAATTTCGGTCGATCGGTTGGACAATTGTTCCGGCTTCGATCGTCAGTTCCAGATTGAGTTCTGCTGACGCTTTTGTCCGCTTCACCTGGAAGTAGTGTGGGTAAATTCCGCCGCGATAATGGGCCCCCCCGAATCGAGCGGTCACGAATCCCTCTTCAATCGCATCATTCAGAGCAATACGCTTTGTTTCCTTGGTGGATGTTGCGGTGTTGTTCGTGCCGGTCCCCGTGGCTCCAGTCGGAAAGTTCCCCCCGAACACGCTGCTCGCGGGCGGCATCAACGAAGGCGGCGCCTTCAGCTCGCGGAGTAGCGTCTGGAAAACCTGCGGGCCGGTCCTCTGAAAGTTCAGAAAATCCTGCAGCGAGAATGAGCCCCGCCGTTTTTGGTCAAGCTGAGAGAAGAGTTTCTGCTGAAACTGCTGCTGATTTTCGATCGGGATGCGGTTCCTAATCGCGGTGAACGGCGCGCCTTGAAACATTTTTGAAAACTCCGTCGGGTTCATCGAGCCGTCACGGTTTCCATCGAACTTCCCAAAGGCTTCTTTCGGATTGCTCGTCATGCCCGGCTGGGCGGTCGCGGTGAGCAAAATGGAGAGCAGGACGATTGCGATGCCGAATCGGGCTTTCAGTTCGGGGCGCGGTTTCATGGCGTTAAACTGCCACGCGCCTCGAGTTGGGTCACGCGTTTTTGGGGGGTGTGGATCGGAATCCTGTGCAGTTGAAACTGGGGTATCCCGCAGCGAAGTGATCATTGCCTCGAGGCGGGCTATCAAGTTTGGAAGAGAAAGCTCCAAACTTCAAAAAAGGAACAGAAGTCACTACAATCGTCATAGAGGCTAAGAATGTCTGCTACGGGCTTTTCCAGGGGTGGTTAGGGTGATTTGACCCTTTCGGAAAACGGCAATTTCGGTTGTGCAGCAGAATCAATATTCAACAAGCGCCTTCATTCACGGGGGCAGTCAACGAATATTGACAATAGGGGACTGTTGTTGATGGTCGGCAGATGCCGAGATCACCGAGGTTGGAATTTGAGGGGGCGGTCTATCATGTGATGGCCCGAGGGAATGGACGGGAGCCGATTGTGTTCGATCGCGATGATCGGTTGCTGTTTTGCGACACGTTTTCCGAAGTATGCCAATGCCGGGAAGCCGTTGCGGTTTCAATCGGACAGCATCGGCCCGGCATGGCTGGCTTCCGCGTTGACCGGCACACACCTCGATGAAGTCCACACCGCTTCTTGCCGACGGATTCTTGATGATTCCGGTTTGCTTGATGGGGTTGTTCTATCAGCAGTCGTTCATCTGGGTCGTTTGTCCGCAGGCTCTCGTTGTCATGTTCATTCGACAGTCCCAGCATGCGTAAGATTCTTTGGGTGCTGCTGACTATTCCTACCTCGCTGTCGGATTGCTGTATTACCCGCTCGTCGCGGGGAGCGACTCGCTGAACCGGATGAAAATTTCCTCCATGAAGGGGATTACTGGCTTTTCTTGGAGCGTTCGATGATTTCAGTGAGCTCCTTGAGATCGTTCTCACTGTAATCGGTGGCTGCCTCGGAGAGATGGCTGGCGAGCGCGTTCTTGAGGGAACCGCCGAAAAAATTGTCGAGCATGTTGCGGAAAATCGTCTTCCCGGAGACATCCCGATCTACGCAGGGTTGGTAGACGAATTCGCGTCCGGACTTGGTGTGACGCACGTAAGACTTACGCTCCATGATGCCCATCAGCGCACGCACGGCAGCGCGAGTTGGCGGGGCTTCCATGTCCTCAATGATCTGGGACACCGTCGCTTCGTGCCGACGATGAATGATCTCGATAATTTCCCGCTCGCGTCGACTGAGCTTCTTGAAGAGATCGTGAGTATTCGGCGTTGTCAATGAAG
>JBLFYM010000095.1:0-21989 GCA_047608975.1 Limisphaerales bacterium | reverse complement strand
AAAGTTCTTCAGTTCCTGGTCGATCGAGATGCCGCTGGCCCACCCTGCAGGAGTGTCAGAGCCACCCTGAATGTTACCCGGGAAAAGTTCCGTTCCGGTCAGCAAACAACTCATTCCGCGCATGTGCCGGTCGCCGTCGCCACCAACCTTGTTGTTGATACCGCGGAGCATAAGCATCTGCTTCTTGAAAGGCTCAAGCGGCTTGGTGATCCGTTTCAGGTTGAAGTCGGCACCGTCCTGGTCCGGCCAGAATTCCCCCGGGATGGTGCCGTTGGGTGAGAACATGATGATCAGCCGTTGCTTGGCGGATCCTTCAGCGGCGTTCAAGCCAGGCAGACCGGTGAGGAATGGCAGCGCCGCGGCGGAGACACCGAGGCCTTTCAGAAATTCGCGTCGATTGCGGAAGGTGCTCTTCATTTTATTTCAAATCATTCGCTGGCGGTTTGGACGGCTATTCCGGTCCCGGGTTTCAATCCATGCATCGCCGCGGTGAGGGCGATGTGGCGGAGAAGTTCCGGGACATCGAAATTAACGCGCTGAAAACTTTTGCGCAATTCCTCCATCGTGTTGTCGCCATAGGCGCGGACGGGTTGTTTCACGGTGTGATGGAAGAGCTGCTGGATGAAGGTGCGATGGGCCGACGGCGTGTCGGCCGCGAATTTGGCGACGTCGCGCGCACCGGTGAGTTTGATGGTCTTGCCGGACTCGGTCTTGAACGTACTCGTGGAATCGATCGGCTTGTTCTGATCCTTCATCCGCCAGCGTCCGATGCCGTCGTAATGTTCCAGACTGAAGCCGAGTGGATTGATGGTCACGTGGCAACCCATGCAGGCCTTGGCGCGGGTCATTTCGGTGACCTTTTCGCGCATCGTCAGGCGGGGATCAAATTTGCCTTCCTTGAACTCATTGGCCATCGGCGGGGATTTCAGTGTCATGCCGACGATATTCCGGGTGAGGAATACGCCCCGATGAATCGGCGAGGTGTTGTTGTGATAGGCCAGCGATGAGAGCAGAAAGGGATGCGTCACGATCCCGGAACGACGCTTGGGATCGAGTGAGACCTTACGGAAACCGCCTTTGATTTCTTTGCGACCGTAGAGTTTGCCGAGCCGTTCGTTAAGAAAGAGGTAATCGGCGAGAAGCAGCTCGCGATAATTGGCCCGCTTCCCCCAGACCGCCTCGTCGAGGAACAGGTTCAGCGACGTCCTCAGATCAGCCAGCACGGCTTCGTTGAATTCCGGATAGACATTGCTGTCCTTGGAGAGTTCAACGGCGCGTTCCAACTCCAGCCAATGGTAAAAAAAGCCCCGGAGCTTCGCGCGGCTGCGCCAGTCGTAAACCATCAGTCCGGCGACCTTGGCAATCTGCTCCGGAGACTTGAACTGCCCCAGGCGGGCGAGTCCGCGCAGGCGCTGGTCGGGCAATGAATCCCACAATGACAGCGCGAGACGGGAGGCGATCTCCCATTGGTCGGGCGCCTGGTCACCCCGAAAACCGGGATAGAGAAATCGCGGAGACGTCAGCGTGAACAGCACCAACCGCTTCACCGCCTGCTCCAAGGTGGCCGCTCCATCAAAAAACTGATCCACAAATCGCTTCCGTTCAGCTTCGGTAAGCGGTCGCCGGAAAGCCCGTTCCACGAACTTGACTCCAAACTCACCGATCTTTCGGGCGCGATCCGGCTGATCCGGCTTCGTTCCGGCAAGTTGGTCCAGATGTTGGGTCACGTAAGCCGCCGCTTCGGTCGCACCGGCAGTCACAGCTTCGAACCACGATTTGGATACCGAGCTGCCACGTTCGTATCCGACACTGCGGTCATCCGCCGGGAACGACGTCGCGATGGTCAGCGAATCCCGCACCCCATCCGGCGACAGGTTTCGGCGGGGAATGGTCTGCAACACACCGTGCGGCGGCTTCCACAACAGCTCGATCAGGGCCCGCTTGGACTTGTATTTGAAAAACTCCATCCGGATCGGATACGGCCGGCCACCGATCAGGAATACTTTGCCCTTCACCTCGCGAACATCGTTGTGCGGAGCCACGTAACCGTCGATCGTCTTGGTGCCCTCCCCGATGTCGTAGTCCGAATCGTGCCGGTTGACCCACAGGGTAACGCCGTTGCGGGTGCGAATGATGAATTCGTATTCACCGGTTTCCTCCGGCAAAAGCGAACCTTCCCAGCGGACCGCAAACCCGTCCGCGGTAAACTTTCCCACTACCTCCCCTTTCTTCGCCTTCTCCGTTTCCTTCAACTTCCCCCACTCCTCCACCTTGGCCTCCGCACGCTTGGGAACACCTTCGCCATAGTCGAAGCGAATCAGATCATCACGACTGTCGAAATGCCCCTTGCCCTTGGTTTTCGCATTGAAGCGATAACCGCCGTAGTAGCCCGCGCGCAATCCCCGCTCGGAGCCGACACCGATCTCGCCGCGAAAACCGAGCACCAGGTCGGCCACTGACTTGCGGTATTGCGGCACCGTGAGCCGGGTGACTTCCACCCGCGCCGGCGTGTTCCGCGCCCGAGCCGCGATGGAATAGAAGGCATGATAGATGTAGTCGGCCACCGACTGCGCATCTTTGCCCACACACTTGTCCTCGTTGTCCTCGGGCATGGTGCGGTCGATCCGACGGGTCAGGGCGGCAAGGTCGCGATTGCCGCGAAGCGCATCGTCGGTCTTGCCGGTGATCGCCTCGCCCATCGCCCCATGGCAATCCGTGCAGAGTTTCTGGTAGATCGCCTTGCCCGGATGTTGGTTCAGCTTGGCCAGATCGACAGCGGAAGCCCCAGCGACCAACGCCAGCAGGCTGGCACAGAGGAGAATCGACCGGGTTGTTGACGTGACGGGGGTCATTGTTTCGAGCGCACTTTCACTTAATGGACGTCACTGACCCAAGGCTCGATTCACGACAACATCTTCATTGGGTGGATACTTTCGCTTTTGGTCGTTCTTTCTCGACCGCGCTCAATATCGCGTGGGCGATAGCCTGCATCCCTTTGTCGCCCGGATGGGCAGCAACACCCTTGTGCGTGAACTTTCGTTCCGACCGGGCAAAGTTGGCTTCATCTTTTGCGAGCTTGCCGATATCCACGAAGATCCCTCCGGCTTTCAGGCAAGCTCGTCGGAGGATTTCATCCTTGGTCTGATTGCCCCAAAAGCAACTGCGCACAACGAGGGTTGTACTGCTGTCGGTGCTCAAACGCCGCAGAAGTTTCCTGAAGCTGTCGGCGAATTGGGCCTTTGCTTTTCCGGAAACCAACTTCGGAACATTTTCCCCAATCGCCACGATGACCAGATCAGCGCCGAACTCGATGGCTTCCTTCAGATTTCCTTCCAGATCATAGGTGGCATATTGCCGTTCAAAGCCGGAGATGGTCTTGATCATGACCTGAGGGGTCGTTCCCGTAGTCTCGGAAATCGAGCCGGTCACCAGATGAACAAAGTCCTTGTCTTGAGCACTTGCCGCCATCCCCCAGTCAGTCGTCCAACCGATAGACGGCTTCGGACCGTGCCGGGTAATGCTATTGCCGAGAAATAAGATCTTGCGGACTTGGCGTGCCGGCTCGTCAGCGCGACCAATCGCGGCAAGACAGCAAAGGGAGAGAATCAGCGGGATGAAGTGAAAAGGTCTGGGCATGGAATTCGGCATACAATGCGACATTCAAAGCGACCGATGAATTTCCAGCAAGTATCGCCTCGCCAACAATTCGTAGCAGCCGACGTGAGGAGGCTCTGATTTCAATAGTTTGACGTAAGCCTCCTCACGTCGGCTGCTACGAGCATATCTGTCGCCAAGCTATGCCGCGGTGTAACCACCATCGACTGTCCAGGCAGCGCCGGTGACAAACGAGGCTTCATCGGAGGCCAGGAAGGCAACCACGTTGGCAATCTCCGCCGCCTGCCCCATCCGGCCCATGGGATGCAGCGCTTTCATGGTCTCATGAACCGCCGGTGTCTCGGTAACGTTTTCAGTCAACGCGGTGTATACAAAGCCGGGGCAAACGGCATTCACGCGGATGTTCTCTACGGCCAGCCGAATACCCATATCACGAGTGAGCTGCAGCACGGCTCCTTTGCTTTGTGGATACGGGCTGAAGCCATCGGAAAAGGGCAGCGACGTCGGGTAGGAAACCAGGCTCATGATCGAGCCGATGTTGACGATGGAGCCGCCCCCAGACTCTCGCATCTGCTCCACGGCGGCATGGCACACCAGAAAGGTTCCCTTGGCATTGATGTCCATAACCGCGTCCCATCGTTCTTCGAAATCCGCTTCCGAAGGTAGGGTGCGTGGGGTGATGCCGGCGGAATTGACGACGATATCCAGTCTCCCAAATTGGGAAACGCATTGGGAGATGACCGCCTCGACATCCCTTCTTTCAGCCACGCTGCCCGCGCAGGTGGATAACTGCGGCGTTCGATCACCGACAGCTTCGACCAGATCGGCCAAGCCCTGCTCGTTGATGTCCGTCGCCATCACCCGCGCCCCTTCGGCTAAGAATTTTTCAACCGTTGCCGCACCAATACCAGAGGCGGCCCCAGTCACAATCGCGACCTTTTTTTCCAATCTGCCTGTCATTTTTGGTGTTCCATCGTGTTCAGGTCATAGACCAACAGAAACCGATCTTCGCCCTTCGTCACCAAGTAAGTCGGGAGCGGCCGTTTCAGCTGGGCTCTTTCTACCGGCCAGTTGGTTCCGCTGATCGCGAGAAAATCGGCGAGTGATGCATTGCCCTCTTCCATTCCGAAGAAGTTGAAGCCCGGCATTTCGTACAGTGCATGGTGATTGGTTAAACTGTTCCACTCTTGATCAAAATCGTAGTTGGAAAAGCGCTCCTTAAAACTTTTGCCAGCGTGCGGAACGAGCAATACCCGCCAACTGTGCAACGGACCATCGGGATCAGCCTGGTATTTCGTTGGCAAAATGCGCCATGTTCCTCGTGGTAAAGGAGTAACAGTCTCTCGATCTGCCAAAATTTCGCGCGCACCCAAAATTCTTGGCGGTCCTTCTCTGATTGTGTTGCCTGCCCGCTCACCCAAGTCCGGGTGACGATCGCGAGGAGTATACACGAGACCACCAGCAGCGTTTTTGAGACAGGTTTAGCTTCCATCATATCCTCGTTCATCCAACAAGCTTCCAGAGCCTACCCGTGAGTCTCGACCAAATATCTCCAGGTGACAATCCGAATGGAGTAGCGATTGCTTGTCGCCCGCCTTCACTGATCAATGATTGATGGCTGCCCGAGTTTTCCGGCGGCGAGGTATCCGCCGCTGGTGCCGCTCGATTTGTCACTGAACCAGAACGAATAGAGGCCTCCGTTGCGAAGCGAAAAACGGATACGTACCGGTTCCCCCACTGGTGGAGTCACTTCCGGAGCACCGTTCCATTTGAGGGAGGCAAGGGTTGCATCCGCTTGGATGGGTTCACAATTCTCAAGAGTGTAAGGCTTCATCACCCGCCCTCGCTCATCCAACAACTCGGCGCGCAATTCGCCATCCGGACAATCGACGTTCACGAACAGATACCGTCCGTCAAACTCCAGCAGGCGCGTCGTCAACGTCCCCGTCGAACTGCCGGCATCCATCGACGCAAAACCATCCCGGCGTAACTTCGCCAGGCCAACCGATCCGCCGAGGTACATGCCCCGTCTCCCGTCAGGCGCAATTCCCGAATAGCCGCAATACGGAAACACCAGCTCGTCGCCATCGAGATAGAAGACACCGGCAGTGCTGTGAAGATAACCGCGATCCCATGCTCCTTCGACTCGCGACGCCGGAATGAACGCGTGCCGATCGGGACGATGCCAATGAAAGCCGTCGCGACTGAACCCGAGTTTGAGTTCCGTGAGCTTGGGGTATTTGCCTCCCGCACAGATCCGGTTGTTGGGACCGAGGTGAATCTGAAAAGCGCCCACCATGAGCGACTCATAAGCCACTGCGTTCAGGCTGTAGAGTTGCGCCGGATTGCCGATCTGGGGATCGGCCGCATCCAACCGATCCGCGCCGCACCAAAAGACCGAGCGATCAAAGACAGAGGGGGTGAGAAAGTCCGACGCTTCGGCATAATAACGAGCTCGCCCGTGCCGAGTGCCCCGCTTGATGCTGTAGCCCCAGACATCCCGAAAAGGATTGTGGAAGAACGAACAGTAGTCGCCAGCTTTGCCCGCCGGAACCGGTTCCGACCAAGAGCGTCCGTCAGCCGAAGTCGCCAGCCAATGGGGATCTTTGGTGCTCCGTTGCGTCAAAAACTTCACCCGTTCCGAGGGCCTGGCTGTGCGGGTGTCGAGCCAGAGGCAATTGTCACCTCCGGCGTGATCGCCCGGCCGCCGTCCGCCTTGGGGCAGCACCAGATTGCCACCTGCCGGCAGACGCAGGTCCGGACGATTCCAAACCAGACCGTCCGTGCTCGTCGCGTGGGCCAACGCGCCATCCAGCTCGCCCGCGGAGTACCACATCTTCAGCAACTCTTCCTGCGGATCGTAAAAGACTCCGCCGTGGCCGAGATAGCACACGCCGTCTTGGCGTTCGACTTTGGTTTCTGCCGTAAACACCGGGTTCCCTGAATACTTCTCCGCCCGGTGCCAGGTGCGTTTCAAGTCGGTCTTCGCAATCAGGAAATCGTCCACCAGCAACTGACGGCCCAGCGAGATGTGGATCGTCTCCGGTGGATGATCCAGATACGGAACTGGCATTGGTTCGTAGGAATTCGGATCCCGGTTCCGGGGTGGCCAAACACGAGGCAGCCGAATGTTGTTATAGAGAACCTCACCGTCGTTCTTCCGCCAATCGGACGAAGCCGGGATCAGGTGAAACTGATCCCGGGTCAGCAGCACGACCCATTTGCGGGTTTCAATGGTCTCTCCCACCGACAGCCGCTTCCGGTAAACTCCCGCCCGGTCCGCCATCGCCGTTCCGAACAACTGAAACAACTCCTCTTCGACCCGCTCGAAGCCTTGACTCAACAACTGTTTCGCCAGCGAGTTGCTGGGATGTTTCACCGGCGTGATCGCGTAGAGCACAAATGGCTGTGCGCAAGACCACACCTGATGGGCTTCAATCTCCGTCCGCAGAAAAGTCATTCCCGCGAGCGGCTTCGGCACCTCCAATATCAAATAGGGCCGATTGGAATAGAGCCGTTCGCCCTGTTTGAATGCGATCGCCTCACCCGCTTCGACCGACCAGCAGACGGCGACAGCAACCAACATCTGCAACGCAGCAAAGGTGGCCGCCCGGATGGTGGACTGGATGTCGATTGCTACTTTGTTTATGAATCGATCTGTCATTTTCACCAGAAAATCGCTCTGCGTATGAGTTAGTGCTCCGGAAGACAGCAGAAGGTAATTCCCGGCAATCTACTTCCGATTGCCAAAGGTCCCAGAAGAGTTCGCCAATCCGGATTTCTCAAGGAGGAAGCGGGTGAAATCTTCCTGCTTTTGTTTACCCTTGCCGAAGGTCCCGTGCGTGCCGGGATACTCCTTGTAGATGATGTCGTCCGGGGATTGCTTCGCGTAACGGATCATCATGGAGACAAAGAGTTTGTTCTCCTCCTGCCGGCTCGGATAGTCGTTGTCACCGCACTGGATAAAGATGGGGAACGGCGTCTTGCGCACGTGATACAGCGGAGCAAATTTGCCGGCGAGACCGGTGGCCGCGGAAAGGCCGCGTTCCTTGCGAACGGTGAAGTGCGTGATCATGTGACCGCTGATTGGAAGCAGACCGGCGATCCGATCGACGTCCAATCCGCGTTTTGCGAGCCAGCTTTTGTCCATCGTGATCATCGACGCGATGTAGCTCCCGGCGGACCCGCCACCGACGAAGATCCGGTTGGTGTCACCACCATACTTGCCGATGTTCATGAACGTCCAAGCCAAGGCGTCGGCCGCATCGTTCAGATAGTCCGGGCACTTGGCCTGGGGATGAAGTCGATAGGAAGGCGCGACCAGACAGACTCCCTGCTCCATGAGCTTGGGTCCGCCACGTTTGCCACCCGTGATTCCCCCGCCATGAAAGTAGACCAGCACGGGAAACTTCCCATCCGCGACCGCCGGGAGAAAGATATCGAGCTGACACTTTTCACGTTGGTATTCGGTGGCGTCTTCCGGTCCGTAGTAGATGCCCTTGTGAGTATTCTGCTCAGCAGCGTGAGCAGCGATTGAGACAAATGCGGCAACCGCAAGGGTCAGCCAGTGGGAGGTTGGAGTAGTCATGGAATTGGCGATGAGTCCTGGATTCAAACGCCTATGCAGACTTCCAGCAATCCCCAAGACCTAACACTTTCGTTGGGGGCAGGTCTGATCGGCATCGGCGGAAGATCTTCTGGCAAAAATATGGGAAAGGAACCGGCGTCTGCCGGATATTTTCACACAAGGATACTCACTCCGCTACAGGTCATTGTCTCACAGATCAAATTTGATCAGTCCCTGGCGGCCGGCTGGAATCATGACATACCCGTCGCCGATAAAGGCCAGGTCAGGGTTGCCACTGATCTTGAACTTGAGCGCCAGTTTCGGCGCTTTCAGATCCGTGATATCGACAATCGTTACGTCCCCGTCGATACGATTGCACGCGACCAGAATGTTGCCCCGAACCGTTGGTTTGCCGCGAAAGGCCGGCCCGTCCGGGATCCGATGGACGGGTAGTTCGAAATCGTATTCGCCTTCCCGCAGCGGTTGGTAAAAGGAGTACCCCCCATCGCGGGTGACCAGTGCGTATTTGCCAAAGGCAGCATAACCACCCTCTTTCATGTCCGGCAGGAGTCCCAGCGGGTCCGGCAGCTCCGCGGGTTCGTCTCCGCCCAGATCGGACATGAAGGTGCGGCCCGCGCACCAGGTCCCGCAGATATACCGCTCGTCGATGAACCCGTTGCAGAGTTGCCGGTAATACACCAGCCCCCCCCAACCGATTACCTGTTTCGTCCGTTTGATCTCGTTCCCGCCGGATACATCAAGAATCTCGTAGCCTCCTCCGCCGGCATGAACGACCGCGTATCGGCCATTCGGCGCGACGCGCACCTGCCGGATCGCCCGATTCGTCTCATACGAGTTCACTCGCTTGAGCTCCGGGCCGTCCACTTCGTAGCAGACCAGACCTTCAGCGCCCTGAGCGGCATACAGCTTCTTTCCGAGCACCCACACGTCCATTGCGAAACCGGCGGTCGGATACTGCTTCAGCAGGCCCAACTCCTCGTCCAAAACATGAATCCCGGCAGACCCGCACGCGGCATAAACATATCCGTCATGCGCCACCGCGGCGTACACCTGTCCCGCCGGCCGATAGGTGGTCAGGTTCTTCAGCCCGAACGGTTCAAGCGCCTTGAAGTCATGGAAATCGCCGCGGGCTTTCAGTTTCCCGGCATCGTCGTCTCCATCCGAAATCGCCCGGACGAATTCGTTGTTCTTAAAGACATGCAGGTCCGTGTCGAGACCCGTGAAATACATATGGCCATCGACGGTCTCCAAGCCGCAAACGGGACTGTAGCTGACCTTTTCCGGGTCGAAGGGAACGACCTTGGGCCGGGTTCCAGATTTGTCCTCGGTCTTGAACTTGCGAAAACCTTTCTCTCCCGGAAAACGAGGAATCCGAATCTGTGCCAGTTCCTTCGGTTGCTTCGGATTGGAAACGTCCAGGATGAAAACTCCGTTGTGCGTGTGATAGAGATAGGCGTAAGGGAAGGAAAGTTTCACCCGCCAGGTATCAGGCCAACCGCCATAGTACCGCCAGGCGAATTGAACCCGGGACAACTGCTTCGGCCTGGCGGGATCCGACACATCGAAGATGTCCATCCCGTTGCCATTGCCGTAGCGCGGATCATCCAGCGAAAGCGCCGCGCCCGGTTGATGGTGTCCGTAGGCCGCATAGAGAATTCCGTTCTCCACGCACAGGCCGTCGCCGCGGCCATTGAGTTCGACTTCGGCGACCTGTCTCGGCTTGGCGGGATTGCGAACGTCACAAATCGCGACGCGGCATTCTTCCCAGGCTCCGGCGTAGAGGTAACCGTCGGAAACCACGCACGACTGGGCTTCGCCGACTCGCACCACAGAGACATGGCGCAACTTCGCGGGGTTGGAGATGTCGATGATCTCCACGCCGAACCAGCGCTGGGCAACGAACGCGAACCGGCCTTGCACCGCGATCCCGGTGGCGAATTCAGTGGTGTCGTAGTGAGACAACAGTTTCGGGGCCGTCCGATCCGAAACGTCAATGACGAACAGGCCGTCCGCCCGAGCCGTGATGTAGGCGACGTCATCACGAACGACAATCTGCCGAAGGTTCCCGACGTTCTTCAGTTTTCCGACCAATTCTGGCTTCCCTGGATCCTTCACCGAGAGAATCGCCAGATTCCGTCCCTGGAGCATGAACAAATGCTTCCCCTCGCGGACAACATCCATCCCCGGTCCGATCCCGGCATCTGCCGTCGGATGCAGTTCGTTCTCGAACCGGATGGAAACCGTGTTCGGCGCGTCCTTGGCCATTGCCACCGAAGCAAACAAGAAGCAGAAGAGAAAAGTCGCCCAAGGAAAGCATGGCAAAAATATGAAGAGAACCGGCGAAGCCGGCATGTTTTCCCGCTTCGCCGGGTCGGCAGCCAGCAGGCCAATCGGCTGGGAGAACAAGGTAAGAACGACTACCAAATTGATACCGATCGGTATGAAGGGATTTTTCATGGATTCGACAGATTCTTTCGTGAATGGCCACAAAGTCAAACCCCACCGACTACCACTTTCAGGGGGGCAGCGGTCGATTGACAAAAGCGCGTTCACGCGGCCAACTGCGCCCCGTGATTCCCGTGCGACAAGCCCCGGTCTTTGCCTTGCTCTGCTTGCTGCCATACGCGACATCGGCGAGCGATCCCGACCCGATCTACCTGACCGCGAACGACTTGTCGATCGCCACGGGCAAACCCTCGCTGGTGCGCATGTCGAGCGTCTCAACGCACATTCCAGTGTGGTCCTTATCCGGTGGCACCGTTGGGCAGTCTGTCTCCGGCGTGACCGGACTTCCCCGGAGCTGTGTCGCAGTGAAGGTTGAGATCGTCGTGACCTCGACGGACCCGCAGACGAGCCCCGACTACGCGGATGTTTACCGCGTCCACCTGTCGCAGATGGTGGAGGATGCCCCGTTCACCGCCCGGTATCGGCTGGGCAAGCCGGTAAGGACACGGCTTCCCGCCGCACCGCTCCATACCCGGACGATCGTTCTGGAATCCTATTACCAAGTGGTGCCCGACGCGCCGCTGACGGTGCGGATTCAGCGAGAGCCCGGCCTTCCCGGTGACTCGTTTACCCGTCCGACCGGTTTGGCCCTGGTCAAGGTGACGCCCCTGAGCGCTCCGGCGACAGCGCATGTCGTTCAGGACGTCAGCGGCTACAACTCGTGGCCGATGATCCAGGCCATCGGAGAAAAGCTGGTCTGCACCTACAGCCGGGGAACGGCGCATACGATCGGTGAAGATGCCCGCGCCGTTTACGCACGCACTTCCGTGGACGGAGGAAAAACGTGGACCGCTGAAACAACCGTCGCCAACACGCCGGACTACGGCGAGGTCACCGTCGGTAAGGGACTGGATTCCACCGGGGCGATGCTTCTCTGGGTGCGCCGCATCGGAAAGGATTGGAACCACGACCTCTACCGCACCACGGATGGGGTAAAGTTCACGCTCGTGGCGACGCCGAAACTTGCCGTGCGCCCCATGCAGATCACCGACGTCTTCGCGGCCCCCGAAGTCGGGCTCATGGCTCTGTGGTTCGCCGGCAACTACAGTGACAAGGCCGTTCACTCCTGGGGCATGATGACCAGCCGTGACGACGGTGCGACCTGGAAACAGACACCCATCGAGTCCGGGCTGACCAAGCCAGATTGGCCGACCGAGCCCGCCGCTGCCTACCTCGGCAAGGGCAGGATCCTTGTCGTCGGACGCACGGAACGCGGAGGGCAAACGCAATTCCAGATGATCTCAACCGACTACGGCGCGACCTGGAAGCGCGAGCGAACCAACATCGGCGACGTCCATGCCTCCACGCCCACTCTGATCCTTGACGCCAAAACCGGTATGCTGAGCAACTACTACTATCAGCGCGGTAAAGGGATCCTCTGGCGTCGCGTCGTCAATCCGGAGACCATCTTCAACCACCCGCTCAGCTGGCCTGCTCCCGAGGCCGTCGCCATCGGTAGTCAGATCGCGCTCGATTCGGGCAACGCGAACGCCACCGTGATCGGGGACACCCACTACATCTCTTTCTACTCCGGCAAGGCTCCGGACACGGCGGTCATGGTATCGGAGCTCCCGGCACCGGCGGCTGGGAAATAGGCGTTAGCCGAATCCTCCGGATGGTCTCGGGACGGCTCATCAGCGCAACAGCCACTGGCTGGCTGCGGATTCCTTTTGCGCGAGTTGGCCGCTGAAGGTCGTCAGCTTGTTGGCGTGATACGCAGCGGAAATGATCGCAGGTTCCGCGCCTTCGCCGGCGAGCCAGAGCGGACGCGGGGCGTTCAGCGCGATCAGACCGGGCAGATCGAGATACTTCGCTCCACCCGGCAGAAACATCGGATCGCGGTAGTCCAGCAGCTGGCCGAAGCGAAATTTCTGCGTGTCGATCGCAACGCGGTCGATGGCTTCACCGGCCAGCGCACCGGCGACGGCGACGATGGGACCCGCGTTGTGCCATCCGGCAACGGCAATGTCTTTCGGATTCGGGAAGAGGCCGGTATTCGCGCCCCGGAGGTGGCTTACAATGGTAAATACATCATGCACGCGTTTGGCGAAGAGCGCGGGGTTGTAGCCGAAAGTGTAGCCGGCATATTCGCGGCGATTGACCACGGCACGGGTCTGCTTCACCGGCTCGCCACCCTGCCGAAACAAATCAGCGCCGAGCACGGCTGCGCCTCCCTCAACCAGAGTCCGCACCGCGGGATTCAATCCGCCATCGGCCTTGCGAAGTGCGGCCTTCCCCGGTTCGTCGAGCCAGACAACAACCCGGCCGTTCCATTGCTTCGGACGCAGCCAGGTGAGGTTCACTTCCTCGCCGTGGGTTCGGTTCAGCAACAGTCCGGAGTGCTCCACGTGGTCATCGCGATCCTGCTTGGTTTTCGGTGCCCATGCCACGTCACCCGCGCCGGCAAAGGTGCGACCGATGAGCACTTCCACCGCCGGACGAACGAGGTCCTGCCGGCCAGTGGCGGTCACTGCGGCAGCGCGGAGTTGCCGCTCGGCGTCGGCGGTGAACCACGCGAGCAGGCGGCGTTCGAAATCCGGATCGGCGGCCTTCGGCGCGGGATGCCGATCGTTCCAGACCGAAAGCTGCTCAGGCGGCAGCGGATCGAAATCCTCTTCGATCACCGGCGCCGGGAAACCGAGTTTGAAATGCTGGTTAAGGAAGGTGTAGAAGGCGGACCGGGTGACGGCGTTGTAATTATGTGGGAAGTGTTCACCGCGTTTCAGGAAGACGTTGCCTTTCTTGCCATAGGCCGCATAGAGCCGCTGCAACTCGGGAAAACCCTTGATGGCCATTTCCTTCGTCCAGTCGTCGGCGCTGTTCATGCCCTGCGGCTTCGGCGCGAAGAGCGCGGCGAACTCGACATTGCCGGTGTTCACCCGCAGCAAGCTGGCGTTCTCACACGGACAACCGCCCTGCATCGCGGTGCTGACCATGACGACGGGAAAGGAGAGATCGATGCGATCATCGATCGCCGCCAGCATCATCGTCTGCGTGCCCCCGCCGCTCGCGCCGGTGATCGCCACCCGCTCCGGGTCCACCTCGGGCAGACTGAGCACGAAGTCGAGACCGCGCACGGCATTGAGCGTCTGGATTCCCATGAAGTTTTGGCAATGCGCCTCGGCCTGCGGGCTGAACAGGCCCCAGTTCTTCGTCTTGTTCATTTCGGATCGCAGCGGCATCGCTCCGTGCCCATGGACGAGATCCCGTGAAAACTGAACCGCATCCGAGTCACCGAGCATATCCCACTGCCAGACCACGCAGCCCATCCGCACCACCTGGCGACACAGCGCCTGAAAGGTGCTGCGTCCGGCTTGCTCGAAACGTTCCGCCCCGTCGGCGATGCTCTGGCGCACCTTGCCCTCGGGATTGATGTCGAGACGCGCATCTTTCCGGTGACCATGAGCGAACATCACCGCCGGCACCCGGCCCTTGATGTTCTTCGGCCGATAAAGGTTGCCGGTGACAAACAATCCGGGCGCGCTCTCGAAGTAAACCTTCTCCACCGTGTAGCCATCGCCATCGACCTTGCCGTGGATCACGGCATTCAACGGCGTCTTGGTCGGCATCGGCCAGAGACCCGCCGCCACCAGGATCTGACGCCGCACCTCCGCCTTCCGCGGCTCCCACGCCTTGACGGACTTCGGCGGATTGAAGGGGAAATAGCCTTTCAGGTTTTTGAGCGGCAGAAGGCGAACGTCCTCGGCACCACCGTTCAAGGCGAAAATGCAAAGGAACACACTCATGCTGGCAAGTTGGAGCGATCTGATCATGGATTGCGTTATTGAAAGCGACCGGCAGGCAGCCGGCAACCACCAACCCACCAACACTTTCGATGGGATCGCCGTCGATTGACAAAAGCCTTCGTCGTGGTCAGCGGTATCCAGTGTGGGAACGGGCTACCCCTCCTCTGCGGCCGCGCAGCCCTACCTTTATCTGCGAGTCCGTTCTGTTAACCTTTCCGCCATGCGAATCACTTCTCTCTGCCTGATCGCTCTGTTCAGCCTCGGCGCGCACGCTTTTGCCGCCGATGTTTCTTCAGCGGTCCGCAAAGCCATCCAGCCGTTCATCGACGACGGCGAGATTTCCGGGGCGGTCACGCTGGTCGCCCGACAGGGAAAGGTGGTGAGTTTCGAAGCCATGGGGGTTTCGAATCTGAAATCCCAACGCCCGATGCAGAAGGACGACATGTTCTGGATCGCGTCCATGACCAAGCCGACCGTTGGTGTCTGCGTCATGTTGCTCGCGGAGGAAGGGAAGCTGGATATTCACGACAACGTTGAAAAACACCTACCCGAGTTCAAGGACCTGTGGATGGTTGCCAGCAAGTCGAAGAAGCAAATGACGCTCAAGCGTCCGGCCCGAAAGATCACGTTGCTGGATCTGGCCACGCACACCGCCGGCATCGGCAGGACCACCGAGCCGCGAGCTCATTCAACCTTGGCCGAACTCGTTTCGATGATCTCGCAGAAGCCCTTGGAACACGAACCGGGCATCAAATGGAAATACAGTTCCTCGGGCACGCACGTTCTGGCCCGCGTGGTGGAAGTCGTCTCCGGTCAGCCGTTTCAGGATTTTCTGCAAGGGCAGGTGTTGGATCCGTTGGGCATGAAGGACACGACCTTCTTCCCGCCCAAGCACAAGGTCACGCGGATCGTCACCCCGTATCTGAAGAGTGCCAAAGTCCCGGAACTGACGAAGACCGAGGTCTCATTCGTGCGCGGCAATCTCTGGGATACCAAGCGAACGGTGAAGCCCGGTGGCGGACTGTATTCCACCGCCGAAGATCTGCGGCGCTTTTACCAAATGATGCTCAACGGCGGAACGTTGCAGGGCAAACGCATCCTCTCCCAGAAATCCGTCCGCGAACTCACTCGCACCCAATCCGGCGACATCGAGACCGGCTTCACTGATGGGATGAGCTGGGGGATCAAATTTCAGGTGGTGAAGGAACCGCAAGGCGTCACGGCGATATTGAATCCCGGCACCTTTGGTCATGGCGGCGCCTACGCCACCCAAAGCTGGGCCGATCCGCTGAATCAGACGATCTACATCCTGATGATCCAGCGGCGCGGCTTCAAAAACGGTGACAACTCACCGGTCCGTCTCGCCTTCCAGACCGCGGCGGCCAATGCGAACTGAACCATCGCGATCCCGCAACAGTAGGGACGAACTGCCGCTCGTCCGCGGCCGCGCAGCAGCGCGGCCCGATCCAACTGGTTCTACTCTTCTGGGGTCTTCGCCAGCTGTGTAGATTCGACTGGCAGTCGAACCAAGAAATGAGTCTTCGATTGACAATCGAAGCTACCAATCATGCGAATCTGACGAAGTGGTCTAGACCGTTTCCTCGTCGAATCGTTTCCACCGTCTGAAAATGTGTTCGGAACTCAGACGCCGAGGAGTTTGCGGTAGGGGCGGCCTTCGTTTTGATCGATGCGTTCGGGGCGGCCTTTGTGTGGGTAGACGAGGCGGGTGTGGTCGATGCCGAGGAGATGCAGGATGGTGGCGTGGAGGTCGTGAACGTGCAGGCGGTCCTGCACGGCATACAGGCCCAGGTCGTCGGTGGCGCCGTAGGTTCGACCGCCTTGGACGCCGCCGCCAGCCATCCACATGGTGAAGCCGGTGGGATTGTGATCGCGACCGTCGCCTTTTTCGCTCATGGGTGTGCGGCCGAATTCGCCGCCCCAGATAACGAGGGTTTCGTCCAGCAGTCCGCGCGCCTTGAGGTCGGCGAGCAGTGCGGCGATGGGCTGATCCACCGCGTGGCAGAGCGCCGGATGCTTTTTCTCAATGCCGGTGTGGCTGTCCCACTTGCTGCCCGCGCCGCTGTAGAGCTGCACGAAGCGCACGCCGCTTTCGACGAGCCGCCGAGCAAGGAGACAGTTCCGGCCGAAGGTGGCCGTCCGTTTGTCGTCCAGACCGTAGAGCCCGCGGGTGGCCTGGGTTTCCCGGCTCAGATCGATCGCGCCGGGCGCCTCGGCCTGCATCTGATAGGCCAGTTCGTAACTCCGGATGCGGGCCTCCAGCTCAGTGTTGCTTTCGCGTCCGACATTGAAGTCGCGGTTGAGCTCGGCCAGCAGGTCGAGCTTGTCGCGTTGGCGTTGACGATCGACGCCCTTCGGGTTGTCGAGGTATTTGACGGGCGTGCCGCCGGACTTGAATTCGATTCCCTGATACACGGCGGGCATGAAGCCGCTGCCCCAGTTGCGGACGCCGTTCACGACGGTTGACGCGCTGTCCTTGATGACGACGAACGCGGGCAGATTCTGATTCTCCGTGCCGAGTCCATATGAAGCCCAGGCCCCGAGCGAAGGCCGGCCGCCGAAGATGGAGCCGGTGTTCATCGAGCAGACGCCGCCGGCGTGGTTGATGCCGCTGGAAGCGCAGGAATGGATCACCGCGAGATCGTCGGCGTGTTGCGCCACGCGGGGAAACCAGTCGGAAATCCAGAGGCCGCCCTGACCGTATTGCCGCCAGTCACGACGACATTCGAGGAGCGGCGATCGACCTTCGCCCGCGGCGGTGAGCGGCGTCTTGAAACTGGCGGGCAGGGATTGGCCGGCGAGTTGGTTGAGCAACGGTTTGCGGTCGAAGGTGTCCAGATGGCTGGGACCGCCTGCCATGAACAGAAAGATGACGTTCTTGGCCTTGGTGGTGTGATGGGGCAGCGGCGCCGCATTGCCCACGAGCGAGGCGAGCGCGAGCGCGCCGAATCCGCAGCCGGCCGTTTGCAGGAATTCGCGGCGGGAGGTGGGAAGGTCGTATCGTTGGCAGGACATAGCCGTGGCTTCAGTGGAGGTAAAAGAATTCGTTGGAGTTGAGCAGTGCTTGGCAGAGATCGGTCATGGCCTGCCGGCGAGGGTCGTTCGCCCCGGCGTCGCCGGCAGCACCACTCCAGGTGAAGCGCGGGCTCGGCGCGTCCGTGCCGCGCCAGACGACCACGCCGCCCTGCCATTTGCCTGGATCGGAGTTGAGCTCGTTGTCGGGAACCCGGCCGGCCACGACGCGGAGCCCCTCGATTGCGCCGTGCCATTGGCGGGTTGTCCGACGCCCGCTCAAGCCACCCAGAACGATTGGCGAATCGCCCTGGCTGAGCTGGGAGAGTTTCTCCACTGGCACGGTGGCGGATTGCGCGACAGCTCCCGGCGTGTCGAGATCCCGTAGCGTGAAGATGACTTCACCACGCGATCCGGAAGCGCGCACGACGAGGTGTTGCCGGCTCCCAACCGGGAGGCGGAGGTTGGACACCACCACCTGATAGCTGAGGTTGGAATTCTTATCCTCGCCGACCAGAAGCATAAGGATGTTCCGCGGTTGATAGCGGGACTTCACGCCGGTGACGTCGATACTCCAGCCCAAGGCTCGATTGCTGCCGCTCCAGCGAGAGGCGAGCGTGCGCAGTTCGGCGTTCTTGTCGATGCTGTCGAGCTTCACAACGGCCTCGACGGTGAAGTCGTCGCCTTCTCTTTCACTCGATTGCACGACCAGGCGCTCGTGCGCGCTGTTGATCTTGAAGAGTCCACGCGGCAGTTCGGGCTTGGCGGAACTGTCGCGCTGCATTCCAGCCGCACCGATGCGCTGCTTGAGGAATGCCTCCGCCGTCGCCCTTTCCTTGTCCCGAGGCACCCGCCCCAGGACCGCCAACCACGCGTCGTCGATTTCCGGCACGCGGGAGGCCAGCTTCCGGGCACGCGCAAGCACCCAATCGCCGTTGAGCAATTGCAGGGCCTGCGTCGGCGTGGTGGTGCTTTGTCGTTCGGTGGCGCTGGTGAAACCGGCCGGCTTGTCGAGGGCGAACAACAGTTCGTCCGGGCGGTTACGCTTCTTTTGCGTGTAGATCGAGCGTCGCGTGCCATTGCCCGCGGTGGCAGGACCGCCGGACTTCAGGTCCAATTCGCCGCTGGCCGCCAGCATCGCGTCGCGCACCTGCTCGGCGTCGAGGCGGCGCGGATGGAATCGCCAGAGGTAATCGTTCTCCGGATCGACCTTCGCCGTGGTCGCGTCCGGCTCCCGTCGGGCGGTCTGGCGATAGGTGGCGGAGAGCATGATCTCGCGATGCAGCGCCTTGAAACGCCAACCGCCGTTGACGAACTTCGTCGTGAGGTGGTCCAGCAAGCCGGGATGCGTGGGCGGGGTGCCCAAGACGCCGAACTCATTCGCCGAAGCGACAATGCCGCGCCCGAAATGATACTGCCACACACGGTTCACGATGACCCGGGTGGCGAGCTGGTTGTCCGGACGGGTGATCCAATCCGCAAGCGCCTTGCGCCGTCCGGTGGAGGTCCGGGTCGGCGTAATCGTCGGCAAGTTCGGGGCGATGATTGACGGGAAGCCCGGCTGGATCTCCAGCCCGCCCTTACCGGTTCCCAGCGTGTTCGGTGGAGCGTGCGGCCCGGCATCCGTGGCGACGAAGGCGGCCAGCAACGGCTTTGGCTTCAGGTGATCGAACTTCTTCAGCTCCGCCTGGAGCGCCTTGTATTCGCCCTTGGCCTGGTCGGACTTGAGGTCCTTCGTCGCCTTGAACAGACCGCGCGCGAATTTCAACTGGCGTTCGCAAAGCCCGGCCAATTGCTTCTCCAGCGGTTCGCGCCGGTCCTCGGATTTGAGCGTCATCGCCTGCAGGTCTTTGGGGAAACTCTTGCGCCAGGTTTCGACGTGCTTCCCGATCGCCGGCCCGGTGAGCGCGTCGAGCTTGGCCCGGATCTCCGCGGTGGCCGTATCCCAATTGGCCAGTTGTTCGTCGTAAGCGTTCTTCTCCGCCGGTATGGCCAGCTTCAGGTCGTCGCGCCACTGCACGGGCGTGAAGAAGGCGCGCAGGCGGTAGTAGTCCCTTTGCAGAATGGGATCGAACTTGTGGTTGTGACAGCGCGCGCAGCCCATGCTGAGGCCGAGGAAGACCTCGCTCGTGGTGTCCGTCATGTCCGAGAGGATCACCTCCCACTGACCTCGAACGTCACGCAGGTTGTATTCGTAAACCGGATGACGCAGGTAGGCGGTGGCGATGAGCGTCTCCGGATCGTCGGGCGCAATTTCGTCGCCCGCGAGTTGCTCCCGCACGAACTGGTCGTAGGGCTTGTCGTCGTTGAACGACCTGATCACGTAGTCGCGATAGCGCCAGACGGTCGGGCGATAGGCGTCCTGATTGTAGCCATCGCTCTCTGCGTAGCGCACCAGATCCAGCCAGTGCTGCGCCCAGCGTTCACCGTAGCGCGGGCTGGCGAGCAACTCGTCCACGAGATTTTCGTAGGCCTTCGCTTCCGGGTTCCGCGCGAAGGCGTCCATCTGCGCCGGGCTCGGCGGCAGACCGTGAAGGTCGAAATACGCCCGGCGCGCCAACTCACGTCGATCCGCCTCGGACGCTGGCGACAGAGTCAATTCCGCGTGTTTTTTCGCAATGAAACGATCGATGTCGTTGCGGGCCCATTGCCCGCCCGCCGGGGGAGGAGACATGTTTGCGATCGGCTGGAAGAACCAGTATCCGCGTTGCGTTTTGGTGAAACCGCCCGCCGTCACGACCACCTTGTTGGAGACGTCGACTGGCCAGGGCGCGCCGATCCTGATCCACTTTTCCAGAACCGCGATCTCGGCGTCCGGCAGTTTGGTTTTCGGCGGCATTTGGAAATCCTTATTCCCATACCGCACTGCTTCGATGAGTGCGGACTCCTCCGGCTTTCCCGGAATCAACGCCGGTCCGGTGTCGCCGCCGGTTTTCAGGTAGCCGATGTGATCCAGCCGCAGTCCGCCCTTCTGCTTCGAGCCGCTGTGACAGTCATGACACCGCTTCACCAAAATGGGCCGGACCTCCTTTTCAAAGAAAGTCATCGCCGCCCGTTGCACGTCATCAGCCGCCCCGGCCGGGGCGACCGCCAAGGCCAGCAACAGGAGATAAGTATAGGTCCGATTCACGTTATTGTTCCGCCCCACAGCAGCTGCCACGATGAAGCGATACGCCGTCATTACCAGTGCGAAAGTGCGCCTACTATGACCCGGTCGGCTTCCTCATCACAGTCAGCCGTTCAGCGGGTATAGATCCATTCGGGAGCGTTGAGGACAGCCCAGAGGACGTCTTCCATACGGAGACGCCAATCGGTGTTCAAGGCGTTCGTCGGAGGGTCTCCGCGGCGGGCGGCGGCTTCCCTTTCCACGGCAAGCGTGTTGGCGGGGCCGTCAACGTGGTTGGACCAGCTGACGTAGCGCTCGCGTTCGCGTTTCTTCGGCTTCGGTTTCGGGCGCTGGGATTCAGGAATAATCCGCGTTTCATAGCCCTTGGACAGGGCGCTGACGTAGCGCTGCTTTTCTGCGGTGGAAGGATTGCGCGTGAGCAGGCGGAGGAAAAGGCGGTCGATGAGTTGCTCAATGGGTTGGTCTTCGAGGGCGAGTTTCGTGATACCGTGCCGGTCGCTGAGGCGCGTTAGCCAGATGCCCATGACACCATTGGCATAAATCGCCGGTTGCAGAATGTTGGATTCGGTTTCGCGAATACTGCGGGGATCTTGGCGCGCGCCGCGCCAACCGAACGCTTCGAGCACGTTCGCGACGGCGGTGACACGCGGAAGACCGAGGCTCGGGCGATCGCGCTCATTGGAGGTGGAGGCGAGCATCCAGGAGCGGCGGGGCTTTCCAAGGGTGATGGCATTCTTGAACTCGCGGACGCTGTCGATGTCGAGGCTGACCTCCTCCAAATCAAAGGGAGTGCCGGTGGCGTGAAACACAGAATCGACAATCTGCTCGGCGTTGAGACGGCGGGGTGCGGGGGAGACAAATAACGGACTGGTCTCGGCGAGGGACGGATCCACGGCGCGTTGATAGGCGTGGGAACGGAGGATGAGCCGGGTGATGGCTTTCACGTCGTAGCCGCTGGCCACGAACTGATGCCCCAGCCAGCGCAACAATTCGGGATGCGATGGTCCGGCCTTTTCCCAATCGGAGATGTGCGCCACGAGGCCGCGCCCCATGAGGCGTTGCCAGACGCGATTGACCATCACCTGGGCAAAACGTTCGTTTTGCGGCGCGGTGATGAGGGCGGCGAGTCTGTCCCGGGAGTTCTTCGGATTCTCGGCCAGTTGGTCGGCGATCGTTTCGTCGCAATAGCGGGCGAAAGGCCAGGCCGGTTTGATTTTGGCACCAGGTTTAAGGGTGACTTCAATGAGCGCCTTGCGCCCGGTCTGATGCAGGCGGCCCTCGGGCACGCTGCTGGTCTTGGGCAGCTTGATCGGGGCCTGCTTCAACAGTGCAGCCAGCTGCATCAGGTCTTCCTGTTTGGAAACATGCGACGGCGCGT
>JBLFYM010000094.1:0-22033 GCA_047608975.1 Limisphaerales bacterium | reverse complement strand
CAGATTGATCGTTCCGAAGTAGGATGCGGGGAGGCTCGGATTCATGATGACCGTTGCGTTCACGGAGGTGCCGTTGGTAAGCGACAGCCAGGTGCAGGTGACCACGTTGTTGGCGAACGAGCAGTTTGCCTGCGGGCCGGAGGCACTGACGAAGCTCAGCTGATTGCCAACATTGAACGTGAGTTCAATCCCCGTGGCGGTGGTCGGTCCAAGGTTCGTCACCACGAGATCCACCACCACTGGTTGGCCCGCTATCACCACACCCGTGGTTGCGGCACTGAGCCGGAGGTCTCCGCCCCGGGTCACGATGAAGTCATTGGGCGCGGTAGCATTTGTCGTTGCGCTGAAAACCTGTAACGGCCCGTCGTCGGCCGTGGTCGGCACGGTAGCTACTACCTCGGTGCTGGAGATGGACTGAATGGCCGCGTTGATTCCGCCGAACTCGATCCGGGTCGTGTTCTCGAAACTCAGGCCACGGATCGTCACGAGGCTGCCTGCCGGTCCCCAAAGCGGCTCAACTTCATCAATGCGTGGAACGATCTCGAAATCGCTGCCGCTCAGCACGATTCCGCCCGGCGTCGTGATGGTGATCGCACCATTGATCACATTCGTGGGCACCCGCGCGGTCATTCCGGTATTGCTGACCACCGTGAACTCCGAATCTATCAACGCACCGTTGCCACCCGCAAAGCCCACTTGGATGGCGTCGAGAAAGTTTGTGCCCAGAATCGTGATTTCAGTGCCGACCGTTCCCGCGAGGGGCGTGACGCTGGTCAGCCTGGGGGGCATATAGAACGACGTCAGCGAGACGTTCGTCCCACCCGGGCCGATGATGGTCAGCGGCCCGGAGATAGCGTCGGGCGGAACGGTTGCCAAAATTTGATCTCCCGCGGTGACCCCGAAGCTCGCGGTCGCACCATTGAACTTCAGACTGAACGCGCCAAAGAATTGCACACCCGAGAGGATGACTTCATTCCCCGGAAATCCGTTGGTGGGGGAGAAACTGATGATCACCGGATTTCCGGTCGAGACGGTGAAACTTGCGACCGTCGTGTTCGAGCCGCCGGCGAAGCCGATGGTGAGCGGGCCGGTCGTTGCCGCCGGCGGAATCGTGGCATGAATCTGTGTCGGAGCCGTGAAGGTCGTGGCTGCCGGTGTCCCGTTGAACGTGACGTAGGTGGCGGTATCCAGATTGAAACCGTTGATGACGACCACCGCACCGATGACACCGCCGACCGGGCTGAAATCGGTGATCACGGATTCAATGAGGAACGGAGCCGGACTGGTAGCGTTGCCAAATTGACTTTGCATCACGATCGGAGCTGTGATTGCGCCGGTCGGCACGATCGCTGAAATCTGTGTATCGGCCGTGACTCCAAACGAGGCCGGCACTGTTCCGAACAGGACATTGGTCACCGAAGTGAGCGCCACCCCGCCCAGTATGATCGGTTCGCCCGGCTTGCCGGCGGGCGGGGTCATTGAGAGAAAGGTCGGCCCCGGCATCAGCACGGTGAAAGGCGCCAGGCTGAACCCCGAACCGCTGGGCGTAATGATCTCGATCAATCCGGACATCCCGCCCGCGGGTACTGTGGTAATGATCTGCGTGATCGAAGTCACATCAAACGCCGCATTCACCCCGCCAAAACGAATCCCACTCGCGTTCGAAAAATCCCCACCATTCAGCACCACCTGGGTCCCCGGAGCTGCGAGGATCGGAGTGAAATCAATAATGACTGCCGTGTTCGCGATGATGTAGTTCGTGGTGGTGATGGTCGTGCCAGCGAAAGTGGACACCGAAACCGGACTCGTCACCGCGCCGGTTGGAACGGTGACAAAGAGCTGGTTCGCCGCCGTTACACTCACACTGGAGGCGGTCACATTTCCGAACTTCACGGTGGTCTGCGCAGCAATGAAATTGGCTCCGTCGATACGCAACAGATCGCCCACCGGAGCCAGCGGTTTGTCGAATCCCGTAATCCTTGGGGCGACCGTGAAATGCGCGGCGCTGCTCGCCGTCAAACTGTGGACCACCGAGATCGGGCCGGTTTGGCCCGCTGCCGGCACGGTGGCCCGGATCTGGTTGTAGGAACGAATCTCGAAGTCCGCCTGTGCCGTGCCGAACTGAACCACCGTGGCACCCAGAAAGTCTGCACCGTTGATAATTACGCTCGCACCCGCCGGTCCAAAGGTGGGTTGGAAACTGTCCACTCGCAGGTTGAACTGCGCGTCCACATTTCCGGCCAAGCTCAGCCACGCCCCGAAAACCATGATCCCCAAACCACCCCCTCCGCGATGCTCTGATTTCTCTGATCGATCAATCACCGTCGTAATCGAAGCAGAAGGGACGCCACTTCGCAATTCTGCACCGGCAAATCCTCGTAGGCTAAACCCCGTATCTGCGCGACGACTGCGGTTTGTCGGGGTTTGACACGCGACCTGCCAATGACGAAAGAGGGACGAACAACCAAATCGTCGACACACTGTCGCGCCTCAGCAATACTTCCTGAGCCATACCACCATGCGCAGTGCCGCAATCATCGGGTTTCTTATCATTCTCACCACGATCAACGCGTGGATGAACTGGCAGCTTTGGCACGCACCCAAGACCTCCCGCCCCCGACCGCCCGCGATCATCGAGCGAGATATCCAGGT
Source organism: Limisphaerales bacterium (assembly GCA_047608975.1). GTDB lineage: Bacteria > Verrucomicrobiota > Verrucomicrobiia > Limisphaerales > JAYPXF01. Next base: position 19,381 of record JBLFYM010000094.1, on the reverse strand, counting down.
GAAGCAGATCGGCCAGAACAAGATCTTCCGGCCGCAACGCGACGAGACCCATGCGAGTCCGCCCTGGGCTTATCTGGAATCCGAGGACTACCTGGAATTCGCCGCAAATCTCCGCGCCGCTGAAGTGCCGGAGCGAACGATCCGCGACATCCTGATTGCCGACATGTCGCGGAACTACGAGGAGCAGCTCAACGCGCTCGCGGAACAGGAGCCGGACACGTTTTGGCTGAACGCTGACGCAAAGAAAGCCGTCCGCCGGCAGGTCGCCCGTACCGACCTCGGCCTGCAACGGGCCATGTGGGATCTCTCTATCGAACTCTTCGGCTACCCCATGGATCGGGAGTCACTCAACGCCACCCGAGACGAGGGTCGCAGCACTCACCTACTGCGTCTGGTCATGGGTTTTATTGATCGCGAAACCGGCACGCGTCTGATCGGACAACTTGCGTTTCATCGGCACGAATTCGAGACCGTCGAAACATTCACTGAAGGAATTTTGCTCGCCGAAGACACGGAGCAGATCAATGCCGTTCGCGAAACGTTCAGGCGGGAGCTGGGGGTGTTGCTCGGACCTCAGAATCTGGACGAACTGCTCCTGCGATTGTTTGTCGCGAAACACTACGACAAACTGACCCACGCGGGTCACGGATTCGCCGTTCCCGGTTCCCGGTTTCGCACGCTCGTACAAATCCAGTCCGCGCCGTACGACCTGCCGAGGATGCTGCTGCCGCAGTCGGCAGGAGACGAGATCCCCGATCCAAAAATGGTTCAGGCGGCGGCGATCGAACTGGCCCGCGAATTGGGCGCGGAACTTTACGGAGACTGGGCGCGCGCGCAGGATGAACGGTTTCAGAAGATCTATGAGCTCGGCCGCGAGAACAGCCTGGCAAAGGAGGACTCGATAAAGATCTTCAACGCATTGGACACCGCCGACACGCACTTGCAGCAGGTTCGCGCGGACACGGACCTGGAACCCGAGGAAGTAATACTCCTGCTGGCGGCTGTTCAGGCGCGGGCATTGGCAACATTCCGAAATGTCATCAGCGACAAGGTGACGCCAGCGATCCGGCGTGAACTCGGAAAGCAATTGTTCGACCACCTCCTCGAGATCCCTGAATTGAAAGAGGAGAATTCCAAGTGAACCGCCGCCATCTCATCGGCCTGCTCCTCCTGATCAACCTCGCACTGATCGCGGGCATCGTTTTGCAATCCCGCAGCGAGCGACCCAATACCGACGCCGGAATTGAGATCATCACTCAGCAGCAAACCAACCCGGTCCCCGTTATCAATGTGGCCGAAACCAACCCGGCTTCAGTCAAACTCCAATGGCCTCCTTTTCGTTGGTCCGAGATCGAAACCAACGACTACGTACAACTCACCGAAAACCTGATCCGCATCGGCTGCCCGCGTCAGACGATCCGCGATCTCGTGACCGCGCGAATTCTCGATGACTACGCCGAGCAGTTGTGGACCACCACCCGCCCGATTCAGGATCAAGTCTGGGACCTTGTCGCCACGGGCCTGAACATGTCGCGCTGGGAAGTGCCGCCCTACATCGAAGAGCGGGTGATCGAACTCGAATCCAGCCGACAGGCCGTTCTCAAGCTCGTCACGGCCCGCATCGGAGAAGCTCCCGAAATCCCCACAGTTCCCGGCACCACCCGTTGGCGATTTCTGGACGACGAGGACTTCGCGTTGGTGAAGGAAGTTTACGCCAACTACGGAAAACTTCGGGGCGAATTCCAAAAACGAATTGAGGCCACCGAAGACGCGGTAGTCCAAAAGGAACTGACCGTGCAGATGAGCGGGTTGCGCACCGACCTGAACAGCAAACTGAAAGCCTTGTTGGGAGAGGAGAAATGGAACGAATACCTCCTCCGCAGCAACCGGAACGCCCGGTGGTCCGATTCCCTCGTGGGCACAAGCCTGACCGCCGAGGAGATTCGCGAGGTGACCGAAGCCCGCCGCGAAGCCGAGACTACCGCGAGATCACCTGATCTGCCTGAGGAAGATCAGCGGGCGCAACGTCAGCTTGCGATTCAGGAAACCACGGAGAAGGCGCTCAAACCGGAGCGATTGGCGGAGATCGAACGTTCGCGGGACAACGACTATCGGACGTGGCAGAAGATCGGTCGTCGCCTGAACCTCCCGCCCATCGTCGCCAACCGTGCCTACGAGTACAAGCAGGTGGCCCTGCAGCAGGCCACGGCCATCGCCGCCAACCAGTTCCTGGATGACGACAGCCGCAAGCTCGCCTACATCGCCCTGCAACTGGAGGTCTCAAAGGAAATCAGCGGCATCTATGGAGAAGCCTGGACCACCTACGAAAAATACGGCGGCGCCTGGATCGCCAACCTCGCGCCGGCCCGAGCCGCGAAATAGAACAGAGAGTTGCGGAGGTTGAAAAATCTTTACCCCCCCACGCCGTAGCAGCCGACGTGAGTCGGCTCAAACCTGTATCGAGGCGCCGGGATTATTGCTCGCTCCTATTGAAGACAAGCAGGTGTTCTCCGGCGGGTGCCAGAAATCGAAGGTGCTTCTGATCCGAGCGCAATCTGGGTGGCCGCGCGTCTGGAGCGTAAAGTGAGCGGACTCACGTCCGCTCCTACAGGGTGAAAGGGGGCCGGGTGAACACCTTGAAATTCTCTACTGGCGATTTGTCCTCTGAATTTCGGCGATTAGAAATTCCAGGTCGGTGAATGGGGAGTAGCCCACGTCCTTCCACAAGACGCGGCCGGTGGGTCCAATGTGGATGGTGGCATGCAGCGGCATGTCGTTGAACTCATCGTAGGCACCGAGCTGCCGGAACCATTGATCCTTGGGATCGGAGGCGAATTTCGCGGGGAACGCCGGTTGATTCGGCAACCACGCGGAGAGACTTTCCGCCGGCTCGCCGGCTATGACATAAACGTCCAGCCCCGCCGCTGCGATCTGGGCGCGGGTCTGCTGCAAGGCTTCGAGTTGCTCCACGCAGTGTCCACAGGTGCTGCTGTATATCATCATCAAGATCGTGTTCCGGCCGAGCATTGCCTCGTTCGTAAGACGCGTTCCATCGAGCAGGGGAATGGATAGTTTCGGCGCCATCGTGGCTTCCCACGTGGACAGCCCCATGGTGTTCAACGCGCCTGGCTGCCGGGCATGGATCACGGCGGTCCGATCATCGGTGGGTTGCAGCGGAAAATGTTCCGGATCGTTCTTGCCGGCCTCGAGCGCCTGCACGCGGAACGCCAGTGGCAATGCCGCGGTGTTCAACAATGCCTGCCGCGCGGATTTCCGATCTCCCACGCTCCAGAGCAGGCGGGCTCGCAAAAGATCAGGCACGCGGCGGCAGGTCGCAATGATCCGGCCCGGGCTTTTCTCAGATTCCACAGCTTTCTCTGGGGACGAATGAAACCGGCGCAAGGCGTCCAGACTCCGATCCCAATCGGTCAACGCCAGGTATTCCTCCCCGCCGTCAAGCAGCCAACCGAGCATGCCTCCATGCTGATGCCCGGCCGTATCTTTGCCAACGTCAACCCGGTTGGTGTTCGAGCGGTTCCCAAATGCATTCTTCACCTGGAGCGCGATGGTTTTCACCCGTTTGGCAGCGTCGTCGAACTCTGCGAAGTCGTTCAGAAAATGAGCAGCGATCGCCCGGGCGTAGGCGTGTTCGGCACGATGAAGTGGAGCCTCCAGTGCCGCGATGCGGCCATCGCGCAGCGCGCCGGCGAGTTCCTCCCAGAGACCGAAGAAGCGATAATTCTCCATGAGCAGGCGGCGTCCCTGATACGCGCTGCCAAAGGAGTTCGTCGGGGAATTCCACACCGGATGACGCGGCATTCGCAGCAGTTCATGCGCAATCGCGATGGCGGCGGGGGCTTTGCCAAGGCTCTGAAACTGCCGGGCCTGGATAACGCGATGTCGGGCATAGTTGGGCAATTGGTCGGGCGCCAGTTGTCGGAGAGCAGCCCAACGATGGTGACTGACGATCGCGAGTTCGCTGTGGTGAATGGCCGCCGCAAACTCCTCGCGTTCGGCCAGGTAGCGTCCGGCGAGATTCCAATGCACGGGATAGTACGGCGACAATTGAAGCTGGGCCGGGTCGAAGTAGTTCTTCCGCGTGTGATAAGGATCGCGGCGGAGTTCATTGGCCCATAGTTGCAACCCGAAACGTCCAGCCGGATGCGCGGGGCGAGCTGCGACGACGTCAGCGACCAGCGCGAGAATGCGGTCACGACTTTCGCCCACTTCTTCGAGGTAGGGATGCCAGGCATCAGAAAGAATGATCCCGAGCAGCGCTTTGAGCTCGGGTTCATTGGGAAGCTTCGTGATGGCTTTTCGCAACGCCTTGACCAGCTCCCCCCGCCATGAATTTGCTGAACCTTTCTCCTCGTTCCCTGCCAGCTTCAGCTCGATCGCTGAAGCGAGCGGCAGGATCTGCAGCAACGCGTGCTCCAGAGCAGAGAAGCCTGTTTTTCGGCTCCGCATCTCCTGCAACCCATAGAGCCACGGAAACGCCTCGGTGGGATCGCGCAGGAGATGACTCATCGCCACTCCCCAACGCGGCATCGCCGCTTTCCGGTCTGCGAGATGTGCGGTGTGAAAGGATCGCTCGGCTTCCTGCGGCCAGCCGGCGTAAAGGAACGCCATGCCCTGATTGAAGAAGAACTGCGCCGCCTCCAAACTGGTGGTGATCGGGAGCGAAACTTCCGGGGTCTCGGTGAGGCGTTCGGCCTTCCGATAAGGACTGCCATGAAAGAGCTGCCGCTCGGAAGACGGAGCAAATCCGTGATCGCTGTCGTGGTTCTGTGCAATACCCGCATCGCACGTACCAAGGAGCAGGCACAGGCAGATCGTTCTCATCAATGGAACTTCGGGATTCATATCAGCGGAGAATTCTGGCATCAAATCGTGTCGCAGGTCGCGTCTTTACGAATGATTTACCTACGCTTTACCTGCGGCTAAACGGTAACGTGCCTTATTGCAACAGCGGCGACTGGCACCCGCTCAGCCAGAATTGAAGATCGTGAACCAACCCAACTTTTCCTCCACACCGAGGCGACACCCCTTCGTCGAACAGATCTCGCTGTTCGCCGCCATCGCCTATGCATCGACCAGTATCATGGCCCAGAGTGCCACGAATCCGTTGATGATTCCGCCGACTCTGACGGGCCCGGTCTACAACCTGAACATGGCTTTCGGGACCACCCCATTCCATGACGGTCCTGAAACGGTGACCGCGGGTTACAACGGCAACATCCTCGGACCGACTCTGATCATGACTGCCGGCGAGTTCGTGACGCTGAACGTGACCAACAATCTTGGTGAGGCGACAACGACCCATTGGCACGGCATGCACGTCAGCTCCCGGGACGACGGCGGACCGCATACGGTGATTGCGCCGGGCGCGACTTGGTCACCTGATTTCACCGTCCTCGATACGGCCTCAACGATGTGGTACCACCCGCATCTGCACGGCATCACCCATGATCACGTCAACGCGGGTCTGGCCGGAATGATTCTGATTCGCGATAGCGTTGAAGCCTTGGCGGGGCTGCCGATTACCTATGGTGTAGATGAATTTCCCCTGATCATCCAGGACAAGGGTTTTGCCGGTGGGAACTCACTCGCGGTTGCCAATCTCGGTCAGGTAACGATGGTGAACGCCACCTTGGATCCCTACCTGAACGCCCCCGCCCAGATGGTGCGCTTCCGTATTTTGAATGGCGCATCGGAGCGTGGTTTCAACCTCGGTTTCAGTGACGATCGAATTTTTCACGTCGTCGGTGCAGATGGCGGACTTCTGGAAGCTCCCACCCCCGTCACCCGAGCACTGGTCATGCCGGGAGAACGGCTGGACATAGTCGTCAACCTCGGCTCCAACAACGGCTCCACCGTGCAATTGGTGACCTTTGCTTCTGAACTCCCCCGCTCCATCCCCGGAGCCGAGGGTGGTCCGGGCGGAAACAACCCCCTCAACGGCGTGGATCACAATTTGTTGGAAATCCGGGTGGGCGCACTGACGGCCGGTGCGGTCACCACGCTCCCCGCGAACATCTGGACCCTCGATCGTCTCTATGAAACCAACGCCACGGTCACGCGTACGATCCAGCTGACCGGTGGTGGCCAAGGCAATCCGCTCTCCCTCGACAACCAGAGTTTCAACAGCAGCCGGATGGACCAGGTGGTCATTCAGGAGACCACCGAGATCTGGCGCATCGACAACCGGACCCGCGGGGCGCATCCGTTTCACATTCACGATATCCAATTTTTCATTCTGGATCGCAACGGCGTTCCGCCCTCGCCGCGCGAAGCCGGCAAAAAGGACACCGTGGTCGTCGATGAGAATGAGATTGTCCGCTTCATCGCGAAGTTTGAAAGGCACTCCGACACCGAGGTTCCCTACATGTATCATTGCCACATTCTTCCGCACGAAGATGGTGGCATGATGGGGCAGTTCATCGTGGTGAATCCGGCGGCCCAGCTGATTGATCTCACGCCTGGTGCGACCGATCTGACCCTGCGTTGGTCAAAGAATCTGGGACCAGGAATATTCAACCTCCAGAGCTCTGGAGTGATCAACTCAACCTTCACCAACGTGACCGTCAATCCAAGCCTGGTAAACGATCGCAACCAGATCATCTGGAACATCGATCGCGCCGCCCGCTTCTTTCAGCTCAAGCCCGTGCAGTAGTCGGTTCCGTGACCGGATCCCTCAGCACCCGCGCCACGGTCGACAACAGTTCGGCAGTGGTGAAGGGCTTTACCAGCAATACCGCCCCCACCTCTTCAATCTCGCACCGCAGCTCCGCACTTGAATCAGTGGTCATGATCACTGAGGGAATTCGGTCCCCATCCTCGCCGATCGATTGGATCAGGCGCAGACCATTCAGATATGGCATGCGCAGGTTGGTCACAATCGCGGCCAACCGATCTGCGTGCTGCTGACAGAGTGCGCGGGCCTCAGCACCGTCGCCGGCCTGCAGAATTTCGTATCCGTAACAGGCCATGGTGTACGAGACGATTTCACGGACCGCAGCTTCGTCATCACAGATCAGGATCAACTCCCCGCTGCCAGACACTTCTTGCCGGGGTGAATCGACCACCCCGGTCGGTTCGCTGGTGGCAGCGGGTTCGAAAATCATTTCGAACGTCGAGCCTTTGCCGAGTTCGCTGCGCACCCGCAGTTCCACCCCGTGATTCTTCAGAATGGTCTTCACAGTCGCCATCCCCAGGCCGGTGCCTTCGCCCTCGGCTTTGGTGGTAAAGAACGGCTGCCCCAGTTTTTTAACGGTCTCCGCGGACATCCCAGTCCCCGTGTCCGATACGACCATTACCACGCGCTGGTTACCGATTTCATCCGGCTGGGACTTGAGTTCAATCTCGATCACGCCCCCCTCCGGCAGCGCGTCACGGGCGTTTACACAAAGATTCATCAGCACCTGAATCAGCTGCGTGGGGTCACCGACCACCGACAGCTCCTCGGGCGCGAAACAGGTTTTGAGTTCCACATTGGCCGGCAGAGATTTCGCCAACAACTGCTCAACCTCTTTCGTAATGTGGCGCAGCTTCACTGTCCCCATCTGCTGTTCGGAACCGCGGGCAAAAGTAAGTACCTGCTGGACGAGATTGCCGCCCCGTTGCGCCGCCGCCGCGATCATTTTTAGGACCTGGAGTTCGTCCGGGTCCGTCAGGGTCTCGTTGAGAACCTCGGTTCCCATGACAATCGGCGTGATCACATTATTGAGGTCATGAGCAATCCCTCCAGCAATGCTTCCCAGCCCCTGCAGGCGTTGGGAGCGAAGCAACTGCTCCTCCAACTGACGCTGGTTCGTGAGGTCACTCACGTTTATCTGCAGGGCCGGGCGGTCTTCCCAGTCAAAGGTGCCAACGGAGAGATTCGCCGGAAAGGTCGCCCCATCCAGCCGCTGGAACGTACCGTTCAGATGCCGGACCTCTTTGTTGGCCTGCAGTTCAGCGAACAGGATCTCATCAAATTGCCCGCCAATCATCAGGTGTACCAGAAAAGGAAAACGCGTTCCCACCAGTGGGAGCGCCGCGGTCGCCGCAAACAGATTCGTTGCTGCCTGGTTCACAAACACGATTTCCAGGTTCTGATCGACCATCAGAATCCCGTCGGGGGCCAGATCAACCATCCGTTGAAATTTTTCCTTCTCCCGCTGGACGCCGCGGAAGCGGTTCAACTCGGCGATCAGCTCGATCCGCGCCCGCAGTTCCCGTGAATCAAATGGCTTGGTGATGAATTCATCCGCCCCGGCCTCCAATCCCGCCAAGCGCGAATCGCGATCATCGAGCGTGGTGATCATCAGGATGGGGATCTGCTTCAGCTGCGGGTCTTGGCGAATCGCGGCACACACCTCAAAGCCCGTCATCTTGGGCATCATCACGTCCAGCAGAATGATATCCGGCACCACCTCGCGGGCGGTCTCAAGCGCCGCCTGCCCATCTTCCGCAAACACCAGCGCAAAGCCCATCACTGAGAGATGGGCCGCCAGCAACTCCCGCGCGATCTGGTCATCATCCGCGACGAGAATGGTGGTTTTCGCCGCGGTCATTTCGAGTGTTTCTCCAGCCAGATCTGATAGTCCTCCCGCAGTTCAGTCGGGGCGTTTGTCGAGGGTGGGAACTCGCCGATGAACCGGGCCAGAATGCCGCCGTTCAAGCCGCGCGCCCGCCACCAGTTGCTGTCTGTAAAATCGGCATCCTGCACATCCGCATCCGAAAGCCGCGTCAGCGAAAGATTCGCATTGCGCAAGAGTGTGGACTCAAGCCGCGCGCCCGAAAGGTTGGCACCGGAAAGATCCGCATCGGTGAGATCCGCCATCAGAAAGTCGGCTTCGGCGAGATTGGCGAGCACCAGTTTGGTGCCATGCATTTTCGTTTCCTGAAAACGGGCCGCCGCGAACTGGGCCCGATTCATCCGGGCACCGGAAAGATCCGCGCGATAGAGATCGGAAGAATCACCCCGCGCCTCGGACAGTTCCGCGTCGTTGAATTCCGCCTGTTGCAACGCGCAATTCGAGAAGTTGGCGCGCTGCAATCGGGCATCCCGGAACAGCGTCCCCTGGAGGTCCGCCCGCGCCAGTGCCGCGTCCCGCAGGTCCATGCCGCTCAGGTCCAGCCCGCCCAGCTTCGCACTCCCCCACTCAGTGTTGCCGTACCGGATCAGCGCCAGCATGGCATCGCGACGTTGCGGCGCGGAATGCCCGGGTTGGCTGACGATCCAGAACTGGTTCTGCACCCGATCCTGCCGCTCGCGGGCAAGCCCGCCGTTCAGCATCCAGACGTTCACCGTGATCAGCCCCAAAGCGAGCAGCAGACCGAGCGTCAGCCCGATGCTGGCGCCGCGACCGCGCGCGGGTAGATAGGCGGAACTGTTTTTTTTGCTCATGCTGATTTGGCCTGAGGGCAGTTATATGACCTAATCCGCGCCGAGTCAGCGGTATTCAGTGAATACACATCAGGATCACCCCGTGCAACCGGTGACATAAAGTATAGAATTTCAATCAGATGTCGGACCGCTCAACAAACAACCATCGACGCAAGACGTTCAAATGGCTGGCGCTCGCCGTAGGTATCCTGCCGCTGGCATTGCTGGAAATCGGGCTGAGAATCTTTGACCCCTCGCAGGCACCCGATCCCTACGCCGGATTTGGCGGCAAGGTCCCGGTATTCGAGCAAGCCGGAACCGTCTGTCGCACCGTCAAAGCCCGGGAACCTTTCCTCGCGCAGCAGGAATTCTCCAGCGCCAAGCCGGCGAATGGTTGCCGTATTTTCTGCTTCGGCGGATCGACCGTGTTCGGGCGGCCGTTCCACAGTGAGACCGCATTTCCCCGCTGGTTGGAACTCCAACTGACTGTAACCGATCCGGAACGCGACTATGAGGTGGTGAACTGCGGCGGCATCTCATACGCGAGCTATCGGATCGTGCCCATGGTCCGCGAATGTCTGCAGTATCAGCCCGACGCCATCATCCTCGCCACCGGACACAATGAATTTCTGGAAGACCGCACCTATTCATCGGTCAAAGAACGTGGCGCGCTACGCACCGCCCTCGATTCACTTCGGCTCGTGACCTTGGGCCGGGAGCTGTTGCAATCTAGGGCGCCCGTTGCGGCGGAAGAGAACCACGCGAACCTCATCACGCGCCTGGATGCCGAGAGCGGTTATGCGTCCTACCGCCGAGATCCGGAATGGCGCGAACGGGTGCTCGCCCAGTTTCGCGATTCGATCCAACAGATCGTGGCCGACTGCCAGGCCGCGAACACCCCATTGACCATCGTGCGGCTCGGATCAAACCTCCGCGATTGCCCGCCCTTCAAATCAGAACATCGGGCCGACCTGACCCCGGATGAAGAGGCCGATTGGCAGCGCAAGTTCGAGGCCGCCGAGACGGCCGAGAAATCAGATTTGGAAGCGGCCTTGAAATCGTACCAGGCAGCCTTGGCCATCGACGACCGCTTTGCGCTGTTGCACTACCGGATCGCCCGACTTCACGACCGGGCGGGAAGAGCGCCCGACGCCTCTCGCCACTACCTTGCCGCCATGGAAGAGGACATCTGTCCCCTCCGCATGTTTGAATCCCAACGCGAGTTCCTGGGCACCCTTGCGAGCCAACACAGCGAGGGATTGACCGTGGTCGATGTCGAAGATTTCGACGGCCAGCAAAACGTCCCGGGATATGAGCGCTACCTGGATCACGTGCATCCGACCATCGCGGGTCATCAGAATATTTCCAACCTGTTGCTCGCCAGCCTCCGCCAGAGTCTCAACATCCCCGCACACCAGAAACCAGCGGAGCGGACCGGCGTTTTCGCCCGCCATTTTTCCGATCTCCGGGCGAACTACCTCGCCGATGGCGAACGACGCTTGGATTGGTTGGAAGATTGGGCGCGTCGCGAGAAACTCTCTACCGAACTGATCCCCCAGTCCGCTCACGACCATTTCCGACTGGGGGTGAAACGGCTGGATTTCGGAGCAATGAGAGAAGCACAGCATGCCTTCACCTCCGCCCTCGAATTGGACCTCGAAATCAGCGAAGAAATCTCCCAACACGCCAGGCAGTTGGCGAACGACGGACGAACCAACGCTGCGAGCGAGCTCTTGACCTGGCTAAATACACGGGCCGCACAGTAGTCGCCGAACAATAGCCAATGTTCCAATTCCTGACTGCGTGCTGGACAAGCGATGGCTGGCCCAAGGATCATCAGGCTAGCCATTCATCAAAACCCAATAGAAAGAGAATTCACATGTCGTCTACTGCAAGCAAGTGCCCCGTGCTGGGAGGAACCCACGCCCACACCGCCACCGGAACCACCGCCAACCAGCACTGGTGGCCAAATCAGTTGAATCTGAAAGTCCTCCACCAGAACTCGCCCATGTCCGATCCCATGGGCGAGGAGTTCAACTATGCCGAAGAGTTCCAGACCCTCGACCTCGATGCCCTGCAAAAGGACATCGTGGAGTTGATGACCAACTCTCAGGACTGGTGGCCGGCCGACTACGGTCACTATGGGCCGCTCTTCATTCGCATGGCATGGCACAGCGCCGGCACCTACCGCATTCATGACGGGCGCGGTGGCGCGGGCTCTGGCTCGATGCGCTTTGCGCCCCTCAACAGTTGGCCCGACAACGTCAACCTCGACAAGGCGCGGCGCTTGCTCTGGCCGATCAAACAGAAATACGGACGAAAACTCTCGTGGGCCGACCTGATGGTCTTCACCGGGAATTGTGCGCTGGAGTCGATGGGCTTGAAAACCTTTGGCTTTGCCGGCGGACGCGCGGACGTCTGGGAGCCCGAAGAAGACATCTACTGGGGTCCCGAGACCGAGTGGCTTGGAGATGAACGGTACACCGGGGACCGAGACCTAGAGAATCCACTCGGGGCCGTGCAGATGGGGCTGATTTACGTGAATCCCGAGGGGCCGAACGGCAACCCGAGTGCGCTCGCCGCAGCCAAGGACATTCGCGAGACATTCGGCCGCATGGCGATGAACGACGAAGAAACTGTCGCGCTCATCGCTGGCGGGCACACCTTTGGTAAAGCCCACGGTGCCGCCGACCCGGGCCAGCACGTCGGTCGCGAACCCGAAGGGGCCGGCACCGAGGAGCAAGGGCTCGGCTGGAAGAACACCTTCGGCAGCGGCAATGCCGGTGATACGATCGGCAGTGGACTGGAGGGTGCCTGGACTCCGACTCCGATCCAGTGGGACAACAGCTACTTCGACACCCTGTTCAAATATGATTGGGATCTGACCAAGAGCCCCGCCGGAGCCCAGCAATGGATTCCAACCGATCCGGCCGCCGGGGAAACCGTGCCCGACGCCCACGATCCGTCGAAGACGCACGCCCCCATCATGTTTACCACCGACCTCGCGCTGAGGATGGACCCGGACTATGCGAAAATATCGAAGCGTTTCCACAAGCACCCCGACGAGTTCGCAGCGGCCTTCGCCAAGGCGTGGTACAAGCTGACTCACCGTGATATGGGGCCGGTCGTGCGTTGTCTCGGATCGTTGGTTCCGTCGGAGCCGCAGCTGTGGCAGGACCCCGTCCCCAAGGTCGATCATGAATTGATCGGAGACGAGGATATCGCTGCCATCAAAGGCCGGCTCCTCGCATCCGGTCTGTCCATTTCGCAACTGGTTTCGACCGCCTGGGCTTCGGCTGCGACATTCCGCGGGACGGACAGGCGTGGTGGAGCGAACGGTGCCCGCGTCCGCCTCGCGCCGCAGAAAGATTGGGAAGTCAACCAACCGGCCGAGTTGGCCAAGGTTCTGCCCGAGCTGGAAAAGATCCAGACGGACTACAACCGCGAGCAGTCCGCCGGAAAGAAAGTCTCACTCGCTGACGTGATCGTTCTGGGAGGGTGCACGGCCGTCGAAGCCGCTGCCAAGAAAGCCGGGCATGATCTACAGGTGCCATTCACGCCCGGGCGCACCGACGCATTGCCGGAGCAGACCGACGTGGCGTCTTTCGCCGTGCTCGAACCGGGTTCAGATGCGTTCCGCAACTACCACCCGCCTGAGCAGTTGAGATCCGCCGAAGAATTGCTGGTGGATCGGGCGCATCTGCTGACCTTGACCGCTCCCGAGATGACGGCGCTCGTCGGCGGTATGCGGGTCCTGAATGCAAACGTGGGCCAGACCGAGCTCGGCGTATTCACCAAGCGGCCCGAGACGCTGACCAATGATTTCTTCGTAAACCTGCTCGACCTGAACACCAAGTGGGAGAAATCCACCAAGTGCGAGCATCTCTATGAAGGAAGTGATCTCCAGTCCGGCGAACTGAAGTGGAGAGGGAGCGCCGTCGACCTCGTCTTCGGCTCGAACTCCCAGCTCCGCGCCATCGCGGAGGTGTACGGATGTGACGACTCGCAGCCCGCGTTCGTGAGGGACTTCGTGGCGGCGTGGAGCAAGGTGATGAATCTTGATCGCTTCGACCTTGAGCCAAGTCTGGGGAATGGATCATAGGTTCGACTGATCAACCTTCGCAGGCCGATCAAACGATTGCCGTCACTTCTTGCGGGTGATACATCGTAGGCATGCCCAATCGAAACTATTGCCTCCTGCAGGCGGCGCTCACGCTCCTGACATTCTTTTCTGCGGTTGATGCCGGGGCGGCGAAATCAGCCACGAAACCAAATATCGTGTTCATCATCGCGGACGATCTGGGATGGGCGGAACTGGGCTGTTACGGGCAGACCAAGATCAAGACACCACGGGTCGATTCGCTGGCGCGAGACGGGATGAAATTCACCCAGGCCTACGCGGGGAACGCCGTCTGCGCGCCCTCACGCTGTGTGCTCATGACCGGGAAACACCCCGGCCACGCGACGGTGCGCAACAACCGGCGAATGAAGCCCGAAGGACAGTTTCCGCTGCCCGCCGCGGAGGCAACGATCGCTTCCCTCTTCGCCCGGGAAGGCTACCGGAGCGGCGCCTTCGGCAAATGGGGACTGGGCAATACGGAATCGACCGGCAATCCGCTGAACAAGGGATTCCATCGGTTCTTCGGCTACAACTGCCAGAGCCATGCGCACAGCTTTTATCCGGCGACGCTTTGGAGCGACAACGAACTGTTTCCACTGAAGAACGACCCGCCGATTTCGGGTCACGGAAAACTCCCCGCGGACCTCGACGCGAACGACCCGGCGAGTTACTCCATCTTCAAGGGACAGGACTACGCGCCGGAGCGCATCAACGGGCAGGCGCTTGAATTCATTCGCGACAACCAGGACGGCCCGTTCTTCCTGTACTACCCGACGATCATTCCCCACCTCGCGTTGCATGTGCCGGACAAAGACCTTGAGCAATACCACGTCAAGGGATGGCAAGAGACACCGTTCACGGCGCGCGAACGCCGGAGTTACACGCCGCACCATACGCCCCGGGCAGGTTACGCGGCCTTCATCACAAAGATGGACACCTACGTGGGACGCGTGCTCGACCTGCTTGATGAATTGAAACTCACAGAGAACACGATCGTAGTTTTCACAAGCGACAACGGCGCGACGTATCTGCCGGAAGTGGACTTCGAATTTTTTGCGAGCGTGGGTCCGCTTCGCGGTTTGAAGGGATCGCTCTATGAAGGAGGCATCCGCGTGCCGCTGATCGTGCGCTGGCCGGGGAAGATTCCGGCCGGGACCGAAACAGACGTTCTCACGGGCCTCGAGGATTGGCTCCCGACCCTGCTTGAATTGACGGGAGTCGAGACCAAGAGTCCGGCCGGGATCGACGGCGTCAGCCTCGCGCCCGTATTGCTCCGCACGGCGAAAAAGGGAAGTGGAGGCCGCGACTTTCTTTACCGCGAGTTCCCCGCCTACGGTGGTCAACAATCCGTCTGGCTGGACGGCGGCAAGTGGAAGGCGATCAAGCAGAACCTGATTACCAGAGGCAAGCGCCGTGGGAGAAGCGTTGCGGGCGGTTCCGATGCCGCCCCCGGAAAGCTCGAACTCTACAACCTGCAGAATGACATTGGGGAATCGAAGGACGTGGCCGATGCGCACCCCGAGATCGCCGCCCGAGCGGAGGCCCTGATGAAAAGGGAACACGTGCCAACAGCAGATTTTCCGTTTGCGGCACTGGACGGCCCGGCGAAATAGGAAACTTATTTCTCATCAAGTGGCGCGATGACTTGGGAAGCGGCCGTAGGTAAAAGGTGCCGGCAATTCCGTACGCCCGACTTCGCAAGGCGATTCCGGCCGAAGCCATGAAGAATCGGTGGATTCAGCCAAGAAACCCGAACCCTCAGGGTCGAACAAGTCATGAAAAGAAGTTCTTCCATCGAGACCGGAAGCCGACCCCGACCAAGAGGCCAATGATAAGTGCAGCGGTAAACAACCAAGAGCTATGGCAACAGTGGCTTTGATGGTTCGGATGCTCACTTTTCCGGCCAACAGATGTTGTATTTGATCACGAACTCTTCCGCTGCCAGGATTGGCAAGGGCCTAATGCCCTGATCGATTCCGTTTCACGTGATCGATGGCATCTTGAACGAAGGTTTCGAGGTCCTCGGTCATTTCGGGATGCGGACTGAAACAAATCACGCGGCCCTGACCAAAGCGGCCTCGGGCAATGGCGGTGGTCCCGATCATCACGCCTTTGGGCGCGCCATTCTTCGCGACCTCAGTCTCGAAGCTCGCCATTTCCGTGTAGTCTTCGATCTCCGGACGATTGGCCGGAGCCAGTAACGGACCTTGGGCGTAGTGGATCTGGAGTTTCTCTTTCGTCGTGCTCAAGACCTCGCGTCCGGCATCAGTCAGGGCGATGTCCACAGTGGCGTTACCGCGATTCCAGTGCCGGGTATCGATCACTTTCGCGTCGAGCAGGTTGAGCGACCAAGGGTAGTGCGCCGAGGCGAGATAGGCACCCGCGCAGATGCCGATGAAGCCGCCCCCACCGCGGACAAACCCGCGAATCTTCTCGCGACCGGGTGCACCCAGATGCCGACCCTGTCCGCCGCCACTGCCGCCCGGCTGAATCAGGATATCCAGACCGTCGAGCTGGCCGTAACGGATTTGCTCAGCAGTCAGTTTCGTGACGGCAACCTCGTCAAATTTGCCCAATGCGCGCAACAGATCGTACACGCTGCGGCCGGCTCCCTCGTCAAGGTAGACACCGACCTGAATTTTCCCGGCATGTTGTATCTCCACTGCGGGGAGATACTTGTCTGCGAAGGCCGCGACGGCATTGGCCAGCTTTTCAGCCGTGTCGCTGACGGTATCGGACGCGCGATATTCGCGACCCAATTCCAGTTGTATCGCATCGACAGCATCGCCTGAACCACTGCCGTGGGTAATGACGGAATATCCTCCGTTGTAATTTCGAGTCTCCGGTGCATCCGAACCGACGGGCGGAACCACGGTGAAGCCCTGCTTGGCCAGTTGACCAAACAGACTCGTCTTCCCGATCAGCGCCGCGCGGCCGAATCGACTGACCAAGTGAGAGGCTGTTTTACCATTCACTGTGCCGCGCAGTACCGCGCGCGGCAGAAAACTCTGACCGTGAATGTCGAGCATCACCCCGTGGCCCCAACCCGTTTGCACTTCCTTTCGCGCCGAATCAATCGCCGTATGGTAGGCATCGTAAGCCTCCTTGGCCGCGACGGCCTCGTAGGCATCCTTGGCTTGCCGATTGGCGTCGACGAATTTGCGGTGGAAACGAGCAATCACCACGTAGGGCCGTCTGCCCAACTTCCGCTCCAAGGCGTCCGCCAACTTCTCCGTGACCACGTCCGTGTTGAAATCTGATTTGGGATTGAATCGAAACGCTCCTTTCCCCACCCGCGCCGGAGTGCCGGGGATTCCTCCACGACCACCGTGCGGAGCGGTCAGGATGATCGGCAGTTCGCCTCGCTCAAAAGTGATTGCGGTGTTGGAGGACACCTGCCTGGTTGTCGTAACTTTCAGCGAAACATCAGCGATCACCGCATGGCTGTTACGGACGTCGCCACCCGAACCGGAGCCGGAGCTGACGAGAGTTAGCTCGGCCGCGAATGCGTTGGTTGTCACCAGACCGACGGCCAACAGGAGCTGGAACGTTTTCTTCAGCGAACGGGGAGGAAGTAAGTTCCGCATTTGAGTAATCTCTTCGATTCTGAGCAAGGGTGACTCGCGGCTCACAAGACATCCAATACTTCGATCGCTTCGCCGATTCGCTTGCGGACCCCGTCATCCTGTTCATTGACGTAGGCATCCTTCAAAATGACCGTTGCCTCAAAGAAATCCAGTTCGATGGCAGCATCAGCGGCGGCGGCCCGGATTCTCTTTTCGCGATCATTCAGCAAGGCCTCGAGGTCGGCGCGCGACTTGAAGCGTCTGGGATTGTTTGCCACCACCTTCTTGAGGGCCGCCAACCTCTGAGCAGTTGGCTTGGCTGGATCCATTGCCAACTTCAACCCGGTGTCGGTGGCACGGTTCCATGCCCGATCATACATCGCCTCATCCTGATACTGCCGAGGGCGCACGTATTGGGGGGCATAAGAGACACCTTGCCGGCCCAGCGACCAGTAGACCATTCGGGGCGCCATCCAGCGCATGCCGGGAGTGGCTTCCGGATGGGCGGAGCACAGGACGACCTTGCCTGCCTTCCTGTCGCCCAACATGAGGGCGATTCTTCCCGGCATGATGCCTTTGGCATCGGGAATCTTGTGGTGTACATCGGAGGCAAAACGCTGGAGCACCACATAATCCTCCACCGCGGGAACGTCTTTCATATCCAACAGTGGCCCCTGATTGTAGGCGTAGAAAACGGAATCCGCGTCGTTGTATTCCGGGAGGAGATCCGTGAGGGCTTTGGTGTTTTCGAACTGGGTCATCGCGGCACCGCGAGCCCAGCCTTCGCCTCCGTGATTGGGATGAACTCCGGCCAGCAGATTGAGAGTGCTCGAAGACTTCCCAGCCGTCCGTTCCGCCCCGGTATAGGCTCCCGCGCAAAACCCAACATAGCCACCGCCCCGCTCAACAAATGACTCAACCTTCTTGCTTCCCTCTTTCCCCAAATCCCTGACCTGAGCACTGCCGCCGCCCCCCGGCAAGACGATCACATCCAGCTCATCCAGAATCCCTTCCGCAACCTGCGATGTCACGATCCCGATCGAACGTATGTTCGGATCAATCCGCATCGCATAGATCGCGCTGTTCGACATCGATTTCTTCACGCGAAAAATACCCACATTGATTTTGCCTTTGACCCGACCGTAGAGGTTGATCGAAGCCTGCCGGTTCACCTCGTCAATGATGCCTCTCGCCAGAGTTGAGATGGCGAAGTTCCGGGCACTCCCTTTTGCGTCGCGGGCCTCTTTCAGCAGGGCGGCAATGCGGCCGTGTCTGTTGTCCAACACGCAGACATCGACCACGATACCCTTGGCGGAAAGCACCTTCTTTGCCGCCGCGCTTTTTGCCTCCCGATACTCACGAAGTGCATTTGACCTCAGCTTGTCATCCGGTTTCTTCAGCGGAGATTTCACGTCCAGATAGGAGGGATGCAGATGATTGAAGACAGCATGTGGAGAATGACCGGTGAGGCAATTGATCTCATCGATCAGTTTGCGCGCGAAGAGCTTCACCGATCTGTCCGGAGATTTCGCCGGCGTAGAATTGGCGTCAGCGGACGGCACAATCGTCCCACCGTCAGGAACCAAGATCAGGATGGGCGCATTCCCGGAAATCGATTCAGTGTATCGATTATGCCCATAATTGGTTGAGTCCGCATTGGGTTCAGCCTGGACGCTGATCGTCAGAAAAACGGAGAGCGTCAGCAGCAGGTATTTTTTCAGATGGGTTATTAGGTACATGGCGTGAATGCTTCGGGTCACTGTGGTTCAAAGCTCCTCGTGTGTCTTCTCTTCATATTTCAGATGTGGGTGCGTTTTGACCACATCGAATCCTGTGCCAGAACTGAATCCAAACGGGATTCCGCACTCGGAGTTCCCAGCCGTTTCCCCATTCCCGCCAGAATTGCACACCCCTGATCGAAGCCCCGAGGTGACGGGCAGATAGGCAAAGGGAGCCAGCGTAACCACCAAGATTATTTGAGTTCACAATCCGAAGCCTTGGTGTTCTTCGGGCCTTGGTAAGCCGAAGGCTTGGCAGCCGGACCAACCGCCCGATGGACCACCGGTCCATCGGGCTTTGCCTTGCGCGTTCACACCGCGATTTCCAGCAGCATCGTTACGGCTTCGAGGTTTGGGTGGGAGGGGGATTGCATGCATCTCCCCTAGGGGCGTAACCCATAGAGTGATGGGGTTGGGACCCCGATTTTGTAAACCGGCCCAAGGGGTAGTTTGTTCGTAGCGGAGCGAATCCGCCAAAACATGATGCAGGCCAACAATACATCCCCCGGACGCAAGTCCCCCAAGAACCGAGGTAAGCTTCTGAACC
>JBLFYM010000093.1:0-22377 GCA_047608975.1 Limisphaerales bacterium | reverse complement strand
ATTTCGTAGGCAAGCGACTGGCGGGGATCGTATTTCGATTTGTAGCCGGGGGCGTTGGCCCGTTTCTTTTCTTCGGCCCGGGATTCCTCGGCTTCGCCCACTTCCTCAGCTTCGCCCGCAGTTGCTTCGTCGCCTTTCAGGGAGCTCAGTATGGCCGAGTCCGAAGCATCTTTCTGCCGAAATATCTCAGGCACCCCGTCGTTGTTGGATTTGCCGGCCTTGATCTTGGAGGCATTGGGATCCTGAAAAATCCAATCGCGACCGGGATCGCTGCGTTTCGCTCCCGCGCGACGTTGGACCGCATTCGGGGTGACCCGCGCAGTGGTGACCTTGAAATGGGCAGGCACGATGTTTGCGTTCACGCGCTCGCTGGTCTCCCGACGGAGATCAGCGGGCAGAAGTATTTCCTGCTGGTCGAATTCGAATACGACCCGTTGCCCGCCGCGATTCGAAAAGACAATTTTGTCCCCCGCAAGAGCCGAAGCTGGCCCGGCAAGAAGCAGGATAATGAGGATGTATCGCGGATGAACCATGCTGAGCACAGATACTATTACGAGCATGTGTGAGTCGCGTCAAAAGGGAAAACCCCGTAGAAAATCGGATTAGTTCAAATAAAGGGTTGCCGAAAACTGGAAGAGATCGCTATTTTCTCTCTTCGACAGCAAGTTATTACCACAGCGATCACATGAAACTCTTGGCGAAATTTAACCGAACGTTTGTTCTCTTCACTGCAGTTTGCTCGCTCACCCTGTTCACGACCGGGTGCGAATCGATCGGTGGCGGCGGTGGAGTTGCAAACCTTTCAATCGAGGAACTGAAGGCAGCCGCTGCTGACGGCGACGCGAATGCCTCCTTTAAACTTGGCGAAGCCTACTTCAAAGGAAATGGGGTCGACAAGGACTTCGTGGAATCCCAGAAGTGGTATGAGCAGGCTGCCCAGCAGTTCCAGACCAAGTAACACCGGTCATTTCAAAATATCTTTTCGGAACGCGCCTTGTAAGAAGGCGCGTTTCTTTTTTTGAGTGCTGGGGTCGAGGTTGCGATCCTCGGATAGCCGATCCTCGGATAGCCGATCGAATGACTGCATGAACGTATTTCTCAACGGAAAATTTCTCCCAGAAGCCGAGGCACGGATTTCTCCGAATGATCGGGGTTTTCTTTTTGCCGACGGCGTTTACGAAGTGATCCACTCGTACGACGGCTATCTTTTTCGGACCCAGTCGCATCAAAAGCGACTGGAACGGAGCTTGAGCGAACTCAAGATCGGCCCGCTTCCTGATCTCAAATTGGCCGAAATTGCCCGGGAACTGCTTCGGGTGAATGGACTGGAGGAGGGGGAAGCAATTGTCTATCTGCAGATTACGCGTGGCGTCGCACCGCGTGCCCATGCTTTTCCTGAGAATGTCGAGCCGACGCTCTATGGATTTGCTCAGCGCTTTGTACCTCCCTTGGAGCAGCGGAATTCGGGTTGCAGCATGGTTACCGTGCCGGATCAGCGCTGGCTTCGTTGCGATATCAAGTCCCTTTCCTTGCTGCCGAATGTGATGGCCAAGCAGGCCGCTGTGGATGCGCAGGCCTACGAAAGCCTGCTCGTGCGAGACAGCAACGTGACCGAAGGGTCCTCTTCAAATTTCGCTGCCTTTTTCAACAACCAGTTGGTAACCGCCCCCCTGAATAATTTGATTCTCCCAGGTATTACCCGCGAAGTGATGCTTGAATTGTGCAAGGACCTCCAGATCCCTGTTGCTGAGGAATTCATTCCCGCCGCGAGTCTTGATGCGACCCAGGAAGCCCTGATTCTCAGCTCGACCGTGGAGATTGTTCCAGTGGTCGAGATCGACGGGAAAAAGGTGGGAACCGGTAAGCCTGGGCCGCATACCCGCCGGCTTCAGGAAGCGTTTCGGATACTCGTAAGACAGGACAAAGCGTTGAACGTGTAGCCCTGGGGCTTGTCGAGTCAGCGGGTCTGTCTTAACACCGGCGACTGGCAGTTTTTGTTTCCCTTCCGCGAAATCGAGCAGCCGGTTGCTCGCTCTGGTCTGGTGTTGTCTTCGGTTGCTTGAGGAGTAGAGTTGCCGGCCAGCACCCTAAGAAATGATAGCACGAATCAGTATTGTTTTGGCTCTGTTAGCTCTGGCTTGTCCAGGATCAGCAGATTACTCCGAATTGGTGTTGAAAGATCGTCCGGTGGCGTATTGGCGTCTGGACGAAAAGACCGGCGTAACGGTTGGCAATGCGGGGACTTCCAAGGCGGATTTGAGCGGCAGAATCGTGGGCGGACTCAGAGTGGGTGAGAGCGCGCAGCGACCGCCAGAATTTCCGGGTTTTACCACTGACTCAACGGCGATCCGGTATTCCAAGGCACGGAACTACATCGTGGTCAAAGACCCAGGAGAGCGAAGTGATCTGGACTTTCATCAAGGCGACGCCATTACGCTGGAGGCTTGGGTGAATCCGGAGGATCGGGCCTCCAGCCGGTTCCTCTACGTCATCGGGAAAGGTCGTACGCAGAATCGAGGAGTCGTAGCCAATAATCAGAATTATGCGCTTCGGCTGACCGGTTCCGGGGCCATCACATTTCTCTTCCGCAATGCCAAGAATCGGCCCGGGGTGGACAGCGATTGGCATCGATGGACTTCGACCAGCGGATTCTCAACCGACGCCGAGTGGCATCACGTGGCGCTGACCTACACCTTTGGTGACGGCAACAGCCTGCGCGGTTACATCGACGGCAAACCTGTGAAGGGCAAGTGGGACAAGGGCGGCAAGACCGATGACGGTCCTTATGTGGACAATGACGAGCTCTGGATTGGTTCGGCGATTGGAGGGAATCCTGACAGCGGATTTCACGGCTTGTTGAATGAGGTCGCCATCTATCGCCAAGCCCTGTCGGCAGAACGGATTGGCGGGCGCTTCCGCCATGTGCCGCAAAAGCACCAGGTCGCATTGGGCATGATTCCTGATGGAAAAGTGCTGGCGGAACTGATTGAGAACATTCCCGTTGCGAAAAACTTTGATGTTGGTCGGGGGAAAAAAACAGCGTCCTTTGAACTGGAGGGTTTTGGTCTCACGCGCCTCCCGTTCAAATACAACTCGCGCGGCATCCGGTCAGATCGTTCAACCGCCATGCTGCTGCGGCTTTCGGCGAATATTGTCCTTCCGAAAGGCAAACATGAACTGTTGCTGCGGGCGCTCAACGGATCGCGCCTGTTTGTCGATGGCCAGTCCATCGGTTCGACGAAGTTCAATGTTGGGAACACCAGTGGGCACGGCAAAGTGTCACCGATTCCCAGCCGATTGCCGGACGGGTTGCGTTTCATGCGACTCGGGCACGACGAAAAATATGTGGTCTGGGAATCGGATGGGAAACCACACCTGTTTACCCATAAAATCTATTTGGGCGGGAAGAGCCGGAAACCGGATGTCGGTGAAGCATCCGTGAGCATGCTGGGGGCGGATGGCAAGGAGTTCAGATTGTTGGCCCCGGAGGCCCAGATCGTGCATTCGGATGCCGGATGGAAAGCCTACGCCGAGCGGCTTGAAGAGAAACTGGATGCAATCGACCGCCAGACCCGTCGCGCGGCGGCCACTGCTCAGGATCATTACTGGCAACGTCGTCATCAGGAAGCGCGTTCCTCGGTCGCTGCAATGAACCCCGTGGTTGTTCCGGCGGGCAAGGCGGCGTCCGCGATTGACAGGTTCATTGACGCCAAACTTCGTAAGGATGGAAAGCATCCTGTGGCCCTGACGGATGAGCACTCCTTCCTACGGCGGGTTGCGATCGATCTGACCGGGAGAATTCCCGCGCGTGACACGATCGATCGTTTTCGTGCCCTGCCAGAAAAGAAGCGTCGCGCCAAGATCATTGATCATCTGTTGCAGGATCCAGGTTGGGCTGACAATTGGGTGGCGTATTGGCAGGATGTTTTGGCTGAGAATCCGGCAATTTTGAAACCGTCCCTCAACAACACGGGACCGTTTCGTTTCTTCATCCATGAGGCATTTTCAGACAATCTCGGCATGGATCGCTTCGCCTCCGAGTTGATCATGATGGAAGGAAGCACATACGGCGGTGGGGCCGGTGGATTCAAATTGGCGACCCAGAATGATGCGCCCCTGGCGGATCGCGCGTTGATCGTATCACAGGCTTTTCTAGGCCAGAATCTCGCCTGCGCCCGCTGTCATGACTCGCCGTTTCACGAGCACACCCAGCAGCAGACTTTTCAATTGGCCGCGATGCTGAACCGAAGCCCGCTTACTGTTCCCAAGACCAGCTCGCTGCCAACGGATGCGAATCCGCGAGCGCGCCGGAAGATTGAACTTTCCATCAAACCCGGTGACCGGATCAAGCCGGGTTGGGCGTTTCCCCGCTTTAGCAAATCCGACCTGAAGGCGGCATATCTCCAGTCACCGAATGACACGCGGGAACAACTCGCGGTTCATGTTACGAATCCGGCAAATATTCAGTTCGCGCGAACGATCGTGAACCGCGCTTGGAAGCGCTACTTTGGTTTCGGAATCGTGGAACCCGCGGATGATTGGGAAGATGCCATTGCCTCGCATCCGGACCTCCTGGAATGGCTCGCCCGCGAGTTTGTCAGCAATGGCTACAACCTGAAGTGGCTTGCCCGCATGATTATGACTTCTAAGGCCTATCAGCGCCGGGCCATTGCGGGGGACGACCTGGGGGATGATCACGGCACTCGCTGGTTCGCTTCGCCGCAACGGCGTAGGATGAGCGCCGAGCAGTTGTTGGATTCTGTTTTTGCCGCGATCGGGAAGGACTTGGACACCGAGCTACTGACGCTCGACAACGACTACCGTCGCCCGATGAACACTTTCCTGAATCTCGGGCGGCCCAAACGGGCATGGGAATTCACCACCTTGTCCAACGATCGGGATCGGCCGGCGCTCTCCATGCCAAAAACGCAGGCGGTGATCGATCTGTTGAAGGAGTTTGGATGGCGCGAAACGCGGCAGGGCGCCCGGACTCAGCGCGATGATTCGCCGAACGTGCTGCAACCGGCATTGCTGGCGAACGGTGAGGTTGGCAACGGCCGGGTAGCTCGTCTGTCAGACGATTGTGAAATCACGGAGATTTCAGTCCGCTCGGTAGCGCTGAAAGAACTGGTCACCGACGTCTTTGAAAGAGCTCTCACACGTCCACCGAGTCAGGATGAACTTGAGATGTTCGTTGAACTGTTGAAGCCCGGTTTCGAGCAACGCGTGATCTTGAATCCCAAGCGGAAATCCCGCGAATACGACCAGAGCCTACTTTTGAGTTGGTCCAATCATCTCAACGCGAAATCCACCGCGATCAAGATGGCCCTCGAAGAGAAGCTTCGCCGGGGTGATGAACCAACCCCTCGCCTGGTCACCGACTGGCGTGAGCGCATGGAGGATATGTTGTGGGCTTCGCTCAATTCACCCGAGTTCATTTTCATTCCCTGAATACCGGTCGCCGGAACGAGATTATGAATCGTAGAAAATTCATCGCCAATGGAGCCGGAATGGCTGCCGGAGCCCTTGCTTTACCCAACGGTGGCTTTGCCAAATCCGAGAAGATTATTTACCCGAAGGGCAAAGCGGAACACTGCATCATGCTGTGGCTCGCCGGCGGTGTTGCCCAAGGAGATACCTGGGATCCCAAGGCTCTCGGTGATCCGGCCAAACGCAAGACAGGCTCTGCCTATCCGGCGATCAAGACTGCGATCCCCGGGGTCAAAGTCTGCGAGCACCTCCCCCAGGTCGCTTCGATGCTCGATCGCTTCATGTTGGTCCGCACGGTAAACCACAGCATCATCGATGAGCATTCTGCCGCGACCAATTTCATGCACAGCGGGCGGCCGACTCAGGGGACTATTATCTATCCCGCGATCGGTTCCATTGTCGCCAATCAACGTGGGAATCTGGAGGACGGTATTCCTCCTTACGTGGTGATCGGATACCCCAGTATTCAGCGCGGTCCGGGATTCTTGGGCACGAAGGCCGGCTTCGTCTATCTCACAGATACCGAGAACGGGCCGGCGGGATTGACCCGGCCCAAGTTTATCAATTCGGCCCGGCAACGGGATCGTGAAGCGTTACTCGATCGTCTTCGCAAGAATTACGTGGCAAAGAATTCCGGCGATCAACAGATCGTCAATTATGACACCGCGATCAGTGAGAGCTCCGCGCTGACCAAGGGGGATTTCATGTCCGCGTTCAATCTGAAGGGAGAAGCCGCTTCGCTGCGTGAGGCGTATGGTGAGGAATTCGGACAACGCTGTTTGCTTTCACGCCGTTTGGTCCAGCGCGGCGTCCGGTTTGTCGAAGTTTCGTTCAACCTGAATTTCATCAACGGTACCGGTTGGGATACCCACAATGACGGGCAGCTGAATCAGCATATTCTAATTCAGCAGCTCGATCAGGCACTGGCTTCGTTGGTCAACGATCTCGAGAAGAACCGTCTGCTCGACAAGACGCTGATCGTGGTCGCGAGCGAGTTCGGTCGCCCGCCGGAATTCGACGGTGGTGGCGGGCGTGGGCATTGGTCCAAATCATTCAGCGTAGCGATGGCGGGTGGTGGATTGAAGACCGGGCAGGCGATTGGCGAATCCGACGAATTTGGAAAGCAAATCGTTTCTGAGCCGGTGTCGGTGCCGGATCTTCACGCTACGATCTACTGTGCCCTCGGGATCAATCCCAGCAAGAACCTGTACGCGGGCTCACGTCCTGTGCCCATCACGGATCGGGGGCGGCCCATCGCGAAACTCTTTGCCTAAGCCAAATCTATGCGGTTGAAAACCACGTCCTACGGAGCGTTCAACCGCATTGATATGGCGGGCGGTGGCGTCAAAGGCGGTATCGCTCACGGTGAGATGGACGAAATCGGCCACCGGGAAGCATACAATCCCGTCTGCCGGATGTTTACGGGGCCCCGATCCGTGAAATTCTGGCATGAAATTGGGGTTTCAGCCGGATTTGGTGAGGCTGACAGAATTTCTCAATTACCCCAAATCCGGACTTGCATACCGCCCGTGCGCTGAATAACCTCTGCGTCCTTTTTCGATGGGAACCTAAGTATGTGGCACGGTTGCTGCCTGCGGACGGTTTCCCTGGAAACGACTGATTATGGTTAAAATTCGCTTGAAACGCATGGGTTCGAAGAACCGCCCTCACTACCGCGTGGTAGTGGCCGACGGTCGTAGTCCGCGTGATGGAAAATGCATCGAAGAGATCGGCACCTATGCGCCAATGCGCGAGGGCATGAATTACGATATCAAGCTTGAACGCGTGGACTATTGGTTGGGCGTCGGTGCTCAGCCAAGTGACACCGTGGCTTCGTTCATCAGAAAGGCCCGCAAGGCCGCCGCGGCGACTGAGCTTGCGGAAGTTGAAGCCTGATCACAGTGATGGAACCTTTTCTCAACTTTGTGGTGAGCGGACTCGTGGATCGTCCCGACGCCGTGACCATTACCCCGGTTGAGAACGGGAAAGACACGGTGTATCAACTGCGTCTGCATCCGACTGATATGGGGAAAATCATCGGCCGTCAGGGTGCCACGATCAATGCGATCCGCACTTTGCTCCAGGCCGGCAGCGCCAAGAAAGGCGTTCGCTGCAATCTGGAAGTCGTCGAGGAAGAAGCACAGCAGCAGGGTTAGGCTCTGCGACTGCGCGCGATGAAAATCGACGTGCTAACACTTTTTCCCGCCATGTTCGCGGGTCCGCTCGATGAAAGCATCGTTGGGCGGGCGCGAGCGGCGGGGTTGATGGATCTCCGGATCCATGATTTGCGGGAATATACGCATGACCGGCACCGCACCGTGGACGATCGTCCATTTGGTGGAGGACCGGGGATGTTGTTGAAACCCGAACCGATCTTTGAAGCCATAGAGGCGTTGGCCGGCGAAAATACGCGGGTCGCGCTGATGACCCCGCAGGGTCGCAGATTCGATCAGGCAGTGGCGCGCGAAGTAAGCGCCGTTGAGCACCTGCTCCTGATCTGCGGCAGCTACGAAGGATTCGATGAACGAATCCGAACCGGCCTGGCGCACGACGAGATCTCGATCGGAGATTTTGTCATGACCAACGGTGCGCTCCCGGCGATGGTCGTGATCGACACGGTTACGCGATTGTTGCCCGGAGTGTTGGGCGACGCGGAAAGTGCGACTGAAGAGTCGTTCAGCGACGGTCAGTTGGAATATCCGCAATATACGCGGCCAGCTGAGTTTCGCGGAATGAAAGTGCCCGACGTGTTATTGTCCGGGAATCACGCCGAGATTGAAAAATGGCGCGCGGCAGAGTCCGAACGGCGGACCAGAGAAAGAAGACCCGATTTGATGGGCGGTCGAAAGGCCCCCGAGAAGTAATTAAATGTGGCCAAGCCACGAAATTAGAAAGACAGATTATGAACCAGGCATTGCTTGATAAAATTCACAGTGAGCAGTTGCGGCAGAAAGATGCCGACTTTTGCGTTGGCGACAGTGTCCGAGTCCACACGAAGGTGGTCGAAGGCGAAAAAGAACGTATCCAGGTATACGCCGGGTTGGTCATCGGCCGCAGCGGTCGTGGCTTGAATGAGCGTTTTACCGTTCGCCGCATCAGTTACGGTGAAGGCACCGAACGCGTGTTTCCTCTCAACTCACCGCGCATCGACAAGATCACGGTGGAGCGCCGTGGCAAAGTCCGTCGCGCCCGTTTGAATTATCTCCGTGAACGTATTGGCAAAGCCGCTCTCGCGGTCAAGGAGAAGGACACCCGCAACAAGGGCAAGAACAAGAAGAAGGCGAAGTAAGAGTTCGTCGACAATTTGAAATTCTCGAAGCGGGGCGATTTCGTCGCCCCGCTTTTTTGTGTCCCGTGTGAATCTTCTCTCTGACTTACGCTGGCGCGCAATCGATCGCCCCGTTATTGGATCTGAATCAAGTTCTTGTCACCACGACACCCATTGACACGCGTTCGCCGATACCCCTTTTATCACGGTCATGCGTTCGATTCGATTTCTCATAGTTTTCTCGCTGTGCCTGGTCGGTGCCGCGGAGAGTCACGCCGCGCCGAGGTTTGCGAATATATTCACGGATCACTCCGTGCTCCAGCGCGATTCGAAATTGACGATCTGGGGTTTCGGAGCGAGTCAGGGACAGCAACTATCGATTCGCTTTGGAACTATTGAATCGAGCGCGAAGATTGATTCCGAGGGACGTTGGGTTGCGGCCCTTCCCAGCCTTGCGATGGCGTCAAAGGGACGAAGCTTGTCCCTGTTCGCCAATGGCAAGATCGCCGCGTCCGTTCGCGATGTTGTCGTGGGGGACATTTGGCTCGCGGCGGGACAGTCGAACATGCAGTTCCCGGTGCGCGGTATGCTGAAGAATCTTCCAGAAGCGAAAGATTGGGTTCAGCAGTGCCGATTTCCAAACATCCGCTGGCGTCGGGTCAATGATCCGGTCGCGGAAGATCGCGGGCGGGAAGCGTCGGATCTGCAAGCTCCAGACGTCTGGATACCGATGACACCGGAGAGTATTATTGGTTTCTCCGCGGTTGCCGCAGTGTATGCCCGTGAGCTGCATGAAACGCTCAAGGTGCCGATCGGGATCATTGACGTTTCCTGGGGCGGTAAACCCATCGAGCCGTTCATACCGCGCCAGGCTTTCAATACGCCGCTGCTTCGTGAGATTCGAAAACTCGCCGATGCCGATCGCATCGATGAACTTACCCGTAGTCACGGAGGCGTGATCATCCGCAATCCTCAGGGGCATCCCGGAGCAATCTTCAACGCACGGATGGCTCCGTTGGTGGATTTGGGATTGCGCGGGTTCATCTGGTATCAGGCGGAATCGAATTGTGGTCGAAGTGAAGACCCGCGTGAGTATCGGCACAAAATGTCCGCCCTGGTGAGTGGCTGGCGCGAACGATGGGCGAACCCAACCCTGCCGTTTTACTACGTCCAACTCCCGAGTTTTCCGGGCGCAACGGGATGGATTCGGATGCGTGAAGAACAACGACTGGCGCTGGAGATTCCGAATACCGGGATGGCTGTCACAATCGACGTTCGCGGCGAAGGTATTCATCCGCCTGATAAAATATCCGTCGGGCGTCGCCTCGCGCGTCTCGCGTTGGTGAAGACTTACGACGCATTGCAGGGCGATGCGACCGGACCGATCTACGAATCTCATCAGATTCGAGGCCGAACGATCAGACTCCGATTTTCGAGTGCGACCAGTGGCCTGATGGTGGGCCAGAAGGCCGGGGTTGAACCAGCGGTCGAATCAACCGAGGTAAAACTACGCTGGTTCGAGATCGCTGATTCGGCCGGGAAGTGGCATTTGGCCGAGGCGGCTATTGAAGGCCATGAGGTCGTTGTCTCAGCGGAAGGTGTAAGTCGACCAAGGGCGGTGCGCTACGCTTGCGACGTTCAACCTCAGGGTGAAAATCTGTACAATCGGGCCGGTCTCGCAGCTTCTCCATTCTGTACGGATCTGGAATTGCTTCCATGGATTGACCCAGGCCCCAAGCGCTGACATCGATCCCGTCGATGTTCGGAAGTTCGGAAGCAATGACAGCGAAGGTGCGGGTTCGGATAGCTTCCGGGCATGAAAAATCCGTTTGCCGAAGTTCGAAATCCATCCGCCAGAATCGTCCGTCTGTTTCTCGCGGTCATCCTGACAACCCTGCTCTCCGGCTGCATCTCATTCAAGGGGAAGCAGCGTCATCGCAAGACGAGCACCGCTCAGTTCCTCTATTCTGACAAGGAAGGTGAGGTCGTGCAGGCAGGCATTCCCCGGCTGTCTCTTCCATTGCGCGTTGGCATTGCATTTGTTCCCTCTGAAAAGACGGATCGACATTGCGTGCTGCTGGGCGAGGCAAGGAAAGCTGAGATGATGGAAGCCGTTGCCAGCAGGTTTCGCCATCGTCCATTCATCAAGGACATCGAAATGATCCCCACCACCTACCTCCGACCGGGCGGTGGTTTCAAGAATCTTGATCAGTTGAAGAACATGTTCGATATCGATGTGATCGCGCTCGTGGGATACGACCAGATGCAGAACTCCGATGATGATGCGTGGTCGCTGAGCTATTGGACGATCGTCGGTGCCTACTTCGTGCCGGCGGCCAAGAACGATACCGCCACCATGCTTGATACCGCGGTCTTTGACATTGAAAGCAGGAAGCTGCTTTTCCGTGCGCCGGGCAATAGCCAGATCAAGGGGCGCGCCGCCATGGTCAACGTCGAAGAGAGGATGCGGAAGGATGCTCTGAAAGGTTTGGAGGAAGCCAATGACACGATGATCGAAAATCTCGATCAGGCGCTTGATCAGTTCAAGAAGCGGGTAAAGGAAAAGCCCGCTGAGTATCAGGTCGTTCACAAGCCCGGATATACCGGGGGCGGCAGTTTCGGTGCGGGTTCCGCGATCGCTGTGCTTTTTCTGATCGGCGCAGCCACGCGGAGTCGTCGCGGTGACCGCGCATGAATCGGCAATCAGTCATGCTGGTGGCACTGGTTTTGGGAGGCTTTGTCTCCCAGTTGCCGGCGGTCGGGGAGTTCTTCATCTATGATCGCTCTGCGATTCAAGATGGCGAGCTGTGGCGACTGTTCACCTGTCACCTCGTGCACCATTCGGTCACTCATCTTTTGGGGAATATCGCCGTCGTCGGCATCTCCGGCGCCATGTTGCTGCGCGCTGGCCATCACGCTCTAATCGTCGTTGGCGTTGCTGCCACCATACTGGTGACCGGGCCGCTTCTTTTCGCCTCCGAGCCGTTGATGAAGCGGTTCTGTGGTTTGTCTGGTCTTGGCACACTGCTGCTTTCGCAACTGATCGTCACTCGCCTGCGTGTCGATCGCGGGGGGAGAACCTATTGGTCAATTCTGGGCGTGTTGATGCTCGCCAAGTTTGGATTAGAACTCAATCTCGCGGAGCCGTTGCTGAGTGGTGCGGATCAGTTCGTGCCGGTTCCATTGGCACATCTGATCGGACTCGTGATCGGTGTAGGAATCGGCGTAGTTGCACCGCGCGCCGTCAGCGGAACAGAAAAAGCAACGCTTGGGCTGCTCGAATTCGGGCATCGAGATTCTCGTCGTCGAGCTGATGTATGAGCTGTGGTCTCACGGAATGCATGCCCGCGTCCGCAGCGAAGACGGCGGCGTAGGTTCGGATTGGAGCTTCGCTGGATTTGAAATTACGCGTGAGTGCCTTTTGTCCCGCCTTGTCTCCCAACGCTGCGAGCGCGTTGTCTAGGAATGCCCGCGCGCTTGGGTCCGGTGCGTCCGGAATTCGACTGCGGATGGCAGCGCGATCCTGTTCTCCGCCGATGCGCCCGAGTATCCACGCTGGGAGATAGATCTGTGACGGATCCTTTTCCGTCGCCAGACGTCGTCGTATGAAACCCAACGCTTCTGCATGTCCGTTTCCGTATTTGGCCAAGGCTGCGCCGGCCAAGAGTTTGAGCCGGATGTTGTTGGGTTTGTGATAGGCGTCCTGGAGGGCGTTTGAATCACCGATCCAACCTACCTTGTAGAGACTTTCTGCCGCGTGCACCCAGCCGTGATCATTCTTGCTCCGGAGAATATCCATCATAATGAGGCTCTGGGCCTGGTCGCCGGCCCGGAAAAGTTCACGGGCAAGACCGCAGCGCTTTTGATCGTCAGTTTCGGTTTCGAGTTTGGGAGCGAGAAACTGGCGGACCTCGGCTCCATAACCTCCGATTGTCAGACCCTCGGCAGCGTGGATCGAAGGCCAGAATTCATCAGATCGCAAACCTTGCCGCAGTACATGCGCGCACTTCAGTTTTATCTCTGCCGAAAGAGGCGATTGTTCGGCGGCCCGGAGATTTGATGAGAGTCCGGCGCCGATCGCCAGGAACAACAGCAGGTGTTTCATTGCTCGGAAGTATCGCATCGCCGGCCCAAGGTCAATGCAGCGCAATCCCTGATCGGAGTGGGGCTGCTAGCGATTGAATTTTGGGTCGAGCACCACGACGTTGTAGAGCTGTTTCAGGTTCTCAGTGAATTTGGGCATCAGCACATTCGCCTTCTCGTTGACCAGCGTGGATTTGATCCGTTCCTTGGACTGTTCAAAGGTGATGGTCACTGCGGGTTTGCGATCCAACAACTTGATGATGTGGAATCCGTGCGAGGTTTCCACCACATCGCTGATTTCTCCGATGCGCAGCGCGAAGGCGGCGGTTTCGAATTCTACCGCCATCTGTCCCTTCACGAAGGCATAGGTGCCGCCGCGATCTTTTGAGCCGGGGTCTTCTGAGTATTCCTTCGCAAGCTTTTCAAAATCGCTCCCCAAGATCGCACGGCGGCGAACTGTGCCGATGCGTATGCGGCGGCTTTCCTTGTCCGCTGCCGGGAAGGGGCGGCGTGTCTGGAGGTCGCGGGTGGCGATCAGGATGTGTGCTGCGCGAAGCTGCTCAGGCTGTTTGAACTTGTCCAGATTCTCATCGTAGTAGCGACGCAGGTCGGCGTCGGTTATAGGGATCTGGTCGTGCAGTTCACGAATCAGCACTTCTTCCACAATCGCCTGATCGATGAACTTGGTCCGGAATTCGTCATACTCCAGTCCCATGGATTTCAGGTAGCGGCTGAACGCGGCATCGGATCCCGTGCCCTCGCGGAAACGGTTGATCAGCTTTTCCGCGCGCTCGATACCCTTGGCATGGTCGTCCGCAGTCGCGCGTTGGGTCATGATCTTCAGAAAGATCTGCTTGTCCAGCAGGCGCTTCATCAGGTCGGGACGGTCGGCTTCAGTCACCGGCTGCCGGTTCGCTGCGGACGCCGCCTTGAAATCAAGAAATGCCTTGTCGATCTCGCTCTCCTTGACCTCAAACCCTTTTCCGCGCGCGACAACTTTGTCCGGAAACAACTGATCCAGCGGGATCTTTTTCGGGGCGGCGGATAGGGAAACGCTCAACGCAAGCGATGCGAGGAGCGGCGTGACAGGGTTGAGGGAGTTGAGTCGCATGGTGTTGTCGGGGTTCAGAATTTCACAATCCGGACGTTGCTGATGTCCGGGTCATTCTCAATTTCTGCCAGCGCGGTCGCCGGGGGAACGCTGTCGACGTTCAGCACGGTGAGGGCTTGTCCTCCCGCGCAATCCCGCGCGAGCGTCATGTTCGCGATGTTCACATGGTGACTCGACATCAGTGAACCGATCTGACCGACGATGCCGGGCCGATCTTTGTTGTTCATCAGGAACACGATTCCTTCGGGCAGAATCTCCACTGGCTGGCCGTTCAGACGCACAATTCGCGGCTGACTGCTCTTGCCGAAAATCGTACCTCCGGCGGAAACCTTGCTGTCTCCTGAATGCACGGCTACGTGCAGCCATTCGTTGAAGTCGACGTCTTCGTTCGAGGTGACGGCGTCAATCTGGATTCCCAATGACTCGGCCAGGCTGAGGACGTTGACCAGGTTGACATCTTTGCCTCCCGCGTTTTCGAGGAAGCTCTTGAGCACGTACCGCACCACCGGATCGTTGGGAATTTCCGCCGCTTTGCCGCCGAATGAAATCACGATGCGGTCGTTCCGATTCGGAGCGAGTTGTGCAAGGAGGCGGCCGAGTTTCTCGCCGAGCATGAGATACGGTTTGACCGCCTCATAGGTCTTGGCGTCCAGACTGGGCATGTTGATCGCCGTGCGGACCACGCTGTTCTGCAGGTAGTCGGTGATGAGTTCTGCAACTTCGATGCCGCAGTTGTCCTGAGCCTCAGCGGTGCTGGCTCCGAGGTGCGGAGTCATGATGACCTGATCCAGGGTGCGCAGCTTGTGATCGGCCGGCAGAGGTTCCGATTCGTAGACGTCCAATCCGGCACCGGCGCACTGGCCGTTCTCGATTGCTTCGATCAGCGCATTTTCATCGACGATGCCGCCGCGGGCACAGTTGAGAACGCGGATGCCCTTTTTCATCTGGGCGAAGGCCGCACCGTTGATCATGTTCCGAGTCTCATCCGTCAGCGGCATGTGAACGGTAATGAAGTCGCAGAGCGGATAGAGTTCCTCGAGCTTCTCGCACAGCTGAACACCCAGTGCCTTGGCGCGAGCGTGGGCCAGATAGGGATCGTAAGCCACGACCTTCATGCCGAAAGCCTGGGCGCGTTTGGCGACTTCGGCACCGATGCGGCCCATCCCGAGAATGCCAAGCGTCTTGGCGCAGATTTCCGTACCCTTGAATGCCTTGCGGTTCCATTCACCCGCCTTCATGGATCCGTGGGCTTGCGGAATCTTTCGAGCCAAGGCCATCAACATCGAGAAAGTGAGTTCGGCAGTCGAAATCGTATTCCCGCTGGGGGTGTTCATCACCACGACGCCATTGGCGGTCGCTGCTTCCACGTCGACATTGTCGACGCCCACGCCGGCACGGCCGACCACGCGGAGGGCAGGGGCAGATTCGATCACCTCGCGGGTGATCTTGGTCTCCGAACGCACCACCATCGCGGAGGCTGTCTTCGCGAGTTCAAGCAGTTCTTCTTTGCCCGGTGGTTTGGGCAGGACATTCACGTTGAACGCCGGCTGAGACTTGAAATACTCGATGCCTTTGGGCGAAATTGGGTCACAAATGACTATGTTCATAAAACAGAGCGGGGGAGTGTAGGGAACCCCTCCTTGCCGGTCAAATAGTCAAAAAAATGTCAAAAGCACCCATAAAAAAGCAGAAAACGTTAAGGTTTAGTGGGGTTTTGAACTCAGCCCGTGGGGGGCGCTTTCTCGAAAACGCCGATGGCGTTCAAAAAGACGAGCGTCACGAGCACAGGGGCCACGTAGCGGACGCAGAACAGCCAGATCCCAAAGGCCGCGGCAAACCTAGAATCCTTGAACTCTGACTCCGCAATATGTCGATTTAATCGCCACCCGGCGAAGAGCGAAATGAACAGTGCCCCGAGGGGGAGCAGATACTTGCTGGCCAAGTTGTCCAGGAAGTTAAAATAGTCCCCGCTGTAGGTGCATCCCACGCCGATCAGGAAGCACAGCAATCCAAACATGACCGACGCCAATCGACGGCCCATCTGATATTCATCCACGAAGTAGGCCGTGATGACTTCCAGCAGAGAGATCGCGGACGTGATCGCCGCCGCGAGCAGCAGGATGAAGAAGGCAGTGCCGACAATTGTTCCCGCCGACAGTTGCTGGAACGCCGCCGGTAGAGAAACGAACACCAGGCCGGGGCCGGCACCGGGATCGATTCCGAATGAAAAGACGATCGGGAAAATCACAAACCCCGCCAGCAACGCGATGCCGGTATCCATGGTCACAACCCAGCCCGCCGCGGAGATGACCTTGTCCTCCTTACGCAGGTAGCTGCCATAAGTCAGCATCGCGCCCATGCCGAGGCTCAGTGAGAAAAAGCACTGTCCCATCGCCGCGAGGATCGCCTTCGACGTCAGTTTTGAAAAATCGGGTTCCAGCAGGAACTTCACACCTTGTTTGGCCCCGGGTTGGGTCATGGCGAATACCACCAGTCCGATGAGAATGACGATGAGCAGCGGCATCAGAATCTCGCATACGCGTTGAATCCCGGATTGCACGCCGGCGAACACAATCCCGATCGTGATCAGGATAAAGGCACCGTGATAGGCCAGTTGCCGGGGTTGATCCGCCTGCAGATCGCCGAAGATCTGCTTCACTGCTTCCGTCGAACCTGAGGAAGAATACGCGCCTTTGAAACCCTGCCAGATAAACTCAAAGCACCATCCGGCCACCACGCTGTAGAACGAGAGAATGACGAATGCGGCCAGCACGCCGACAAAACCAATTGTCTGCCATGGTGACTTCTTCCCGTCGAGTTCCTGAAACGCACCCACCGGATTTCGCTGCGTGGCTTTGCCCAGAATGACCTCGGCGATAAGCACGGGCAGCCCAAGGAAAAGGATCAGCAACAGATACACCAACAGGAACGCGCTGCCGCCGTTTGCGCCGACCTCGTAGGGGAATTTCCAGATGTTGCCGAGTCCCACCGCGCCCCCCGCCGCTGCGAGCACGAAACCCATCTGGCTCTTCCATTGACCTCGGTCTTTGTTTGCCATGGCTAGTGGCAGAAAACTAGAACGGCTCTGGTGGAATTACAACGCAGTTGACTGCATAGCGAACCGAGGGAAAAGCGGCGAAAGGATCACTGGTTCGATGCTGGTCATCGAGTTCGCAAGAGGAAGCTCCGATCTCCAAAGAAAACCCAAGCCCCAAAATTCAATCAAACCCCTTCAATCCGCACCCGCGGATTGAAGTTTGGAGTTTGAAAATTATGAGGCTTGGAGTTTTTCCAATTTCGCCCGCTCGGCGGTGACTCTCAGTCGCCACGCGCGCTCTTTAATCTGACAGCTTCAAAGCGGCAGGTAACACACCGTGTTCGTCAGCAGGATCATGATGAAGATCAGGCAGGTCGTCATCGGTCCGAGGTAGATGCGGCCGGTGAGGCGGAAGAAGAAGCGGTTGAAATAGGGCAGCACAAACATCATGGGCACCACCCCGAACAGCAGGTTCACGTAGAGCCAACCGTCGGTCCAATGGACTGTGCCGGTGAACGCAAAGACGCTGTATTGCACAATCAGAATGAGGATCAGCCCCAAGGTGTTCGCGATACCGGCCAGCAACATCCCTCGCCACTCGGGCACGCCCTCAAATCGCATCGCGCCGTTTACCCTGAGTGAGTTGGAGAGAAAGAAGACGAAGAAGATCGGCGCGTACATCCCCAGCAGGATTAGCGAGTCCGCCTGGAACACCCGCGCTCCGAGGAACACAAAGCGATAGTCCACGTGGAAGATCCAATACATCATGAACAAGGTCAGGAAGAAGAAGCCGAACAGTATTCCGGCGAGAAGGAGCGTCCGGCCAAATTCAGCAACGGAGATGCGCGCGCCCCACATCTTTGTCCGAATGCCGTGCCTGCTGCCGAACAGGAAATAGCTCGTGAAAAAGATAATGAAGCCGACCAGTCCGTTCAACACGGCCCAGAGCATGACCGCGTTATTCATCCGCTGCGGAAAGAACCAGGTCATGCGTCGGTTTGAGGCGTCCACGAACAATTCATGCGAAAGCTCGGACAGTGGAATGTAGGTAAAGCAGGCGATCGTCGCGGACAACGCGAATACGAACCAAAATACCAACCGTCCGGAACCCTGTGGCCGAGGCAATGCCGGTGGGATTTCGTGGGCCAAAGGTTTGAAATAAGGTGTCTCCATCAGCAGCCCACCCAACGGTAACAGGGCGACGAACGCGGCGATCATCGCGATGAACGTGGCCAGCTCTTTCCAATACCAAACCTGCTCATGGCTCGACAGATCGGTCGGCAGGCCAAACGCCTTTTCGAAAAACTCGATTTGATTTGCGGTCGCTTCCGGGGAGTAGGGTTGGAACGGATGCAGGAGTCTTTCATTGTGAACGACGCGTAAGGTCCGGTTGCTGAGACTTCCGTAGTAGCTGCCGATTTCGATCTCCTCGACGATCTCATCGGTCGCCAGACCTGAGTTCACGAGTCGGAGCGATTCCGGGGCCTTCCGCATGTCACCGTGCTTCAACTCGTTCCGATACGCGCCTTCATCATGGAAGGCATAGCTCATGCCTACATTCGAGCGAACGTCCCTGAGCACCTTGTCAGTCATGGTCAGCGCGTAGCCGGACACAAACACGGAGTGAAGTTTGCCGAGTCTGCCGGACTTGCCCGCCTGCTTTCCAAAGTAAGCCGCGCCGCGAATCGCCGCATTGCCGCCGGCGGAATGTCCGGTCGCTGCAATCCGCTGCTTGTCGACGTAGTTCAGGATGTCGGTCTCGTAGGCATAATCGACCACCGCGAACATGCCATAGCCTTGGGTCGTTGCCGCCCGGCGGCTGAGCGATGAACTCGAATTCCCCTGCGCGTAGGGATCAATCGAAATCACCACAATTCCCCGTCGGGCCAGTTCAATGGAGATATTTGAAAGCGCTTCCTTGGAGCGTTGAAATCCTGGAATCACGACCACCAGCGGAGCCTGATTCGTCTTGGTTGCACTTATCGGTTTGAAAAGGTCTGCGGCCAGCCATTGGCCGTTTTGAGTGGGAATGGTCAGGCTTCGAATATCGACGTGCCCGCCCGATGATTGCACGAGGGAAGCCGTCAGGCAGGCGGCGAAAATCACGACCATGCAGAACGCAAACAGTCGCTGGCTCGCCTGGCGTTCATGGGAACTAGGGTTGGGTTTTGACTCTGGGGCTGAAATTCTAAGGTGGCGGTTGTTGTGTTGGTGGCTGTGCGCGCGATTCGTGACATTCCCCCAGGATGAA
This sequence comes from Limisphaerales bacterium, assembly GCA_047608975.1. Taxonomy (GTDB): domain Bacteria; phylum Verrucomicrobiota; class Verrucomicrobiia; order Limisphaerales; family JAYPXF01. Next base: position 3,137 of record JBLFYM010000093.1, on the reverse strand, counting down.
GGCGAGCCTATAAGCGAGAATTCACGTGGACAATCCCGGCGCAATTTCATTTCCTCTCGGCACTCAATGAAGCCCCTGATTCATCTGCTGCTCGTCGCGTTGTTCACTGCAGTCGGTAACTCTCTCGCCGGGTCAAAACCAAACATCATCGTCTTTCTCGCAGACGATTTGGGATACGCAGATGTTGGCGTTTACGGGTGCCGGGACATTCCAACGCCCCACATCGACGCATTGGCCCGGAATGGTGTCCGGTTTACGGATGGCTACGCGAATCATCCCATTTGTTCTCCCTCACGGGCAGGATTGTTGAGCGGGGTTTACCAGCATCGGTTTGGCTTCGAGAACAACTCGGGGCCGGAAGAATACTCCGCGCGAAACTTCGGCGTGCCCCGGGATGTGCCCATGCTGGCCGAACGCCTCAAGGGCGCCGGGTATGCCACCTGCATGGTGGGCAAATGGCACGTCGGATTTCAGCCAGGGCTCCGTCCGCACGAGCGAGGCTTCGACCACTCCTACATCTTCCTCAGCGGCGCGCGGACCTTCTATCCCGTTGGCGAACGGCAGAACAATCAGCTCTACCGCAACGGCGCGGCGTTCAACGACGAAACCGAATACCTGACCGACGCCTTTGCCCGCGACTCCGTCCGGTTCATTGACCAGCACCGGAAGAGCAAACGGGGGGAAGATCCCTTCTTTCTGTTTTTCTCCTTCAATGCTGTCCATCTGCCGCTCGAAGCCACTGAGGCCTATGAGAGTCGATTTCCAAAAATCACAGATCCGGCGCGCAAGACCTACGCGGGCATGCTGTCCGCGTTGGATGACGCCATTGGCCGGGTGATGAACCGACTGCGGGAACTGGACATGGAGGAGGAAACGCTGGTTTTCTTTTACAGCGACAATGGCGGGCCGACGCATCAGACCACCTCGCGGAATGATCCCTTGCGTGGGCTCAAGGGGCAGATGTTCGAGGGTGGTATCCGGATTCCATTCGTTATCCAGTGGCCCGGGAAAATCGCTGCGGGAAGCACTTACAGGAATCCGGTTATGGGATTTGATGTCCACGCAACTGCGCTGGCGGCTGCCGAGATCAAATTGCCGGAGAGACAGCGTATCGACGGCCAGGATCTGCTCCCATTTCTGAACGGCGAGAATTCAACGAAACCTCACGATCAACTGTTTTGGCGGGCGGGCAAGGAGCACGCCGCCCGGGTGGGCGATTGGAAACTGGTGGAAACTCGCGCGGGGGAGAAATTTCTTTTTCACCTCGCTGAGGATATCGGAGAAACTACAAATTTGGCCGCCAAGAAACCTGAAAAGCTCCGCGAACTGAACGCGGCGTTTTCTTCCTGGAGCGATCAGATGGAGACGCCCCGGTGGATCCGTCAGGATCGGAGCAACGCGGAGGTCGGCGGCAAGCTCAAGAAGACTTCCACTCGCAAGCGGAAGAAGACGTTGAAGAGCATTTTCACCAAGGCTGACAAAAACGGAGATAGCAAACTCTCGAACTCAGAATTCTGGGCCAAGGAAACGTTCAGGGCGGTCGATGCCAACGCGGATGGTTTCGTGACCATTGAAGAGCTCCGCGCTTACTACGCCAAGCGGCGCAGTGATTCGAGATGATCGAGTGGCTGAAATCCTTGTTCCGAACCGCGGATCCGCCCGGGCAATTGCCGAGGTGGAACGGACCGGCTTCGCCAGCTGCGATCGCGGCGGCCGAGGTAAAGCTAGGAGTGACTCTCCCTGAAGAATTGCGGGCGCTCTATTTGCGACACGATGGCGTGCGTGAGCGGAATGCCGCCAATCTGAAGTATCGACTGATGCCGTTGAAGGAAGCGGTGCGAACTCACCGTGATATTCCCAACGGCGCATTGCTGGAAAAGTACTCGATGCGCTGTTTCTTCAGCGGCGAAGATTGTGCGGGGGTTTATTGCGGCGAGCCCTTCACCGGCTATTTGTTCTTCCTTCACCACGACAGCATGTATCTCGGAGGAAGAGGCTTATGCCGGCCTGCTGCCGCGACGTGGTGCACTCTTGTTCCCGGACGAAGGGACTGGAGCCGCCGCCGGGATGCCTGTCGATTTCCCCGCCGAGGTCGCGACAGTAAAAAGCACTGTGGCTTACGAGGAATGCCGGCGTCGTTTGGATTCCGGAGATTTTGAGTCAGTGGATGAATTTCGCATGCTCGCGTACAGCGCGGTGAGAATGGTGCCGCCTGATCGGATCTCGTAGTGTGAGAAATTTCTGGTTGCAGACGATTACCACGTCCCGGGACAAGTCGCTTTGATTTTGGCACCGAGGGACAATCCCCTGGTCTTTGACCTGTTTGTGAAGGGAGCGCGCCTTGATCCGGAGGGTGAAATGGACCGTCTGGATTTCCGTCTCGCTCGTATGGCTCTTCGGGGAACAGATACGAAAAGCGCGATCCTGGCGGCCTATGAAAAGGGGGACGTCAATCCTTCTGAGTTCCTGGAATACTGCGAGGAGCTAAATGCCAAGGCTCCGATCTGTTTTTAGCCGATTCAGTGCGGGCCATGCGTCGCATTCAATCGAGGATCGGCGAGATCTAGTCGATACATGATTTGGTTGTAGTCGTATCGTGGCGTCTTGGTCTTTGCTTGGGAAAACATGGAGGTGTAGGTGCCTTCGAAGTAGATGAGCCGTCCGTTCTCCTGGTCGAAGAAATCATGATGGCAGGGATTGTAGAAGGAGTAGTGATCGTGCGTGACGATCTTGCAGACGCTTTGCCAGGGTCCGGTTGGTTGCCTGGATTCGCCATACCAAATTTCGCCGAGGTAGGAGCGATTGCCCCCGTTCTGCACCCCAATCATGACCCATCGGTTTCGATACTCATTCCAGCGGACAGTGCTGAAATGCAGGCTGATGGTTTTACCTGATTCGACGTCTTGGGGCAGGAAGTGGGCTTCCTCGCTGCGAAGCAGACCATGTCGAATCAGCTGCTGTTCCTCGCCTGGTCCGATCGGTTGGGTGCCTGATTTCCACGCGTAGAGCGCGTCTCCGTTTTCGTTACGTTCGATCTTGGAATCCTTGCCGGAGAATATTTCTCCAGGTTGGAGACAGGTGAACGCTTCGTATTTGTGTTGTTGCTGAATTGATGTGTAGTTCGCCCTGACGGGGAT